>NZ_JBIAHP010000002.1:29117-149849 GCF_042870715.1 Streptomyces sp. NPDC006463 | reverse complement strand
CCGGGCGGGGTCCCGGGGGGGGGGGGGGGGGGGGGGGGGGGGGGGGGGCGCCCCCCCCCCCCCCCCCCGCCGGGGGGGCGGCCCGGGGGGGGGGGGGGGGCCGCCCCCCCCCCCCCCCGCCCGGAGAGCATCGACGCGTAAGCGGGCCCGCGGGTCTACACGGGGGCGGCCGCTTCGGCCGCCCCCGTTCCCGTGCCCGCCCCCGGGCCCGTCGTGCGGGCCTGCGCGACCAGCGGATTCGTCTCGGGCAGCAGCGCGAAGCAGACCAGCGAGACGAGGGCGATCCCGGTCAGGTACACCGCGACCCCCCACGGCGGAGCGGAGCCGTCCGCCAGCGCCGTCGCCACGATCGGGGTCAGCGCCCCGCCCAGCACACCGCCCAGGTTGTAGCCGACGGCCGCGCCCGTACACCGGATGCGCGGCGCGTACAGCTCCGGCAGGTACGCGCCCACGACCGCGAACATCGTCACCATGCCGAACAGCGCCCCGACGAACCCCACCGTCATCAGCAGCGGATCCGCCGTGCGCAGCAGCGCCACGAACGGGAACATCCACAGCGCGCAGACCGCGCAGCCGATCAGGCACAGGGGACGGCGTCCGTGGCGGTCGCCGAGCAGCGCCACCAGCGGGGTCGCCAGGCCCTTGAGGGCGACCGCGGCCATGATGCAGGCGAGCATCACCGTGCGGTGCACGCCGAGGTGTTCGGTGGCGTACGCGAGGGACCAGGTGGTGACCGCGTAGAAGACGGCGTACCCCACCGACAGCGCCCCGCCGGTGAGCAGGAGCAGCCGCCAGTGCTCCCGTACGACCTCTGTCAGCGGGGCCTCGGCCCGGCGGCCGGTCTCGGCGAGCGCGCGGAACTGCGGGGTCTCCTCCACGGAGCGGCGCAGCCACAGGCCGGCCAGTGCCAGCAGCCCGGCCGCCCAGAAGGGCACCCGCCAGCCCCAGGCCCGGAACTGCCCGTCGGTCAGGGCGGCGGACAGGGTCAGCATCAGGCCGTTGGCCAGCAGGAACCCCACCGCCGGGCCGATCTGCGGGAAGCTCGACCACAGGCCGCGCCGCGCCTCGGGGGCGTGTTCGGCGGTCAGCAGTACGGCGCCGCCCCATTCGCCGCCGAGCCCGAGGCCCTGCAGGAAGCGCAGCAGGAGCAGGAGTACCGGGGCGGCCATGCCGATGGAGGCGTACGTCGGCACGCAGCCGACGGCGACGGTGGCGAGGCCCGTGAGCAGCAGGGAGGCGAGGAGCACCGGGCGCCGGCCGTAGCGGTCGCCGATGTGGCCGAAGACCGCCGAACCCAGCGGGCGGGCGAGGAAGCCGACGCCGAAGGTGCCGAAGGCGGCGAGGGTCCCGGCGAGCGGGGAGAAGGACGGGAAGAAGAGCGGGCCGAGGACGAGGGCGGCGGCGGTCCCGTAGACGAAGAAGTCGTAGAACTCGATGGCGGTCCCGGCGAGCGAGGCCGAGGCGAGGCGCAGCATCGAGGGGGCGGGCCCGGACGCGGGCACGGAGTCGGGCGCGGACGGGGCCGGAGCCCGTGGCGGAGGTGTGGTCGAAGACGGAGAGAGGGGCGGAGAGAGGGACGGGGAGGGGTCTTGTTGCATGGTGCAGCAAGTACCCCTTCCCTGTCCCTCAGGACGTGGGTTCGGTCATCATCGACCGGAAGGAGTGCCCCGCGTACCGAAGTTGACGGATTGCGGGTCTACCAGCCGCGCTCGCGCCACTCGGCGAGGTGCGGACGCTCGGCGCCGAGCGTGGTGTCGTTGCCGTGCCCCGGATACACCCAGGCCTCGTCCGGCAGCTGCTCGAAGATCTTGTGCTGGACGTCGTCGATCAGCGTCGCGAAGGCCTTCGGGTCGCCCCACGTGTTGCCGACGCCGCCGGGGAAGAGGCAGTCCCCGGTGAAGACGTGCGGGTGCCCGTGCGGGTCGTCGTAGATCAGTGCGATCGAGCCGGGGGTGTGACCGACGAGGTGGCGGGCGGTGAGCTCCACCCGCCCGACGCGTACGGTGTCCCCGTCCGCGACCAGGACGTCGGTCGCCACCGGGATGCCCTCGGCGTCGAGGGCGCCCGCGTACGTGGTCGCCCCCGTCGCGTCGACCACGGCCTGGAGGGCGCCCCAGTGGTCGCCGTGCTGGTGGGTGGTGACGACCGACGCGATGCCGTCGTCGCCGATCAGGCTCAGCAGTGCGTCCGCGTCCGCGGCCGCGTCGATCAGCAGCTGCTCGTCGGTGGCCCGGCAGCGCAGCAGGTAGGCGTTGTTGTTCATGGGGCCCACCGCGACCTTGGAAATCATCAGGTCCGCGAGTTCGTGCACGTCGGCCGGGCCGCCGACCTTGACCTCTCCGGTGTACGTCATGTCTTGATCCTAGAGCGGGGGGAGCTCGGGGAGCGGGCCACCGCTCGTCGTCAGGGAGGCGCCCTTGTCGCCGCGGCCGGCCAGCCAGGCCAGCAGCCCGGTGGGGGTGCCGGACACGGTGACGGCCGGGTCCCCGGCCGAGCCGGTGCGCCAGCCGCGCCCGTCCCCCGTGGCGAGGGCCGTCGGCGGCACCTCCGGCCGGCCCGACCAGCGGTCGGCGAGGAAGGTGATCTCGCGGTCGGCGAACTCGTCCGGGAGATCGGAGAGCTCGTAGCCGATGTTCAGGTCGACGTGGTGCAGCTCGACCTCGACCCAGCGGCGGAAGGGGACGTTCGCGGCGAGGTCGGTGACTCCGTTGCGCAGCTCGACGGTGCGGGACCAGTCCTGGTCGGGCTCCGTGGTGGCGAGGAAGCGGGCCCCGGAATCACGGAGGTCCGCCAGGTGTTCTTCCAGGGGCCGGCCGGCGTCGCGCTCGATGTCCTGGTCGCGCGCCTCGGCGCTCTCGTACATCGGGCGCCCCTCGAAGACGTTGACGAGGGCGTCCGCGTTGCGTGCGAGGTGGGCCAGGATGTGGCCCCGGCTCCAGCCGGGGAGCAGTGACTCCTCGGTGAGGGCGGCGTTGTCCAGCTTCTCGACAGCGGTCAGCAGCCGGTCGGTCGCTTCACGTACAGATCGCAGGTCGTGCACATGATCAGTCATGAGGTCGAGCCTAGTGGGCGCGGGCCCGCGGCCACACGATCGGGTGAAGCGGTTGGAGTAGTGCCGTAAATCGAATGTGCGTGCTATACGCTCGAAGTCCGGACAGAAGTCCATCGCAGAGGCACCCCCCATACCCTGGGACGGGGGCCCCGTGCCCCCCCGCTCTCTCAAGAAAGGTGCGGACCGGCGTGACCGACCGTCTCATCGTTCGTGGCGCTCGCGAGCACAACCTCAAGAATGTCTCGCTCGACCTGCCCCGCGACTCACTCATCGTCTTCACCGGACTCTCCGGGTCGGGCAAGTCCTCCCTGGCCTTCGATACGATCTTCGCCGAGGGCCAGCGCCGCTACGTCGAGTCGCTCTCCTCGTACGCCCGGCAGTTCCTCGGGCAGATGGACAAGCCCGACGTCGACTTCATCGAGGGCCTCTCCCCGGCCGTCTCCATCGACCAGAAGTCGACCTCGCGCAACCCGCGTTCCACCGTGGGCACCATCACCGAGGTCTACGACTACCTGCGCCTCCTCTTCGCCCGCATCGGGAAGCCGCACTGTCCCGAGTGCCGCAGGCCGATCTCGCGCCAGTCGCCGCAGGCCATCGTCGACAAGGTGCTCGCGCTACCCGAGGGCAGCCGCTTCCAGGTGCTCTCGCCGCTGGTGCGCGAGCGCAAGGGCGAGTTCGTCGACCTCTTCGCCGATCTGCAGACCAAGGGCTACAGCCGGGCGCGGGTGGACGGGGAGACCATCCAGCTCTCCGAGCCGCCGACGCTGAAGAAGCAGGAGAAGCACACCATCGAGGTGGTCATCGACCGCCTCACCGTCAAGGACAGCGCCAAGCGCAGGCTCACCGACTCGGTGGAGACGGCCCTCGGCCTCTCCGGCGGCATGGTCATCCTGGACTTCGTCGACCTCGCCGAGGACGACCCCGAGCGTGAGCGGATGTTCTCCGAGCACCTCTACTGCCCGTACGACGACCTGTCCTTCGAGGAGCTGGAGCCGCGCTCCTTCTCCTTCAACTCGCCCTTCGGCGCCTGCCCCGAGTGCACCGGCATCGGTACCCGCATGGAGGTGGACCCGGAGCTGATCGTTCCGGACGAGGAGAAGTCCCTGGACGAGGGCGCGGTCTCGCCGTGGTCGCTCGGCCACACCAAGGACTACTTCCAGCGACTGGTCGGCGCGCTCGCCGGGGAACTGGGCTTCCGGACCGACATCCCGTGGGCCGGGCTGCCGGTGCGCGCGAAGAAGGCCCTGCTCTACGGACACAAGACGCAGATCGAGGTCCGCTACCGCAACCGGTACGGGCGGGAGCGGGCGTACACCACGGCCTTCGAGGGCGCCGTGCCCTTCGTCAAGCGGCGGCACTCGGAGTCCGAGAGCGACGCCAGCCGTGAGCGCTTCGAGGGCTACATGCGCGAGGTGCCCTGCCCGACCTGTGAGGGCACCCGCCTCAAGCCGATCGTGCTCGCCGTGACGGTGATGGAGAAGTCCATCGCCGAGGTCGCCGCGATGTCGATCAGCGAGTGCGCGGACTTCCTCGGCAGGATGCGGCTCGACGCCCGCGACAAGAAGATCGCCGAGCGGGTCCTGAAGGAGGTCAACGAGCGGCTCCGCTTCCTCGTCGACGTGGGCCTGGACTACCTCTCGCTGAACCGCGCAGCCGGCACCCTGTCGGGCGGCGAGGCCCAGCGCATCCGCCTCGCGACGCAGATCGGCTCCGGCCTGGTCGGCGTGCTCTACGTGCTGGACGAACCCTCCATCGGCCTGCACCAGCGCGACAACCACCGGCTGATCGAGACGCTGGTGCGGCTGCGGGACATGGGCAACACGCTCATCGTGGTCGAGCACGACGAGGACACCATCAAGGTGGCCGACTGGGTCGTGGACATCGGCCCGGGCGCCGGTGAGCACGGCGGCAAGGTGGTGCACAGCGGTTCGCTGAAGGAGCTGCTGAAGAACGGCGACTCGATGACCGGGCAGTACCTGTCCGGCAAGCGGTCCATCGCGATCCCGGACGTACGCCGGCCCGTGAACGGTGAGCGGAAGCTGACCGTCCACGGCGCCAAGGAGAACAACCTCCAGGACATCGACGTCGCCTTCCCGCTCGGCGTGCTCACGGCCGTCACGGGTGTCTCGGGCTCGGGCAAGTCGACTCTGGTCAACGACATCCTCTACACGCACCTGGCGCGCGAGCTCAACGGCGCACGGTCGGTGCCGGGACGGCACACCCGGGTGGACGGGGACGACCTCGTCGACAAGGTCGTGCACGTCGACCAGTCGCCGATCGGCCGGACGCCGCGCTCCAACCCGGCGACGTACACGGGTGTCTTCGACCACGTGCGCAAGCTGTTCGCGGAGACGATGGAGGCGAAGGTGCGCGGCTACCTGCCGGGCCGCTTCTCCTTCAACGTGAAGGGCGGCCGGTGCGAGAACTGCTCCGGCGACGGCACGATCAAGATCGAGATGAACTTCCTGCCGGACGTCTACGTCCCGTGCGAGGTCTGCCACGGCGACCGGTACAACCGGGAGACGCTGGAGGTCCACTACAAGGGCAAGTCCATCGCGGAAGTCCTCAACATGCCGATCGAGGAGGCGCTGGAGTTCTTCGAGGCGGTGCCGACGATCGCGCGCCACCTGAAGACGCTGAACGAGGTCGGGCTGGGCTACGTCCGCCTCGGCCAGTCCGCGCCGACGCTGTCGGGTGGCGAGGCGCAGCGCGTGAAGCTGGCCTCGGAGCTCCAGAAGCGGTCGACGGGCCGGACGGTGTACGTGCTGGACGAGCCGACGACGGGTCTGCACTTCGAGGACATCTCGAAGCTGATCAAGGTGCTCTCGGGGCTGGTGGACAAGGGGAACTCGGTGATCGTCATCGAGCACAACCTGGACGTCATCAAGACCGCGGACTGGGTCATCGACATGGGCCCGGAGGGCGGATACGGCGGCGGCCTGGTGGTGGCCGAGGGCACGCCGGAGCAGGTCGCGTCCGTGGGGGCGAGCCACACGGGCAAGTTCCTGCGGGACGTCCTGGGGGCGGACCGTGTCTCCGACGCGGAGTTGCCTCCGGCGAGGGCCGCGGGCAAGAAGGCCCCGGCGAAGAAGGCCCCGGCCAAGAAGGCGGCCACGGCCGCTGCCGCGAAGAAGGCGGCCCCGGCCAAGAAGACGGCGGCGCGGGCCCGCAAGGCGTAGCCGCTGTGCTGAGCTCGGCGAGAGGGGCTCGGCCGGTCGGCCGGGCCCCTCCGGCGTCTGCGGCGCCGTTGCCGGGGGCCGGCCATCCCGCTCCTCAAACGCCGGAGGGGCTGGTCTTGCCTCCGGCCGCGCCTCAAAGGTCGACGAGGCTGGATTCTGCCGGCGGGACCGGATTTGCCGCTGCGCGGCACCCCGGCTCCGCCGGACGGCGACATGAGCCAAATCCAGCCCCGCCTGCGTTTGAGGCGCGGGGTCCGGGGCGGAGCACCGGGAGCGGCGCCGCGGCCTGCGACTTCGCCGGTGTTCGGGCCGGCGCCCCTCCGCGTCTGCCGTGCCGTTGCGGGTTCGCCGCCCGGGGCTGGGCCCCAGCGGCGGGGCCGGGCCCTACGACGCCACTCCCACCGCGTGGCACGCGGTCGCGGGGTCCGTCAGGCTCGCCAGGAGCGCGTCCGCGACGTCCGCGCGGGCGATGGCCCGGCCGCCCCGCACGTTGCCGTCGATCGCGCGCCGGTACGTCCCGGTATGGGGCTTGTTCCGGAGCATCGGCGGGCGGATGACCGTCCACTGCGTACCGCTCGCCCCCATCACCGCCTCCATGTCCGCGAGGTCCGCGTACAGGTCCCGCAGCAGCCTGCGCAGCAGCGGGTAGACCACGGCCCGGGTGAACACCCCCTCGCCGTCCGGCAGCCGACCGACCGGAGCGGCGCTGACGGCGGACAGCCGCCGCACGCCCGCCCGGTCCATGGCCGAGGTGATCGCGTCCAGGGCCGGGCCGGCGATGGGAGTCTCCTTGGCCTGCTTGTTGGACGCCGCGCCCAGTGCGGAGACCACCGCGTCCTGACCGCTCACCACCGGCAGCAGCGCCTCCTGGTCGGTCACGTCGGCCACCGTGGCCACGTGGAGCAGCTCGTGCGCGGGGACGGTCAGGCGGGCCGGGTCGCGGACCACCGCGGTCACCTCGTGCCCCGCGTCGAGTGCCTGCCGGACGACTTCGCGGCCGACGCCGCCCGTGGCACCGAACACCGTGATCTTCATGGATTCCCCCATGGTCGAAGAGGCGGAACAGGTGGTGGGTGAGTATTTACTCACCCACGCTTGGACTAGGGTGAGTGAATGCTCACCTCAAAGTCAAGCCGTCCCACCCCCGAGCGGCTCCTCGACGCCGCCGAGACCCTGATGCGCACCAGCGGACTGGCGAGCGCCACCACCAAGGCCATCGCCCGCGAGGCCGGCTGCTCCGAGGCCGCTCTCTACAAGCACTTCGCGAACAAGGAAGAGCTGTTCGTGCGGGTGCTGATGGAGCGCACGCCCAACGCGGGCCCGCTCATGGCCGCCCTGCTCGCCGAGCCGGAAGAGGACGCGGGCGAGGACGCGGTCGAGGAGGGGCTCGCCGCCATCGCCCGGCACGCCTCGCTCTTCTACGCCGACGCGATGCCCATGGCGGCCTCGCTCTTCGCCGACCCCGCCTTGCTCACCCGCCACCGCGAGGGCGTGCGGAAGATCGGCGCCGGGCCGCACGTGATCATCGACGCCCTGGCCGGGCGGCTGCGGCGCGAGCTCGACGCCGGACGCATGCGCCCCGACGCCGATCCGCGGGCCGCCGCGTCCCTGCTGCTCGGCGCCTGCTTCCAGCGGGCCTTCTTCCTGCACTTCTCCGGTCCGGACGTGGTCCAGCCGGTGGAGGAGTTCGCCCCCGCCGTGGCCCGGACCGTCTGGGCCGCGCTGCGCTGAAGCGCTACAGCTCCGCCGCGTAAGGCGGCTCCGCGCCCGCCCGCGTGCAGGTCAACGCCGCCGCGTGCGCGGCGTAGGCCAGCACGTCGGGCCAGTCCACCGCGCGGTCCCGCGCATCCGAGAGCCGGTGCAGCAGAGCGGCGCTGACGGTGTCGCCCGCCCCGATCGTGTCCGCCACCGTGACCCGGCGGGCCGCCACCGAGTGCTCCGCGCCCTCCCGCGTCCAGACCGTCAGCCCCGCCGCGCCCCGGGTCAGGACCACGGCCGACGGCCCCGCCGCCAGCCAGTCGCGGGGCCGGCCCCCCAGCCAGAAGGCGTCCTCCTCCGACAGTTTGAGGACGGACGCGTACGGCAGCAGCCGGGTCAGGAACCGGGCGCGGTAGGCCGCCGGATCCGCGATCAGCGCCGGCCGGATGTTGGGGTCCAGCAAGGTCAGCAGCCCGCGCCGTGACTCCCGGCGCAGCAGGGCCTCGTACGCGCTCGCGCCCGGCTCCAGCACCAGTGAGCAGGTCCCGAGCGCGAGGGCCCGTACGGAGGCCGGGAGGGTGGGCGGCAGGGTGAACAGCCGGTCCGCGGTGCCCTCGACGTAGAAGCCGTACGAGGCCGAGCCGTCCGCGGCCAGCGAGGGCACGGCGAGGGTGGTCGGCTCCGGCCCGCGCTGCACCAGCGACAGGTCCACGCCGGCCGCCCGCAGCCCGGTCAGCAGGTTCTCGCCGAAGCCGTCGGCCGAGACCCGGGAGCAGAAGGCCACCTCGGCGCCGAGGCGGCCGAGCGCGAGAGCGGTGTTGTACGGTCCGCCGCCCGGCCGGGGCAGCAGGGCGCCCGGCGGCCGCGCCACGGGCACCAGGTCGATGAGGGCTTCTCCGCCGACGACGATCACGCGGGGGAAGGTACCCCATCGGACGGCGGTATCGTCGGGTGCGCCGTGCCCCGCCCGCTTCTCCAGGAGAGTTCCATGTCCGCCTCGCCGTCCCCCGCCCGCCGTACCGTACTCAGGGGCGCCGCCGCGCTCGCGGGAGCGGCCGGCGCCGGAGCGGCACTCGCGGCCTGCTCCGCCGAGAGCAGCACCGGCGGGAACACCCCCGCGACGCCCACCGCCCCCGTGGAGCTGGGGGCCGCGGCCGAGGTCCCGGTCGGCGGGGCGAAGCTGTACCGGGAGCGGAAGCTGATCGTCAGCTGCCCGGCGGAGGGCGAGTACAAGGCGTTCAGCGCCCAGTGCACGCACGCCGGCTGCGTACTGGACAAGATCGTCGAGGGCGAGGGCAACTGCCCCTGCCACGGCAGCCGCTTCGACGTGGCCACCGGCAAGGTGCTGCGCGGCCCGGCCACCGACCCGCTGCCCGCGGTCCCCGTCAAGGCGGAGAACGGCAAGCTCGTCGCGGGCTGACCGGGAGCGGAGCCGGTCCGTCCCGGTCCCAGGTCAGTCCCAGTCCCAGACGATCCCGAGGATCCCGCGCCGTACCGCCTGCTCCACCAGGTGCACCGCCCGGTGGCGGCCGCTCGGCGTGAGGTCCGCGAGTCCGGTGCGCGGGGCCTTCGGCCCGCTGCGCGCGAAGCGGCGGCAGCGCACCGGCAGGGCGGACTCGTCGAAGCGGACCTGGAGCATGTACTGGCCGCCCGCGTAGCTGAAGCCGCGCACGTACTCGCCGCTGCGGGCGCCCGTGCCGTCCTCGATGCCGTAGCCGAAGACGTACGTGTCCCCGCGCCGCAACCGGGCGTCGAAGAGCAGCTCCGCGACCACCACCCCGGCCTCCGGGTGGCACCGCACGCGGCCCGTGCGGCAGTTCTCGTACGCCGTCACGCCGATCCGGGACACGTCGCAGCCCGGATCGCCGTGGTGGACGGCGAGGTAGCGGTCGACCCCGTCCCGGTGGGCCCGGACGATCTGCTGCGACTCGCGGGCCAGCATCTCGCCCGCCGGGCCGACGCGGACCCGCTCGTGGTGGGCGAGCGTGTGCAGCCCGCCGTCCGACGGGAGTTCCATCCCGTCCAGCAGCTGCTCCACCGTCCCGCCGACGCTGAACAGGGCCCGGTACGAGCGGGCGGCCGGGCGGGCGGGCCCGGGCGCGGGTTCCGGGGAGAGGAGCAGCCGGACGAGGGCCCCGTCGGGCAGCTCCAGGATCTGCTCCAGGGCGGTAACGGCCCGCAGGGACTCGGCGTGCCGCGGCCGCCGGGCGCCTTGCTGCCAGTAACTGAGGCTGGTGACACCGACCTTGATGCCCCGGGCCGCGAGCCGGTGCTGCACCCGGTGCAGGGGCAGTCCGCGTGCGGCGAGGGCGGCGCGCAGGGCGAGGTGGAAGGGGCCGCCGCGCAGCAGCCGGCTGAGTTCTGCCGAGTCCGCCGAGTCCGCCGTGTCCCCGGTCGGCCGCATGGCGCCTCCTCTGTGAACGTTCACGCGTGCGGGCACGGGGGACCGCTTCGGCGGCTCTGGCGGACCAGGTGAAACGACAGTCACCATTCACACCGCAGCCCCACCGTTCACACCGCGATGTCACCGCGTATTGAAGCGGGTTGACCTGATCCCGACAACACCCTGATGCTCCTCCACAGCGTCCGGACGCGCTCCTCCACCCCCACATCCCCGCCTCGGGAGGAACGCGATGCGCAACAGCATCCGGCGGCATTCCCCAGCCGCCTTCATCTCCGCCCTGCTCCTCGCCCTGTCCCTCGGTGCCGGCACCGCCACCGCCGCCGATACCACCGCCGCCGATACCACCGCCGCCCCAGCCGAAAGCGCCGCCCTCGCGTACAAGCGCCTGAACATCACCATGCAGGCGCAGGAGAAGACCAACTGGTGCTGGGCCGCGGGCGGCAACACCATCGCCACCTGGTTCGGCCGCAACTACAGCCAGAACCAGTTCTGCAATGCCGCCTTCAACCGCCAGCAGGGCTACGACTGCCCCAACAACCAGGCCACCCTCGGCAACGTCCAGACCGGCCTGCGCTGGGCGGGCATCAGCTCCGGCTCCTACGTGACCGGCTGGCTCCAGTACTCCACCGTCCAGACCGAGATCAACAACAACCGCCCCGTCGAGACCCGGATCCAGTGGTCGGGCGGCGGTGGCCACATGCACGTGATCTACGGCTACGACACCGCCAACAGCTGGGTCTACTGGGGCGACCCGTGGCCCTCCAGCGACCGCTACAACTGGGCCTCGCACGCCTGGTACGTGGACAACGGCACCTTCTCCTGGACCCACTCCCTCTACCGGATCGGGGCGTGAGCGCCATGACCCTGCGCATCACCGCCGCGACCGCCACCGCCGCCACCGCGGTCCTCGCGGCCACCGCCCTCCTCGGCCTCGCCCCGCAGGCCGTCGCCGCCCCCGTGCCGCAGCCCCGGGCCGCCACGGCCGAGACCCGGGCGGCAGCCGCGCAGGCGGCCACCGCCCCCGACACCCTGGCCACGCTCTCCCGCTTCTTCGCCCGGGAGGGCAAGGTCTCGCTGACGGCCGCGCAGCCCCGGATAGAGGGGGAGGCGATACCGGTCAGCTACCTCTCCCCGGAGTTCGTCGCGGGCAAGGCGGGGGCGCCCGTCGCCCGCCTGGAGTTCCTCGCCAGCAAGGCGGTCTCCTCCGACGGGCAGCAGGCCGTGCTGTGGACCGCGCGGACGGAGGCCGGCTGGCAGGTCGTGAACATCGCCACCGGCGACGACGAATTCCGCTACGCGCAGCTGGGCGCCGCGAAGCTGCCCGGCGGGACCGTGTTCCGGGAGCCGCAGACAGACGCCTGGTACGTGGCCGGGGACAGCAGGGTGCTGCCGCTGGACGAGGACGCGGTGCGGGCCGTGGGCGCCGGGGGGACGAGCCTGGGCGCCTACCGGGCGAGGGTCGCCGAGGCGTACGGGGACAAGCTTCCCGGCTCGGCCTATGCCAAGGGTGGCGGGGCCGGTGGTTTCGCGGCTTCCCCGGAGCCTGACGCGACGCGGACGACGACGGTGACGGCGATGGCCGCAGCCGCCGGGGCGCTCGCGCTGGGCGGGGCCGGGGCGCTGACCCTGCGCCGCCGCCGCGTCACCGCCGAGGCGTAGCCCCCGCGCCCGCAGGGCCCGGCCCCCGGCTTCCGCCAGAGGCCGGGGGCCGGGCCCCGCGGCGCGGACCGCCCGGGGCCCAGCCGGAGGCGACGGGTACGGTCCGTTGTCAGCCCGCGCCAGTAGGGTGGTTGGCATGGCCGACCCTTCCAGCTACCGCCCCAAGCCGGGACAGATCCCCGACTCCCCGGGGGTCTACAGATTCCGCGACGAACACCGCCGGGTGATCTACGTCGGGAAGGCCAAGAGCCTGCGCCAGCGCCTGGCCAGTTATTTCCAGGACCTCGCCGGGCTGCACCCCCGTACCGCCACCATGGTGACCACCGCCGCCTCCGTCGAGTGGACGGTCGTCTCCACCGAGGTCGAGGCGCTCCAGCTGGAGTACTCCTGGATCAAGGAGTACGACCCGCGGTTCAACGTCAAGTACCGCGACGACAAGAGCTACCCCTCCCTCGCCGTCACCCTCAACGAGGAGTACCCCCGGGTCCAGGTCATGCGGGGGCCCAAGAAGAAGGGCGTGCGCTACTTCGGTCCGTACGGGCACGCCTGGGCCATCCGCGAGACCGTCGACCTGATGCTGCGGGTGTTCCCGGTACGGACCTGCTCCGCCGGAGTGTTCAAGCGCTCCGCCCAGATCGGCCGCCCCTGCCTGCTCGGCTACATCGGCAAGTGCTCCGCGCCCTGCGTCGGACGGGTCACCCCCGAGGAGCACCGCGAACTGGCCGAGGACTTCTGCGACTTCATGGCCGGCCGGACCGGGACGTACCTCTCCCGCCTGGAGCAGGAGATGCACGACGCCGCCGAGGAGATGGAGTACGAGAAGGCGGCCCGTCTGCGCGACGACATCGGGGCGCTGCGCCGCGCCATGGAGAAGAACGCGGTCGTCCTCGCCGACGCCACCGACGCCGACCTCATCGCGGTCGCCGAGGACGAGCTCGAAGCCGCCGTGCAGATCTTCCACGTACGCGGCGGCCGGGTCCGCGGCCAGCGCGGATGGGTCACCGACAAGGTCGAGGCCGTGGACACCGCCGGACTCGTCGAGCACGCCCTCCAGCAGCTGTACGGAGAGGAGAAGGGCGAGGCCGTCCCCAAGGAGGTGCTCGTCCCGGCGCTCCCCGAGGACACGGCCGCGCTGGGCCAGTGGCTCGCCGAGCGGCGCGGGTCGCAGGTAAGCCTGCGCATACCGCAGCGCGGCGACAAGAAGGCCCTCATGGAGACCGTCCACCGCAACGCGCAGCAGTCCCTCGCCCTGCACAAGACCAAGCGCGCCAGCGACCTGACCACCCGCTCCCGGGCCCTGGAGGAGATCGCCGAGGCCCTGGAGCTCGACAGCGCGCCGCTGCGCATCGAGTGCTTCGACATCTCGCACCTCCAGGGCGACGACGTGGTCGCCTCCATGGTCGTCTTCGAGGACGGGCTGGCGAGGAAGAGCGAGTACCGGCGCTTCCAGATCAAATCCTTCGAGGGGCAGGACGACGTCCGCTCCATGCACGAGGTCGTCTCCCGGCGCTTCCGCCGATACCTCCAGGAGAAGCTGAAGACCGGGGAGTGGGAACCGGAGGAGGGCGACGGTGCGTCGCCCGAGGAGGACGGGCGGCCCAGGCGCTTCGCTTACCCGCCGCAGCTGGTCGTGGTCGACGGCGGGCAGCCGCAGGTCGCCGCAGCCAAGCGGGCCCTGGAGGAGCTCGGGGTCGACGACGTGGCCGTGTGCGGCCTGGCCAAGCGGCTGGAGGAGGTCTGGCTGCCCGGCGAGGACGACCCGGTGGTGCTGCCCCGCACCAGCGAGGGCCTCTACCTGCTCCAGCGGGTACGTGACGAAGCCCACCGGTTCGCCATCCGGTACCAGCGCAACAAGCGAGGAAAGCGGCTCAAGGCGGGCCCGCTGGACGAGGTGCCCGGGCTGGGCGAGACGCGCAAGCAGGCCCTGGTCAAGCACTTCGGTTCGGTGAAGAAGCTGAGACAGGCGACAATCGACCAGATCTGCGAGGTCCCCGGCATAGGCCGCAAGACGGCGGAGACCGTGGCCGCGGCCCTCGCCCGGGCGGTTCCCGCTGGTCCTGCCGTCAACACGGCCACAGGAGAGATCATTGAGGATGAGAACCCCGCCCCCGCGGGCGGGGGCTCCTCCCAGCGGTAGCCGGGTGGGGTCACCTCCCAGCGTCAGCTGGGGGAACATCGTCCGAACGGGGGACCGAGCAATGACCGAGCACGAGACCACGCACGACCGAGACGGAGCACAGGTGAGTACGGGCACGACAGTGGAGCCCGGCGAGACCGCCGAGGCGGCCATCCCCGAGCTGGTGATCATCTCCGGGATGTCCGGGGCCGGCCGCAGTACGGCGGCCAAGTGTCTGGAGGACCTCGGCTGGTTCGTCGTCGACAACCTTCCGCCCGCGCTGATCCCCACCATGGTGGAGCTCGGCGCCCGCTCCCAGGGCAACGTGGCGCGCATCGCCGTCGTCGTCGACGTCCGAGGCCGCCAGTTCTTCGACGCCCTGCGCGAGTCCCTCGCCGACCTCGACAGCAAGGGCGTCACCCGCCGCATCGTCTTCCTGGAGTCCTCCGACGACGCGCTGGTCCGCCGCTTCGAATCGGTCCGCCGCCCGCACCCGCTCCAGGGCGACGGGCGCATCACCGACGGCATCGCGGCCGAGCGCGACCTGCTGCGCGAGCTGCGCGGCGACGCCGACCTGGTGATCGACACCTCCAGCCTGAACGTGCACGAGCTGCGCGCCAAGATGGATGCCCAGTTCGCCGGGGACGAGGAGCCCGAGCTGCGGGCCACCGTCATGTCCTTCGGCTACAAGTACGGCCTTCCCGTCGACGCCGACCTCGTCGTCGACTGCCGCTTCATCCCCAACCCGCACTGGGTGCCGGAGCTGCGCCCCTTCACCGGGCTCAACGAGGAGGTGTCGGGGTACGTCTTCAGCCAGCCCGGCGCCAAGGAGTTCCTCGACCGCTACACCGAGCTGCTCCAGCTCATCGCCACCGGCTACCGCCGCGAGGGCAAGAGGTACGTGACCATCGCGGTCGGGTGCACGGGCGGCAAGCACCGCAGCGTGGCCATGTCCGAGAAGCTCGCCGCCCGCCTCGCCTCCGAGGGAGTCGAGACCGTCGTAGTCCACCGGGACATGGGGCGCGAGTGACCGCACGGACCCCGCGGCTGAGCCGCCTGCGCCGTCTGGCCCCCTCCCGGGGCGAGGACGGCGCACGCCGCTCCGGCCGCCGGCGCGGCACCGCGCCCAAGGTGGTCGCGCTGGGCGGCGGCCAGGGCCTGTCGGCCTCCCTCGCCGCCTTGCGCCGGATCACCGGTGACCTCACCGCCGTGGTCACCGTCGCCGACGACGGCGGATCCAGCGGCCGGCTCCGGGAGGAGCTCGGCGTGCTGCCGCCCGGCGACCTGCGCAAGGCGCTGGCCGCGCTGTGCGGGGACGACGACTGGGGCCAGACCTGGGCCCGCGTCATCCAGCACCGCTTCCAGTCCGAGGGTGACCTGCACGGGCACGCGGTCGGCAACCTGCTGATCGTCGCCCTGTGGGAACAGCTCGGCGACCCCGTCCAGGCCCTCGACCTGGTCGGCAAGCTGCTCGGCGCGCAAGGCCGCGTCCTGCCGATGTCGGCCGTGCCGCTGGAGCTCCAGGCCCTGGTCAGGGGCCACGACCCGGCGCGCCCCGAGGACGTCGACACCGTCCGCGGGCAGGCCACCGTCGCCCTCACCCCCGGCGAGGTGCTCTCCGTGCAGGTCGTGCCCGGCGACCCGCCGGCCGTGCCGGAGGCCGTCGCGGCCGTCCTGGACGCCGACTGGGTGGTGCTCGGTCCGGGGTCCTGGTTCTCCTCCGTGATCCCCCACCTGCTGGTGCCGGAACTGCTGGACGCACTGGTCGAGACGAAGGCCCGCAGGGTCCTCTCGCTGAACCTCGCGCCGCAGCCCGGCGAAACAGAGGGCTTCTCTCCGCAGCGTCATTTGGAGGTTTTGGCCCGACACGCCCCTAAACTCGCCCTGGACGTGGTGCTGGCCGACGAGGCCGCCGTGCCCGACCGCGAGTCCCTGGCCGATGCCGCAAAACGGTTCGGTGCCGCGGTCGAGCTGGCGCCGGTGGCCAGGGAAGACGGCTCTCCGAAGCATGATCCGGAGCTGCTCGCCGCCGCGTACGACCGTATTTTTCGGATGCATGGAAGGATCGGCCCATGGCGATGACGCCCGCGGTGAAGGATGAGATCTCCCGCCTCCCCGTCACCCGGACCTGCTGCAGGAAGGCGGAGGTCTCGGCGATCCTTCGGTTCGCCGGCGGGCTGCACCTGGTGAGCGGCCGCATCGTCATCGAGGCGGAGCTGGACACCGGGATCGCCGCCCGCCGGCTGCGCAAGGACATCCTGGAGATCTTCGGCCACTCCTCGGACCTGGTGGTCATGGCCCCGGGCGGACTGCGCCGCGGCAGCCGCTACGTGGTCCGGGTCGTGGCCGGCGGCGACCAGCTGGCGCGCCAGACGGGCCTCGTGGACGGCCGCGGACGCCCCATCCGGGGTCTCCCGCCCCAGGTGGTCTCCGGTGCCACCTGCGATGCCGAGGCGGCCTGGCGCGGCGCCTTCCTGGCCCACGGCTCGCTGACCGAGCCGGGCCGGTCCTCCTCCCTGGAGGTCACCTGCCCCGGTCCGGAGGCCGCCCTGGCCCTGGTGGGCGCCGCCCGCAGGCTCTCCATCGCCGCCAAGGCGCGCGAGGTACGCGGGGTCGACCGGGTCGTGGTCCGTGACGGCGACGCGATCGGCGCGCTGCTGACCCGGCTCGGCGCGCACGAGTCGGTGCTGGCCTGGGAGGAGCGGCGGATGCGGCGCGAAGTGCGCGCCACCGCCAACCGCCTCGCCAACTTCGACGACGCCAACCTGCGCCGCTCGGCGCGGGCCGCGGTGGCCGCCGGAGCCCGCGTCCAGCGCGCGCTGGAGATCCTCGGCGAGGAGGTCCCCGAGCACCTCGCCGCGGCCGGCCGGCTGCGCATGGAGCACAAGCAGGCCTCCCTGGAGGAGCTCGGCGCGCTCGCCGACCCGCCGCTGACCAAGGACGCCGTCGCGGGCCGGATCCGCCGTCTGCTGGCGATGGCCGACAAGCGGGCCCAGGACCTCGGCATCCCGGGTACGGAGTCCAACCTCGACCTCAGCGAGGAGATGGCCGACAACATGGCCGGTTAGCCGTGAAGCCGTACGTCAAAGGGACCCACGCGATCACCCGCGCGGGTCCCTTTCCCGTAGGCCCCATTGACATGAGCATGGGCCGGTCTTGAGGCTGGCGTCCGAACGCTTTCGTGGCAGACGACGCCCAGGGGGGCACATGAGGCACCGCGCGAGATCGATCCTCGCCGCAAGCGCACTCGTCTTCGGAACCACACTTGCCGTACTGCCCGGCGCGGCGCAGGCCCAACCGGGTTCCACCGCCGCATCCGATGCCGAAGTGCGGGTCTACGACGCCGACATCACCCGGGAGCAGGTCCCGCTCGTCCTCGCGGCCGGCCAGGACGCGCACGAGCTCAACAAGCAGGTCCCGCAGACCGGCACCGCTGCCGTCGAGCTCTTCCTCACCGGCGCCCAGGCCGGGGAGCTCACCGCCCAGGGCGTCAAGCTCACCGAACGCAAGGTCCCGGCCGAGGGCCTGGCCCGCGCCAAGGCCGCCGGGGACGGCGTGTTCCGCCCGTACAGCGGCAAGGGCGGTCTCCAGGAGGAGATCCTGCGGACCGCCCAGCAGAACCCGGCGCTCACCAAGGTCGTCTCCATCGGCAAGACCGTCCAGGGCAAGGACATCCTCGCCCTCAAGGTCAGCAAGAACGCCAGGAAGACCAAGGACGGCGACAAGCCGTCCGTGCTCTACATGTCCAACCAGCACGCCCGTGAGTGGATCACCCCCGAGATGACCCGGCGGCTGATGCACCACACCCTCGACAACTACGGCAAGGACCCGAGGATCACCAGCCTCGTGGACTCCACGGAGCTGTGGTTCCTGCTCTCGGCCAACCCCGACGGGTACGACTTCACGCACGCGCCCGACGGCGAGCGGCTGTGGCGCAAGAACCTGCGCGACAACAACGGCGACGGCAAGATCACCACCGGCGACGGGGTCGACCTCAACCGGAACTTCGCCTTCAAGTGGGGTTACGACAACGAGGGCTCCTCGCCCAGGCAGGCGAGCGAGACCTACCGCGGCCCCAAGGCGTCCTCCGAGCCCGAGACCGCCGCCCTCGACGCCTTCGAGAAGCGCATCGGCTTCGAGTACGCCGTCAACTACCACTCCGCCGCCGAGCTGCTGCTCTACGGCGTGGGCTGGCAGGTGGCCACCCCCACCCCCGACGACATCGCCTACAAGGCGCTCGCCGGCACCCCGGAGAACCCCGCCGTCCCCGGCTACTACCCACAGGTCTCCTCCGAGCTCTACACCACCAACGGCGAGGCCGACGGCCACGCCTCCAACGTCAACGGCGTCATGATGTTCACGCCGGAGATGACCACCTGCCAGACGGCCTCCGCGAGCGACCCGAACGACCAGTGGAAGCCCGAGGACTGCGCCTCCGGCTTCAACTTCCCGGACGACGAGAAGCTCATCCAGGCGGAGTTCGCCAAGAACGTCTCCTTCGCCCTCTCGGTCGGCGAGAGCGCCGCGCACCCGGACCGGCCGGCGTCCTCCGTGGGCCTGAGCGCCGCCGACTTCACGCTCGACCCCTTCACCACCTCCTACGTCGCCCGCGGCGAGGACCAGACGGTCGCCGTCACGGCCCGCAAGGCGCTGAAGGACAAGGAGCTCAACTTCAGGATCAACGGCGGCCGCACGCACGACGAGGACCTGAGGGCCTGGAAGGGCGGCGACGTCTACGGCGGCGACGACAACAACTGGTTCGACGAGTACCGGGCCGAGGTGGACGGCGCCAGGCCCGGCGACAAGGTCGAGGTCTGGTTCACCGGCCGCGACCGCTCCGGCAAGACGGTTTCCAGCGAGCACTTCACGTACACGGTGGCCGAGCGGCCGCGCGCGGACGTGCTGGTGATCGCGGAGGAGGGCACCAAGGCCCAGCACGCCCAGACCTACGTCGACGCCCTGCGCGCCAACGGCAGGTCCGCCGCGGTCTGGGACGTCGCCACCCAGGGCGTCCCGCACCACCTCGGTGTGCTGTCCCACTTCGGTACGGCCGTCCACTACACCGGCGCCAAGACCCCCGGCGGCGACACCCAGCTGGCGGTGCGCGACTTCCTGAACGAGGGCGGCAAGCTGATCGAGGCCGGTGAGCTGGCGGGCGGCAACGCCCAGGTCGGCCGCGCCGTGACCAACGACTTCAGCCAGTACTGGCTCGGCGCGTACGGCCGTACCAGCACCCCCGGTGCCAACGGCTTCACCGGCGCCGGGCCGCTGAACGGCGCGAAGGGCGGCCTCGGTGACGCCGCGGGCAACCCGCTGAACGCCCCCGGCTCCTACACCGTGACCTCCGAGACCCTGGCCCCCGCGCAGTTCCCGCAGTTCAAGAGCGCGCAGGCGGGCCAGTTCACAGGGGTCGTGAACCCGTACGCCCCCTACGCGGGCAGCTCGATGGCCTCGGCCCTCCACGAGGACGACGACTGGAAGCGGCTGGTCCGCACGGTCGACCTGACCAAGGTCACCGCCGCCGACAAGCCGCAGCTGGCGCTCGCGCTGAGCTGGAACACCGAGGAGGCCTACGACCACGCCGTGCTGGAGGCGCACACGGTGGGCGCGGACGACTGGACCACCCTGCCGGACGCGGGCGGCCTGAGCAGCACGGCCGTTCCCGAGGAGTGCGGCGCCGGGTTCTTCGTCAACGGCCACCCGTTCCTGCGCCATTACCTCACCCTGGACGGCGGCGGCTGCACCGCCAAGGGCACCAGCGGCGCGTGGAACAGCTTCACGGGCTCCTCCGGCGGCTGGAAGCAGGTCTCCTTCGACCTGAGCGCCTACGCGGGCAAGACCGTCGAGGTCTCGCTCTCCTACATCACCGACGGAGGCTCCGGCGGCCGCGGCGTCTTCGCGGACGAGGCACGCCTGAAGGTCGGCGGCGCGGACCAGGCCGTGGAGGGGTTCGAGACCTCCCTCGGCGCCTGGACCGCCCAGGGCGCGCCTGTGGGAAGCCCTGAAGTTCCCGGCGACTGGGCCCGGACCGGAGAGCTCTTCAAGTCCTATGCCGCGGTCACTACGCGTGACACCGTGCTCCTCGGCTTCGGCCTGGAACACCTGCCGGCCCCCGCGGACCGCGCGCTACTCGTCGGTAAGGCGCTGCGAGCGCTGAACCGCTGATCAGCGGCCCTCCCGGCACTCACCCTGAGTGACGGCGCACGAGGTCCCGAGGTCCCGTTCCGGAGCTTCCGGCGCCGGACCTCGGGGCGTGTCAGGCTCCGACCGATGTCACCCAAAAGCTCACGGAGAGGTAGGGTCGTAAGCGGTCGGGGACATCCCATTTACAGCTCGCCGGCGCTCTTACCGGCGCACCAACGAGGAGATCGGTTCGTGACGATCCGCGTAGGCATCAACGGTTTTGGCCGAATTGGCCGCAACTACTTCCGGGCGCTCCTTGAGCAGGGAGCGGACATCGAGATCGTCGGTGTCAACGACCTGACTGACAACGCCACCCTGGTGCACCTGCTCAAGTACGACACGATCCTGGGCCGCCTCAAGCACGAGGTCTCCCACACCGCCGACACCATCACGGTCGGCGGCAACACCTTCAAGACCTTCGCCGAGCGTGACCCCGCGAACCTCCCCTGGGGTGAGCTGGGCGCCGACATCGTCATCGAGTCGACCGGCATCTTCACCAAGAAGGCCGACGCCGCCAAGCACATCGCCGCAGGCGCGAAGAAGGTCCTCATCTCGGCTCCGGCCAAGGACGAGGACATCACGATCGTGATGGGCGTCAACCAGGACAAGTACGACGCGGCCAACCACCACGTCATCTCCAACGCCTCCTGCACCACCAACTGCGTGGCGCCGATGGCCAAGGTCCTCGACGAGAACTTCGGCATCGTCAAGGGCATGATGACGACGGTCCACGCGTACACGAACGACCAGCGCATCCTGGACTTCCCGCACTCGGACCTGCGCCGCGCCCGCGCCGCCGCCGAGAACATCATCCCGACCTCGACCGGTGCCGCCAAGGCCACCGCGCTGGTCCTCCCGCAGCTCAAGGGCAAGCTGGACGGCATCGCCATGCGCGTCCCGGTCCCGACCGGCTCGGTCACGGACCTGGTCCTTGAGCTCTCCCGCGAGACCACCGTGGAAGAGATCAACGCCGCCTTCCAGAAGGCCGCGGAGGGTCAGCTCAAGGGCATCCTCGACTACACCGAGGACGCGATCGTCTCTTCCGACATCGTGAACTGGCCCGCGTCCTGCACCTTCGACTCCTCCCTGACGATGGTCCAGGAGGGGACGCAGGTTAAGGTCGTCGGCTGGTACGACAACGAGTGGGGCTACTCCAACCGTCTCGTCGACCTCACGGTCTTCGTCGGTGGCCAGCTCTAAGGTCGCCCGGTTCTAGGTAAGGCACCACGGTGTGAGCACAGGGTCCGGGCAGCGCGACGAAGCGCCGCACGGGCCCTGTTGCTTGCCTCGTTCTCCCTTCCTCGCCCTTCGAGCGAAGGGCACAAAGGAGTAGAAACACATGAAGACGATCGACGAACTGCTCGCCGAAGGCGTCAAGGGCAAGCGGGTCTTCGTCCGCGCGGACCTCAACGTCCCGCTGGCCGAGGGCACCATCACCGACGACGGCCGCATCCGCGCCGTCCAGCCCACGATCGCGAAGCTCGCCGCCTCCGGCGCCCGCGTCATCGTGGCCTCGCACCTGGGCCGCCCCAAGGGCGCCCCGGACCCGGCCTTCTCGCTGGCCCCGGCCGCCGTCCGGCTCGGCGAACTGCTCGGTGCGGACGTGGCGTTCGCCACCGACACCGTCGGCGACTCCGCCAAGGAGACCGTCGCCGCCCTCGCCGACGGCCAGGTCGCCGTC
Source organism: Streptomyces sp. NPDC006463 (assembly GCF_042870715.1). Lineage (NCBI taxonomy): Bacteria > Bacillati > Actinomycetota > Actinomycetes > Kitasatosporales > Streptomycetaceae > Streptomyces > Streptomyces sp. NPDC006463. Next base: position 127,877 of record NZ_JBIAHP010000002.1, on the reverse strand, counting down.
ATCGAGAACCTGCGCTTCAACGCCGGTGAGACCGCGAAGGACGACGCCGAGCGCGGCGCCTTCGCGGACCAGCTCGCGGAGCTCGCCGACGTCTACGTCGGCGACGGCTTCGGCGCCGTCCACCGCAAGCACGCCTCGGTCTTCGACCTCCCCGCGCGCCTCCCGCACGCGGCCGGCTACCTCATCGCCACCGAGGTCGGCGTCCTGAAGAAGCTGACCGACGAGGTCGAGCGCCCCTACGTCGTCGTCCTCGGCGGCGCCAAGGTCTCCGACAAGCTCGCCGTCATCGACCAGCTGCTCGGCAAGGCCGACCGCATCCTCATCGGCGGCGGCATGGCGTACACCTTCCTCAAGGCCCTCGGCCACGAGGTCGGCATCTCCCTCCTCCAGGAGGACCAGATCCCGCAGGTCACCGAGTACATGAAGCGCGCGAAGGAGACCGGCGTCGAGCTGGTGCTCCCGGTCGACGTGCTGGTCTCGGCGGAGTTCCCCGACCTCAAGGGCAAGACCCCGGCCACCTTCGAGACGGTCGACGCGGACGGCATCCCCGAGGACAAGGAAGGCCTGGACATCGGCCCCAGGACGCGCGAGCTCTACGCGTCGAAGATCGCCGATGCCGAGACCGTCTTCTGGAACGGCCCGGTCGGCGTCTTCGAGCACCCGGACTACGCGGGCGGCACCACGGCCATCGCGCAGGCCCTGGTCGACAGCAGCGCCTTCACCGTCGTCGGCGGCGGCGACTCGGCCGCGGCCGTGCGTACGCTCGGCTTCGACGAGAAGGCTTTCGGCCACATTTCCACCGGTGGTGGCGCTTCCCTCGAATACCTCGAGGGCAAGACGCTCCCCGGCCTCGCCGCCCTGGAGGGCTGACCCGTAATGACCGCAGTTGAGAACGGCCGCACCCCGCTGATGGCGGGCAACTGGAAGATGAACCTCAACCACCTCGAGGCCATCGCCCACACCCAGAAGCTCGCCTTCGCGCTCGCCGACAAGGACTACGACGCCGTCGAGGTCGCGGTCCTGCCGCCCTTCGTCGACCTGCGCTCCGTCCAGACCCTGGTCGAGGGCGACAAGCTGAAGATCAAGTTCGGCGCGCAGGACATCTCCGCGCACGACTCCGGCGCCTACACCGGCGAGATCTCCGGCTCGATGCTCTCGAAGCTGAAGTGCACGTACGTGGCCGTCGGCCACAGCGAGCGCCGCCAGTACCACGCCGAGACCGACGAGCTCTGCAACGCCAAGGTCAAGGCCGCCTACCGCCACGGGCTCACCCCGATCCTGTGCGTCGGCGAGGGCCTGGACATCCGCAAGGCCGGCCAGCAGGTCGAGTACACGCTGAAGCAGGTCGACGGCGGCCTGGGGGACATCCCGGCCGAGCAGGTCGAGTCCATCGTGATCGCCTACGAGCCCGTGTGGGCCATCGGGACCGGCGAGGTCGCCACCCCCGAGGACGCCCAGGAGGTCTGCGGTGCGATCCGCGGCCGTCTCGCGGAGCTGTACTCGCAGGAGCTGGCCGACAAGGTCCGCATCCAGTACGGCGGCTCGGTGAAGTCCGGGAACATCGCGGCGATCATGGCCCAGCCCGACGTCGACGGAGCCCTGATCGGCGGCGCCGCACTGGACGCGGACGAGTTCGTCAAGATCGTCCGCTTCCGCGACCAGTGAGTATGCGGTAGGACGGATCCGTCGTACCCTTGCGGGGGCCAGAGGCTGAACACCAGCCGCTGGCCCTCGCGCACATCCAGCACACAGCCGGAAAGCCAGAAAAGCCAGAAAGTAGGAATCAGCCGTGATTATGGGGTTCTCGATCGCCCTGATCGTCTTCAGCGCCCTGCTGATGCTGCTCGTGCTGATGCACAAGGGCAAGGGCGGCGGCCTTTCCGACATGTTCGGCGGCGGCATGCAGTCGTCCGTCGGTGGCTCCTCCGTCGCGGAGCGCAACCTGGACCGCATCACCGTCGTGGTCGGTGTCCTGTGGTTCGTGTGCATCATGGCGCTCGGCCTCCTGTCGAAGTCGAGCAGCTGACCGTTCTGGCCATTCCGGCAGTCCGGTCGGCGGTGCCCGGCCTATCATGAGGTCCTGCACCCTGGTTGCGGAACGAGTTATTCTGCTCCCCGCGCCTGAGGGGGGACGATCCCTCCGCACGCTGAACGTGAGTTGGGCTTTTCGTACCCGGGGTGTCTTGAGCAGACATACCTCATGCTTGGCGGCACCATCACGCAGGGGAGTTACGACCGTGGCAAGTGGCAACGCGATCCGTGGTAGCCGGGTCGGCGCGGGGCCGATGGGTGAGGCCGAGCGCGGCGAGTCCGCGCCCCGCCTGCGCATCTCCTTCTGGTGCTCCAACGGGCACGAGACGCAGCCGAGCTTCGCCAGCGACGCGCAGGTGCCGGACACCTGGGACTGCCCGCGCTGCGGGTTCCCGGCCGGCCAGGACCGGGACAACCCGCCGGCGCCGCCGCGTACCGAGCCGTACAAGACGCACCTGGCGTACGTGCGGGAGCGGCGCACGGACGCCGACGGCGAGGCGATCCTCGCCGAGGCCCTCGCCAAACTGCGCGGAGAGATCTGAATCCGCCCGACGCGTGTGAATTGAGGCCCGGTCACCCAGGAGTCTTCTCCTGCGTGACCGGGCCTCTTCGTGCGTGTCCGGGCCGAAGGCGATGTCCGATACGCCGCTTCGCATCCCTTAAGTTGGAGCCCGGCGGGGCACGACAGGACGGAAGAAGTGGGTTGATGTCCGAGATGAACGCAAATCAGGCCGCCGCGCGAAGCGCGTCAAGCGAGGGTGGTGGTGGGCGACGTGAGGGACGTACGAAGCTCAACCGGACGCCGGAGTGGCTCGCACTCGGCAAGCACCGGGAGGAGCTCGGGCAGACGCATCTGCGGGAGCTGTTCGAGGAGAATCCGGGCCGCGGCGCCGGCTACACCCTGCGCGCCGGGGACCTGCACATCGACTACTCGAAGCACCTCGTGACCGACGAGACGCTGACGCTGCTGCGCGAACTGGCGGCGGCGACGGGCGTGGCCGAGCTGCGCGAGGCGATGTTCCGCGGCGAGAAGATCAACGTGACCGAGGGCCGGGCGGTCCTGCACACCGCCCTGCGCGCTCCGGCGGACGCCGTCGTCGAGGTGGACGGCGAGAACGTCGTCCCCGAGGTGCACGCCGTACTCGACAAGATGGCGGCCTTCTCCGGCCAGGTCAGGTCGGGTCAGTGGACCGGCTTCACCGGAAAGCGCATCAGGAACGTCGTCAACATCGGTATCGGCGGCTCCGACCTGGGTCCCGCGATGGCCTACGAGGCGCTGCGCGCCTTCGCCGACCGCGATCTGACGGTGCGCTTCGTGTCCAACGTGGACGGCGCGGACCTGCACGAGGCCGTGCGCGACCTGGACCCGGCCGAGACGCTGTTCATCATCGCCTCCAAGACCTTCACCACCATCGAGACCATCACCAACGCCACTTCGGCGCGCGAATGGCTGCTGGCGGGGCTCGGCGGTGACACGGCGGCCGTGGCGCGGCACTTCGTGGCGCTGTCGACCAACGCCGAGAAGGTGACCGGCTTCGGCATCGATCCGGCCAACATGTTCGGCTTCTGGGACTGGGTCGGCGGCCGCTACTCCTTCGACTCGGCCATCGGCCTCTCCCTGATGATCGCGATCGGTCCGGACGCCTTCCGCGAGCTGCTCGGCGGCTTCCACACCATGGACCGGCACTTCCGCACGGCGCCGCCGGAGGAGAACGCCCCGCTGCTGCTGGGCCTGTTGGGCATCTGGTACGGCAACTTCTTCGACGCGCAGTCGCACGCGGTGCTCCCGTACAGCCACTACCTCTCCCGCTTCACCGCCTACTTGCAGCAGCTGGACATGGAGTCCAACGGCAAGTCGGTGGACCGCGAGGGCAGTCCGGTGGAGTGGCAGACGGGTCCGGTGGTGTGGGGCACGCCCGGCACCAACGGGCAGCACGCCTACTACCAGCTGATCCACCAGGGGACGAAGATGATCCCCGCGGACTTCATCGGCTTCGCGCGCCCGGTGGCGGAGCTGGGCTCCTCCCTCGCCGCCCAGCACGACCTGCTGATGGCGAACTTCTTCGCGCAGACCCAGGCACTGGCCTTCGGCAAGACGGCCGACGAGGTACGGGCGGAGGGCGCCGCCGAGTCGCTGGTCCCGCACAAGACCTTCCACGGGAACCACCCGACGACCACCATCCTGGCCGCCGAGCTCACCCCGGCGGTGCTGGGCCAGCTGATCGCCCTGTACGAGCACAAGGTGTTCGTCCAGGGCGCGGTGTGGAACATCGACTCCTTCGACCAGTGGGGCGTGGAGCTCGGCAAGGTCCTCGCCAAGCGGGTCGAGCCCGCGCTGACGGAGGGTGCGGACGTACCGGGCCTGGACGCCTCGACGAAGGCCCTGGTGGCCGCCTACCGTGAGTTGCGCGGCCGCGGCTGACACACCTGACACGCCTGACATGAGGAAGCGCCCCGCACCGGTCGGTGCGGGGCGCTTCGCCGTACGTCAGGAGGCCGGCGGGTACATCCCGGAGGGGAGCTTGGCGGCTGCCGCGCGGTCCAGGAGCCACAGGGTGCGGGAGCGGCCGTAGGCGGCCGCTGCCGGGGCCTGGAACTCCCCGGCGCCGCCGAGGGCGATGGACACCGCGCCGGCCTTGTCCTCGCCCGCCGCGAGGAGCCAGACCTCTCGGGCGGCCCGGATCGCCGGGAGCGTCAGGGAGATCCGGGTGGGCGGGGGCTTCGGGGCACCGTGGACGCCGACCACCGTGCGTACGGCCTCACGGGTCGCCGGGTGTTCCGGGAAGAGCGAGGCCACGTGGGTGTCGGGGCCGACGCCCAGCATCAGCACGTCGAAGCGGGGGACCGGGCCGTGGTCCTCCGGCCCGGCCGCCGCCGCCAGCTCGGCCGCGTACGCCGCCGCGGCGGCGTCCACGTCGTTGCCGTACGGGCCGTCAGAGGCCGGCATGACGTGTACCCGGGCTGGATCCACCGGGACGGAGTCCAGGAGGGCCGCACGGGCCTGGGTGTGGTTGCGCTCGGGGTCGTCGGCGGGGACGTAACGCTCGTCGCCCCACCACAGGTCGAGGCGCGACCAGTCGACCGCGTCCCGGGCCGGGGCGGCGGCGAGCGCCGCGAGGAGGCCGTTGCCGTTGCGGCCGCCGGTGAGGACGACGGACGCGCTGCCGCGGGCCGTCTGCGCGTCCACGATCTTCGTGATGAGCCGGGCCGCCGTGGCCTGGGCCATCAGCTCCTTGTCCCGGTGGACGACGACCTGGGGAGTCGTCATACCCATGTGCTGCCGCCTTGTCGGTAGGTCTGGTGGTGTGCGGGTACCGGTGCGCGGAGCCGGCCCTGAAAAGCCGGGCGGGGCTGCACATGCCGCGCAGCAGCATGTGCAGCCCCACCGGCGTCCGGGTCGGAGCCGGAGCAGCGGACCCGCAGGGCCGGGTTACTTGGCCGCGGCCTTCTTCGCCGGCTTGGCCGCCGGCTTCGGGGCCTCGGCCTTGGCCTCGGCCTCGGCGGAGACCTCGGCCGGAGCCTCGGCCGGCGTGGACGAGTCCAGCTTCGACACGCCGAACTTCAGCGAAGCCTCGTACGTGTTGTCCGGGTCCAGCCGGCGCAGCTCCTCCGCCAGGAGCTCGGCCGTGTCGCGGCGCTTGAGCGCCACCGCACGGTCGGGCTGCCCCGGCATGCACAGCGTGGCCAGCGCCCCGTCCGCCCGGTCCAGGACGATCGCGCCGTCCTTGGTCTCCAGCCGCACCGCCGTCAGGCCGGGGCCCGACGACAGCGTGCGCTTGACGGGGACCTGGAGCCGGTCCGCCAGCCACATGGCCAGCAGCTCGCAACTCGGGTTGTCGGCCTCGCCCTCGACGGTCGCCGAGGACACCGACAGGTTCTGCTGGTCCAGCGCGGCCGCCAGCATGGAGCGCCACGGCGTGATCCGGGTCCACGACAGGTCCGTGTCCCCGGGCGCGTACGCCGCGGCCCGCCCGCCGAGGGCCCCGATCGGGTCCTCGGTGGCGTACGTGTCCGTGATCCGGCGCTGGCCCAGCGCACCCAGCGGGTCGCCCGCCAGGTCCGAGGGGGCGCCGTCCGGCCACCAGACCACCACGGGGGCGTCCGGCAGCAGAAGAGGGAGAACCACCGACTGGGCGTGGTCGACCAGTTCGCCGTGAAGGCGGAGCACAACCGTCTCGCCGGTGCCGGAGTCCGCCCCGACGCGGACTTCCGCGTCGAGACGGGCGACCTGGCGGCTGCGCGGCGAGCGGCTGACCCGCTTGACGACGACGACGATCCGCGAGGGGTGTTCGTGGGACGCGTCGTTCGCCGACTTGAGCGCGTCGTACGCGTTCTCCTCGTCGGTCACGATCACCAGCGTGAGGACCATGCCGATGGCCGGCGTGCCGATGTCCCGGCGTGCCTGCACCAACGCGGCGTTGATCTTGCTGGAGTTGGTCTCCGTCAGGTCGATCTTCATGGCCGGCGCCAGCTCCGTCCGTCTCGTGCGAGCATCTCGTCCGCCTCGACCGGACCCCAGGTGCCCGCCGGGTACTGCGCGGGCTTGCCGTGCTTGTCCCAGTACTCCTCGATCGGGTCGAGGATGTTCCAGGAGAGCTCGACCTCCTGGTGACGCGGGAAGAGGTTCGCGTCGCCGAGGAGCACGTCGAGGATGAGCCGCTCGTACGCCTCGGGGCTCGACTCCGTGAAGGACTCGCCGTAGGCGAAGTCCATCGTGACGTCCCGCACCTCCATGGAGGTGCCCGGAACCTTGGAGCCGAAGCGGACCGTCACGCCCTCGTCCGGCTGGACCCGGATGACCAGGGCGTTCTGCCCCAGCTCCTCGGTCGCGCCCGACTCGAACGGGAGGTACGGGGCCCGCTTGAAGACGACCGCGATCTCGGTCACCCGGCGGCCCAGGCGCTTGCCGGTCCGCAGGTAGAACGGGACGCCCGCCCAGCGGCGGTTGTTGATCTCCAGGCGGATGGCCGCGTAGGTGTCGGTCTTCGACTTGGGGTCGATGCCGTCCTCTTCGAGGTACCCGACGACCTTCTCGCCGCCCTGCCACGCCGCCGCGTACTGGCCGCGCACGGTGTGCTTGCCCAGGTCGTCGGGCAGCTGCACGGCGGTCAGCACCTTCAGCTTCTCCGCCACCAGCGCCTTGGGGTGGAAGGAGCCGGGCTCCTCCATCGCCGTCAGCGCGAGCAGCTGGAGCAGATGGTTCTGGATGACGTCACGGGCCGCGCCGATGCCGTCGTAGTACCCCGCCCGGCCGCCGATGCCGATGTCCTCGGCCATGGTGATCTGGACGTGGTCGACGTACGACCGGTTCCAGAGCGGCTCGAACATCGTGTTGGCGAAGCGGAGCGCCAGGATGTTCTGGACGGTCTCCTTGCCGAGGTAGTGGTCGATCCGGAAGACCTCGTCACGCGGGAAGACCTCGTGGACGACCTTGTTGAGTTCCTCGGCGCTCTTCAGGTTGTGGCCGAAGGGCTTCTCGATGACGGCACGCCGCCAGGAGCCCTCCTTCTGCGCCAGACCGTGGTCCTTGAGCTTCTGGACCACCTTGGGGAAGAACTTCGGCGGGACGGACAGGTAGAAGGCGAAGTTGCCGCCCGTGCCCTGCGCCTTGTCGAGGTCGTCGATCGTCGCCTTCAGGGTCTCGAAGGCCGCGTCGTCGTCGAAGTCGCCCTGCACGAACCGGCAGCCCTGTACCAGCTGCTGCCAGACCTCCTCCCGGAACGGCGTGCGCGAGTGCTCCTTGACGGCCTCGTACACCTCCTGGGCGAAGTCCTCGTGCTCCCACTCGCGGCGGGCGAACCCGATCAGCGAGAAGCCCGGCGGGAGAAGACCGCGGTTGGCCAGGTCGTAGACGGCAGGCATCAGCTTCTTGCGCGACAGGTCACCCGTAACGCCGAAAATGACCAGGCCGGACGGCCCCGCGATGCGCGGGAGCCGCCGGTCCTGTGCGTCACGAAGCGGGTTCGCTCCGTTTACAGACAAGGTGTTCAGGCCTCCGTGGGGGCGAGGCGCTCAAGCTCCGCCTCGGTCGACTTCAGCAGGTCGTTCCAGGACGCCTCGAACTTCTCGACGCCCTCGTCCTCGAGCAGCTGCACCACATCGTCGTACGAGATGCCCAGCTTCGCGACCGCGTCGAGCTCGGCGCGCGCCTGCTCGTAGGTCCCGCGCACGGTGTCACCCGTGATCCGGCCGTGGTCGGCGGCGGCCTCCAGGGTGGCCTCCGGCATGGTGTTCACCGTGTTCGGGGCGACCAGGTCGTCCACGTACAGGGTGTCCTTGTACGCCGGGTCCTTGACGCCCGTCGAGGCCCACAGCGCACGCTGCTTGTTGGCGCCGACACGCTCCAGGGCGTTCCACCGGTCGGAGGAGAAGACCTCCTCGTACGCCTCGTAGGCCAGCCGGGCGTTGGCGAGCGCCGCCTTGCCCTTGAGGGCCTTCGCCTCGTCGGTGCCGACGGCGTCCAGGCGCTTGTCGATCTCGCTGTCCACGCGGGACACGAAGAAGGAGGCGACCGAGTGGATCAGGGAGAGGTCCAGGCCGGCGGCCTTGGCCTTCTCCAGACCCGCCAGGTACGCGTCCATGACCTCGCGGTAGCGCGCCAGCGAGAAGATCAGCGTGACGTTGACGCTGATGCCCTTGCCGATGACCTCGGTGATCGCCGGCAGGCCGGCCTTGGTCGCCGGGATCTTGATGAGCGTGTTCGGGCGGTCCACCAGCCAGGCCAGCTGCTTGGCCTCGGCCACGGTCGCCGCGGTCTGGTGGGCCAGACGGGGGTCGACCTCGATGGACACGCGGCCGTCCTGGCCGTCCGTGCGGTCGTAGACCGGCCGCAGGATGTCGGCGGCGTCGCGGACGTCCGCCGTCGTGATCATGCGCAGGGCCTCGTCCACGGTGACCTTGCGCGTCGCGAGGTCGGTGAGCTGCTGCTCGTAGCCCTCGCCGCCGCTGATGGCCTTCTGGAAGATCGCCGGGTTGGTGGTGACACCGACCACGTGCGACTGGTCGATGAGCTCGGCCAGGTTGCCGGACGTGATGCGCTTGCGGGACAGGTCGTCCAGCCAGATCGCCACGCCCTCGTCGGAGAGGCGCTTGAGTGCGTCTGTCATGGGAATTGCATCTCCTACTGGTCTTGTACGGGCGTCAGCGCGCGGCTGCGGCGAGGGAGGCCTTGGCGGCGGCGGTCACGGCCTCGGCGGTGAAGCCGAACTCGCGGAACAGCACCTTCGCGTCGGCGGAGGCGCCGAAGTGCTCCAGCGACACGATCCGGCCGGCGTCGCCGACGTACCGGTGCCAGGTCAGGCCGATGCCGGCCTCGACCGCGACGCGGGCCTTCACCGAGGAGGGCAGGACGCTGTCCTTGTACTCCTGGTCCTGCTCCTCGAACCACTCGACGGACGGCATGGAGACGACCCGGGTGGGGACGCCCTCGGCCTGGAGCTGCTCGCGGGCCTCGACGGCCAGGTGCACCTCGGAGCCGGTGCCGATGAGGACGACCTCGGCGGGACCGCCCTCGGCCTCGAACATCACGTAACCGCCCTTGGCGGCGTCCTCGTTGCGCTCGTAGGTCGGCACGCCCTGGCGGGTCAGCGCCAGACCGTGCGGCGCGCCCTTGCCGAACACCTTGGTGTGGCGGCGCAGGATCTCGCGCCAGGCGATGGCGGTCTCGTTGGCGTCGGCCGGGCGGACGACGTTGAGGCCCGGGATGGCGCGCAGCGAGGCCAGGTGCTCGACCGGCTGGTGGGTCGGGCCGTCCTCGCCGAGACCGATGGAGTCGTGCGTCCACACGTACGTCACCGGGACGTGCATCAGCGCGGAGAGGCGGACGGCGTTGCGCATGTAGTCGGAGAACACCAGGAAGGTGCCGCCGTAGATGCGGGTGTGACCGTGCAGGGCGATGCCGTTCATGGCCGCGGCCATGGCGTGCTCGCGGATGCCGAAGTGGATGGTGCGGCCGTACGGGTCGGCCTCCGGCAGCGGGTTGCCCACCGGCAGGAACGAGGAGTCCTTGTCGATGGTCGTGTTGTTGGAGCCGGCCAGGTCGGCCGAGCCGCCCCACAGCTCCGGGATGACCGCGCCGAGCGCCTGGAGCACCTTGCCGGAGGCGGCGCGGGTGGCCACGCCCTTGCCGGCCTCGAAGACGGGGAGCTTGTCCTCCCAGCCCGCGGGCAGCTCGTTGGCGTTGATGCGGTCGAATTCGGCGGCGCGCTCCGCGTTGGCGGTGCGCCAGGCGGAGAAGTCCTTCTCCCACGCGGCCCGGGCCTCGCGGCCGCGGTCGCCGAGAGCGCGGGTGTGCGCGATGACCTCGTCGGAGACCTCGAAGGTCTGCTCCGGGTCGAAGCCGAGGACGCGCTTGGTGGCCGCGACCTCGTCGTCGCCGAGCGCGGAGCCGTGCGAGGCCTCGGTGCCCTGGGCGGACGGGGCCGGCCAGGCGATGATCGAGCGCATCGCGATGAAGGAGGGGCGCCCGGTCTCGGCCTTGGCGGCCTGGAGGGCGGCGAACAGCGCCTTCGGGTCGAGGTCGCCGTTCTCCTGCTGCGCGACGCGCTGGACGTGCCAGCCGTACGCCTCGTAACGCGCGAGGGTGTCCTCGGAGACGGCCGTCTCGGTGTCACCCTCGATGGAGATGTGGTTGTCGTCCCACAGCAGCACCAGGTTGCCGAGCTTCTGGTGGCCGGCCAGCGCGGACGCCTCGTGGGAGATGCCCTCCTGGAGGCAGCCGTCGCCCGCGATCGCGTAGATCATGTGGTCGAACGGGGAGGCGCCCTGGGCGGCTTCCGGGTCGAACAGGCCGCGCTCGTAGCGGGCGGCCATGGCCATGCCCACCGCGTTGGCGATGCCCTGGCCCAGCGGACCGGTGGTGGTCTCGACGGCGGCCGTGTGGCCGTACTCCGGGTGACCGGGGGTCTTGGAGCCCCAGGTGCGGAACGCCTTGATGTCGTCCAGCTCCAGGCCGAAGCCACCGAGGTAGAGCTGGGTGTAAAGGGTGAGGGACGAGTGCCCCGCGGAGAGCACGAAGCGGTCGCGACCGACCCACTCATGGTCCGCCGGGTCGTGCCGCATCACCTTCTGGAAGAGGGTGTACGCGGCGGGGGCCAGGCTCATCGCCGTACCGGGGTGGCCGTTTCCGACCTTCTGGACCGCGTCAGCGGCCAGGATGCGGGCGGTGTCGACGGCCCGCTGGTCCAGTTCGGTCCACTCGAGCTCTGTGGTGGTCGGCTTGATGCTCACCGTTGGTCAGGGCTCCTCTCCACATGTCTGTTCCCGGTGACGAACGGTCGCACCGGCGCGATTCCGAGCCTACCCCCGCAACGGCGTGCAGCTATTCGAGTGCCCACGGTCCGTCACCACGCCGGCAGCCCGTGTTCACCTGCCCGCCCCGTCCGATCAGCCCAACACGAAGCGACCCCGGCGCGGGGCGACGGAAGCGCAACGTCTAGAGTGGCGTGGTACGCGCAAGCCTCAACCGGCCTTTCATTCACTGAACGGTGCGAGTCCGGGCTTGCTGGATTCTCTCTCAGGGGTGCGTGTGACGGCCGTCGAATCCCGTCCAGCGGGGGTGCTCGGGACGAGCCCCGTCCACCGGCCGTTCGGGGCCCGGGTCATGGCTTTCGTGGCTTTGACCAAGCCGCGGATCATCGAACTTCTGCTGATCACCACAGTGCCGGTGATGTTCCTCGCCGAGCAGGGTGTGCCGTCGCTGTGGCTGGTCCTCGCGACCTGCTTCGGCGGCTACCTGTCCGCGGGCGGCGCCAACGCGCTGAACATGTACATCGACCGCGACATCGACGCCCTGATGGACCGGACCTCGCAGCGCCCGCTGGTGACCGGCATGGTCAGCCCGCGTGAGTGCCTGGCCTTCGGCATCACGCTCGGTGTGGTCTCCACGCTCTTCTTCGGCCTGCTGATCAACTGGCTCTCGGCCGCCCTCGCGCTCGGCGCGCTCCTCTTCTACGTCGTCGTCTACACGATGCTGCTGAAGCGGCGCACCGCCCAGAACATCGTCTGGGGCGGCATCGCGGGCTGCATGCCGGTGCTCATCGGCTGGTCCGCGGTCAAGAACGAGGTCTCCTGGGCCGCGGTCATCCTCTTCCTCGTCATCTTCTTCTGGACCCCGCCGCACTACTGGCCGCTGTCCATGAAGGTGAAGGACGACTACGCGCGTGTCGGCGTGCCGATGCTCCCCGTCGTGGCGGGCAACAAGGTCGTGGCCCGGCAGATCGTCCTCTACAGCTGGGTGATGGTGGGGGTCTCGCTGCTGCTGACCCCGCTGGGGTACACCGGCTGGTTCTACACGGCGGTCGCGCTGGTCGCGGGCGGTTGGTGGCTGTGGGAGGCGCACGCGCTGCACGCCCGCGCCAAGGCCGGCGTGACGGGAGCGAAGCTCAAGGAGATGCGCCTGTTCCACTGGTCCATCACCTATGTGTCGCTGCTGTTCGTGGCGGTGGCCGTGGATCCCTTCCTCCGCTGATTACTCGCCGGTAGCATGCTGTCCATGGCAGACACCACCGCAGACAAGAAGCAGGACCGCACCGCGGCGAAGCTGGCCAGGCAGATCGGCGCCTTCGCCGGGCTGCACGGCGGCGCCGAAGGCCACCTCGCCCACATCGGCCAGGCCGGCACCCGGATCGTGCTCGTGGGCAACGACGGCGAATGGGGCGACCTGGTCGCCCCGACCTTCGCGGTGGCCCAGCTGGCAGCCGAGAAGGCCGGACTGACCCTCCACGAAGAGTTCGACGGGGAGTTCGCCGCGCGCGTGCGCACCGGCCCCTACGAGTGGACGCGGATGGCCGGCATCCAGCTCGGCGGGCAGCAGAACCCGGCGGCCTGACCCCTTCCGGGCGCCGTCCGGGGTCCGGAGTGGTCGCTCGGTCAACAGCGCGAGCAACACCTCACACCCCGCTCACCCGTTAGGACGTGTGGAACCCTCCCCACGTCCGCAACGGGATGCCCGGATGATCGAAACGCCGCCCCTGGTGGACCAGTACTGCCACGGAGTCCTCCGTGCGGAGCTGGGCCTGGGCACCTTCGAGGCCGAGCTGATCCGCTCGGCCGGCCCGCCCGCCGCGGGTACCACCTTCTTCGACACGCAGACCGGTTTCGCGGTGCGCCGCTGGTGCCCGCCGCTGCTCGGGCTGGAGCCGCACTGCGCTCCCGCCCGCTATCTGGCCCGGCGGCGCGAGCTGGGCACGGTCGAGTCCGCTCGGCTGCTGCTGCGGGGCGCCGGGGTCGGCGCCTACCTGGTCGACACCGGCGTGGCGGGTGACGTCACCGGCCCCAAGGAGCTGGCCCTCGCCGGGAACGCCGAGACCTTCGAGGCGGTCCGGCCGGAGCTGCTGGCCGAGCAGGTCGCCGACACCTCCGGGACGGTGGCCGCCTTCCTCGCCAATCTCGCCGAGGCCATGCACCACGCCGCCACCGGGGCCGTGGCCTTCACCTGCGGCGCGGCCGCCGACTATCCGGTCGTCCTGGACCGCGCGCCCGAGCCGCCCGATCCGGGCGAGGTGAGCGGGGCGGCCGGGCGGTGGCTGGCCCGACGGGTCAGGGGCGAGCCCGTACGTGACCCCGTACTCCTGCGGCACCTGCTGTGGAGCGCGGTGGCGTCCGGGCTGCCGCTCCAGCTGCACACGGGCGCGGGGGATCCGGTGCGCCTCACGCGGTTCGTGCAGGCCACCGCCGGTCGGGGGACGCGGCTGGTGCTGCTCGGCGGATACCCGTACCACCGGCACACGGCGCAACTGGCCGCGTCCTTCCCGCACGTCTACGCGGATGCCGGCGCGGCCCTCGGCCAGACCGGGGCGCGGGCCGCGGCGGTCCTGGCCGAGCTGCTGGAACACGCCCCGTTCGGGAAGCTGCTGTTCTCCAGCGGCGGGAGGCAGCTGCCCGAGCTGCACGCGGTGGGCGCCCTGGTGTTCCGGGAGGCGCTGGGCCGGGTGCTGGGCGGTTGGGTCGGCGACGGGTCCTGGTCCTGGCGGGACGCGGGCCGGGTGGCCTCCATGGTCGCGGCGGGCAATGCCCGCCGCGTCTACCGGCTGGACGAGCGGGCGTGAGTCCCGCGGCTCAGACGGTGGAGAGCTGGGGGTCGCCCTGGGCGGGGATCTCCGCCTGTTCGGCCGGCCGCTCGCGCAGGCTCAGCGCGAGCCGGAGCACCGAGATCCACACCAGGCAGGAGCCCAGCATGTGGGCGGCGACGAGGATCTCGGGCAGCTCGGTGAAGAACTGCACGTAGCCGATGCCGCCCTGCGCGAGCAGCACGATCAGCAGGTCACGGGCGCGGGCCCGGGTGTCCGCGGGGGCGTCGACCACGCGCAGCACCAGCCACATCGCCACGGCCAGCGCGCACACCACCCAGGCGGCGACGGCGTGCACGTGGGCGGTGGCCGACCAGTCGAACGGCATCCGCTCGATCTCGCTGCGGTCACCGGCGTGCGGTCCGGAACCGGTGACCACCGTGCCCGCCGCGATCAGTACGAAGGTCACCGCGAGCAGCGCCCACGCCAGCTTGCGCACCGGGCCGGGCACGCGCGGCCGCGGGGCGCAGTCGCCCTCCCGGGTGCGCTGCCAGGTCACCGTCGTCACGGTGATCAGCGAGGTGGCCAGCAGGAAGTGCCCGGCCACGCTGTAGGGGTTGAGACCCGTCATGACGGTGATGCCGCCGAGCACGGCATTGGCCGTCACGATGACGAACTGGACCCACCCGAGCTTCGTCAGCTCGTCGCGCCAGGGCTTGGCCGAGCGGGCCGCGAGGATGACCCAGCCGACGGCCGCGCAGAGCACGTACGTCAGCATCCGGTTGCCGAACTCGATGGCGCCGTGGAAGCCCTGGGCCGGAGTCGCGACCAGGCTGTCGTCGGTGCACTTGGGCCAGGTGTCGCAGCCGAGTCCGGATCCGGTCAGCCGCACCGCGCCGCCGGTGACGACGATGACCACGCTCATGAGGAGCGCGGCGGCCGCGGCCCGCCGGACGATCCGGGGTGACGGAGTCCAGCGACTGGCGATGTATGCGAATGGGTTCAACACGGCTCCTATCGTAGGCGGAGCCTTGTGCAAAGTTTCACGAGGGGGTGCCCGTGGGGGCGTCGGGGCCGGAGGCCACCCGGAAGCGCGCTCCGGCCGGGTCGCCCTCCTCGTGCCACCACAGGAGGATGCGCCAGTGGCCGCCGTCACCCGGATGGTCCGCCGAGCCCATGAACCCTCGTACTAATTCAGCCCCCAAGTCCTGAGCTGTCCTGTTCCTCACTTCTGTGGTGCTGTGCCACGGATGGTCGAGTACGTTCCACATGCCGTCAGGGCCGCGCACCTCGACGCGCCACACCGCGAGCCAGGCCGTGACCTCCAGCATCGTGCGCACCTGCTCGGCCCCGAGGCGCAGCCGGGCCGCTATCTCGGACTCCTCGAACCCCTGGATGCGGGCGGCGACCACGGCCTGGGGCAGCAGCCGTTCGGGCAGCAGCCGCTCGGCGCGCAGGCTCACCAGGGAGTCGAAGGCCAGGAAGCGCAGGCGCAGTTCCAGTTGCCGGCCGATGTGGTCGAGGGCCTCCTCGGCCTCCTCGGACTCCTCCGGGCCGTGGCCCGCGAGCAGCAGCTCGCGGAAGTCCGACTCGGCGTCCACGGCCCAGGCCACCGCGTCCTCGGTGGAACCCAGCTCCGCGAGACGGTCCCCGAGGAACACCTTGGCCTGGGCGAGGCCCCGGCGGTTGACCGGGTCCTTCTGGTCCAGGCCCGCCCACACGCCGACCGCCGTGCGGGTCAGATCGCGGGCGCGCTCACCGGCCGCCCGCTCCATGGCGCTCGGCCCCTCGGTCGCGGCCCGGCCCAGCGGGTGCCTCGGCAGCCGGTCCTCGTCGCTCAGTGGCCAGGCCAGCCACACCCCGTGGTTGATCAGCCCGCGGGCGTACCAGCGGGTGAACTCGGGGGAGTACGCGGCCGCGCGCTCGGAGCTGCGCAGCCCCTCCTCGATCGTGGCGAGGGCGGTCGCGCGGTCGCCCTCGGCGAAGCGCAGGGCGGCCCGGTCGGCGAGGCGCAGTCCCAGCAGCGCGATGCAGCCGGGGTCGTCGGGACGGGTGCGCAGGGCTCCGATCAGCTCGTCGAGCAGCCGCTCGCGCTCCGTCGGCTCCGCGTGCGCCGCCCCCGACCGCACGCGTGCCCATTGGTCGTCCAGCCGTAGAACGGCCTCCCGCTGCACCATGTCCGCCCCCCGGCTTCATGTGTGGAGGCGCCCATCCTCGCGGCAATGCCGACGCGAGGGGAAGGGTTTCATTCCCAGCGGAAGAAGCGCGCCGCGGCGCCCAGACCGAGCACGGCCCAGGCCGCCAGTACGGCCGCGTCTCCCCACGGCAGGGCGGCCCCGTGCTGGAGCACCTCGCGCAGCCCGTCGGACAGGGCCGAGATGGGCAGCAGCCCGAGTACGGACTGGACGGCGCCCGGGAACTTCTCCATCGGCACGATCACCCCGCCGCCGACCAGCAGCAGCAGGAACACCAGGTTGGCGGCGGCCAGGGTCATCTCGGCCTTGAGGGTGCCCGCCATCAGCAGGCCCAGCCCGGAGAACGCGGCGGTGCCGAGCAGGACGAGCGCGGCCACCGACAGCGGGTCGCCGTGCGGGGACCAGCCCAGAGCGAAGGCGATCGCCGTGAGCAGGGCGATCTGGAGCACCTCGGTGACCAGTACGGACAGGGTCTTGGAGGTCATCAGGGCCCAGCGCGGCAGCGGGGAGGCCCCGAGGCGCTTGAGGACCCCGTAGCGGCGGTCGAATCCGGTGGCGATGGCCTGGCCGGTGAAGGCGGTGGACATCACGGCGAGGGCCAGGATGCCGGGGGCGAGGAAGTCCACGGACTTCTCGGACCCCTCCTGAACGGGCACGGTGACGATGTCCACGGCGGAGAAGAGGGTCAGCAGCAGCGCCGGGATGATCACGGTCAGCAGCAGCTGCTCCCCGTTGCGCAGCAGCATCCGGGTCTCCAGTGCCGTCTGCGCGAGGATCATGCGGGAGACGGGGGCCGCCCCCGGGGCGGGCGTGAACGTGCCGGCGCTCATCGGCGCAGCTCCTTACCGGTCAACTCCAGGCTGTGTCCTCCCGGGGGGCAACCCCCGGGCCCCCGGCAGGTGCCGGTCCCGTACGCCGTCATGAACGCAGCTCCTTGCCGGTCAGCTCCAGGCTGTGTCCTCCCGGGGGGCAACCCCCGGACCCCCGGCAGGTGCCGGTCCCGTACGCCGTCATGAACGCAGCTCCTTGCCGGTCAGCTCCAAGAACACGTCCTCCAGGGTGTGCCGCTCCACCGAGAGGCTGTCCGGCATGACGCCGTGCTGTGCGCACCAGGAGGCGACGGTGGCGAGCAGCTGGGGGTGGACGTCGCCGGTGACCCGGTAGACGCCCGGGGTGAGCTCGGCGGCCTGGGTGCCGTCGGGCAGTGCCTTCAGCAGCGAGGCGAGGTCCAGGGCGGGCCGGCCGGTGAAGCGCAGCGTGTTCTCGGCGCCACCCCGGCACAGCTGCTCGGGGCTGCCGTGGACGATGACCTTGCCCGCGTCCACGATGGCGACCTCGTCCGCGAGCTGCTCGGCCTCGTCCATGTGGTGGGTGGTGAGCACGACGCAGACCCCGTCCGCGCGCAGCTCCCGTACGAGGTCCCAGGTCGCGCGACGGGCCTGCGGGTCCAGGCCGGCGGTGGGCTCGTCCAGGAAGACCAGCTCGGGGCGGCCGACCACGGCCATGGCGAGGGCCAGGCGCTGCTGCTGGCCGCCGGAGAGCCTGCGGTAGGGGGTACGGCCGCAGCCGCCGAGGCCGAGGCGCTCCACCAGGGTGCCGACGTCGAGCGGGTCGGCGTACAGCTTGGCCATGTGGCGCAGCATCTCGACGGCGCGGGCCCCGGAGTACACGCCTCCGGACTGGAGCATCACGCCGATGCGCGGGCGCAGCGCCTCGGCCTGGGCGACCGGGTCGAGGCCGAGGACGCGGACGGTCCCCGCGTCGGGGCGGCGGTAGCCCTCGCAGGTTTCCACCGTGGTCGTCTTGCCCGCGCCGTTGGGGCCGAGGACCGCGGTGACGGAGGCCCTGCGGACGGTGAGGTCCAGGCCGTCCACCGCCGCTTTGGGGCCGTACCGCTTCACCAGTCCGCGGATCTCCACGGCGGGGTCGTTGCTCATGGGGGATGAGTCTACGGAGCCGGGGGAGGGCTCTTTTCGTCGCCTTCGGATTCGAACACCGCGACGCGACCACGGCTGATTTCAGCACGTCCGCCCTGGATGGCCCTGTGTCGCCGGGTGATCTTTTCCGGAATGCGGTGTCCGCCGTGCCGGGACGCCCCATGGGTGGAGAATTGCTGGTGGGGAGCCGTGTGCCGGTCCGACGGCAGCCTCCGGCGAGAGTGCGGAGCATTTCCCTCCGGATAACTCTGCGTCGACAGATTAGGTAACCCTTAGTGATGGAGGCCACCAGGGGTGGCGTCCGTCACGGCTTGTCGCCGCTCGACTAATTACGCAACAATGGCGTTGTGAAATACGGCGAACGGCAGATCGAGACCCCCCAGGGGGAACTCGCGACCGGGGAGCGGTCAACCCGCAACCGGGTCGCGCGGTCCATCCTGGACCACGGTCCGTCCACCGTCGCCGACCTCGCCCAGCGCCTCGGCCTCACCCAGGCCGCCGTCCGCCGCCACCTCGACACGCTCGTCGCCGACGACGTGGTCGCACCCCGTGAGCAGCGCGTGTACGGCGCGCGCACCCGGGGCCGGCCCGCCAAGGTCTTCGCGCTCACCGACTGCGGCCGCGACGCCTTCGACCAGTCCTACGACACGCTCGCCGCGGACGCCCTGCGCTGGATCGCGCAGTCCGTCGGCGGCGGAGAGCGGGGAGAGGCGGCCGTCGCCGCCTTCGCCCGGTCGCGGATGGAAGAGCAGGCGAAGAGCTACCGGGAAGCCGTCGACGCGGCCGCTCCCCAGGAGCGTACGGAGGCCCTTGCCAGGGCGTTGACCGTCGACGGGTACGCTGCTACGGCGAAGAGCGCTCCCGGTCCGCACAGCGGTGAACAGCTCTGCCAGCACCACTGCCCGGTCGCACACGTCGCCGAGCAGTTCCCGCAGCTCTGCGAGGCGGAGACCGAGGTCTTCTCCCGCCTGCTCGGGACCCATGTGCAGCGCCTCGCCACGATCGCCCACGGCGACGGAGTGTGCACGACGTTCATTCCGCGTAGCGCGAGCACCACACAGACCGACACATCAGTATCTGCAAGTACGGCCGGGAGGAACCCCGCATGACCACGGAGACTGCTCACCCTGAGCTCGATGGCCTGGGCACCTACGAATACGGCTGGGCCGACTCCGACGCGGCCGGCGCCGCTGCCAAGCGGGGTCTGTCCGAGGATGTCGTGCGCGACATCTCGGCGAAGAAGTCCGAGCCGGAGTGGATGCTGAAGCTCCGCCTCAAGGGTCTCAAGCTGTTCGACAAGAAGCCCATGCCGAACTGGGGCTCCGACCTCTCGGGCATCGACTTCAACAACATCAAGTACTTCGTGCGCTCCACCGAGAAGCAGGCCGCTTCCTGGGAGGAACTGCCCGAGGACATCAAGAACACGTACGACAAGCTCGGCATCCCGGAGGCGGAGAAGCAGCGCCTCGTCGCCGGTGTCGCGGCCCAGTACGAGTCCGAGGTCGTCTACCACCAGATCCGCGAGGACCTGGAGGAGCAGGGCGTCATCTTCCTCGACACGGACACCGCGCTCAAGGAGCACCCGGAGCTCTTCCAGGAGTACTTCGGCACGGTCATCCCGGTCGGTGACAACAAGTTCGCCTCGCTGAACACCGCGGTGTGGTCGGGCGGCTCGTTCATCTACGTCCCCAAGGGTGTCCACGTGGACATCCCGCTGCAGGCCTACTTCCGTATCAACACGGAGAACATGGGCCAGTTCGAGCGGACGCTGATCATCGTCGACGAGGACGCGTACGTCCACTACGTCGAGGGCTGCACCGCCCCGATCTACTCCTCGGACTCGCTGCACAGCGCCGTGGTCGAGATCATCGTGAAGAAGGGCGGCCGCTGCCGCTACACGACGATCCAGAACTGGTCGAACAACGTCTACAACCTGGTCACCAAGCGCGCCGTGGCGTACGAGGGCGCGACCATGGAGTGGATCGACGGCAACATCGGTTCCAAGGTCACCATGAAGTACCCGGCCGTCTACCTGATGGGCGAGCACGCCAAGGGCGAGACGCTGTCCATCGCCTTCGCGGGCGAGGGCCAGCACCAGGACGCCGGCTCCAAGATGGTCCACATGGCGCCGAACACCTCCTCGAACATCGTCTCGAAGTCGGTGGCACGAGGCGGCGGCCGCACCTCCTACCGAGGCCTGGTCGAGATCGGCGAGGGCGCCCACGGCTCGAAGTCCAACGTGCTGTGCGACGCGCTCCTGGTCGACACGATCTCCCGCTCGGACACGTACCCCTACGTGGACGTGCGCGAGGACGACGTCTCCATGGGCCACGAGGCCACCGTTTCCAAGGTCTCCGACGACCAGCTCTTCTACCTGATGAGCCGCGGTCTGACGGAGTTCGAGGCGATGGCCATGATCGTGCGCGGCTTCGTCGAGCCCATCGCGCGCGAGCTGCCCATGGAGTACGCCCTGGAGCTGAACCGGCTGATCGAGCTGCAGATGGAGGGTTCGGTCGGTTAATCCCCGACCGCCCCACCACCAGCTCCGCTAACGACGTAGGAAGAGAGCAAGACGACAGCCATGGCTGAGGCTCAGAACATTCCGGCGGGTTCGACCACCGCCGGCGCGATCGCGGTGGCCGCCGAGTCGACCGTCGCCACCCGGATGAGCGCCCCCCCGTCCTTCGACGTGGCGGACTTCCCCGTGCCCCACGGCCGCGAGGAGGAGTGGCGGTTCACCCCGCTCGCCCGCCTGCGTGGTCTCCACGACGGCACCGCGGTCGCCAACGGCACCATGAAGGCCCAGATCGACGCGCCCGAGGGCGTCACCGTCGAGTCGGTGGAGCGCGACGACGCGCGCATCGGCAAGGCCGGCACCCCGGTGGACCGGATCGCCGCCCAGGCGTTCTCGTCCTTCGCCAAGGCCACGGTCGTCACCGTGCCCAAGGAGGCCGTCCTGACCGAGCCGGTGCGCGTCACGCTGCACGGCGAGGGCGGCACGACCTTCGGCCACACCGTCTTCGACGTGCAGGCCTTCGCCGAGGCCGTCATCGTCATCGACCACACCGGTGACGGCGTGCGCGCCGCCAATGTCGACTTCCTGGTCGGCGACGGCGCCAAGCTGACCGTCGTGTCCGTGCAGGACTGGGACGACACCGCCGTCCACGTCTCCCAGCACAACACGCTGGTCGGCCGCGACGCGACCTTCAAGTCGATCGTGGTCACCTTCGGCGGCGACGTCGTGCGCCTGCACCCGCGGGTCAGCTACGCCGGTCCGGGCGGCGAGGCCGAGCTCTTCGGCCTGTACTTCACGGACGCCGGCCAGCACCAGGAGCACCGCCTCCTGGTCACGCACGACGCCCCGCACTGCAAGTCGAACGTGGTCTACAAGGGCGCGCTCCAGGGCCAGGACGCCCACGCCGTGTGGATCGGTGACGTGCTCATCGAGAAGACCGCCGAGGGCACCGACACCTACGAGATGAACCGCAACCTCGTCCTCACGGACGGCGCGCGGGTCGACTCGGTGCCGAACCTGGAGATCGAAACCGGCGAGATCGTCGGCGCCGGCCACGCCTCCGCGACCGGCCGCTTCGACGACGAGCAGCTCTTCTACCTGCAGGCCCGCGGCATCCCGGCCGACGACGCCCGCCGCCTGGTCGTCCGCGGCTTCTTCGCCGAGCTCGTCCAGCAGATCGGTGTCCCGGACATCGAGGAGCGCCTGCTCGCCAAGATCGAGTCCGAGCTCCAGGGTTCCGTCTGATGAACTACGTCAAGGCCTGTGCGCTGAGCGAGCTGGAGGAGAACACCCCGAAGCGGGTGGAACTCGACGGCACGCCGGTGTCCATCGTCTCCACCGACGGGGAGGTGTTCGCGATCAACGACATCTGCTCGCACGCGAACGTCTCCCTCTCGGAGGGCGAGGTCGAGGACTGCCAGATCGAGTGCTGGCTGCACGGGTCGGCCTTCGACCTGCGCACCGGCAAGCCCTCCGGTCTGCCCGCGACGCGCCCCGTACCCGTATACCCCGTAAAGATCGAAGGGGACGACGTGCTCGTCTCCCTCACCCAGGAGTCCTGAGGTATCCATGGCAACGCTTGAAATCCACGACCTGCACGTCTCCGTCGAGGCCGAGAACGGCGCCCGCGAGATCCTCAAGGGCGTCGACCTCACCGTCAAGCAGGGTGAGACGCACGCCATCATGGGTCCGAACGGCTCCGGCAAGTCCACCCTGGCGTACTCGCTCGCCGGTCACCCGAAGTACACCATCACCGGTGGCACCGTGACCCTCGACGGTGAAGACGTCCTGGAGATGTCCGTCGACGAGCGCGCCCGCGCCGGAGTCTTCCTCGCCATGCAGTACCCGGTCGAGGTCCCCGGCGTCTCGGTCTCCAACTTCCTGCGCACCTCGGCCACCGCCATCCGCGGCGAGGCCCCGAAGCTGCGTACCTGGGTGAAGGAGGTCAAGTCCGCGATGGAGCAGCTCCAGATGGACCCGGCCTTCGCCGAGCGCAACGTCAACGAGGGCTTCTCCGGCGGTGAGAAGAAGCGCCACGAGATCCTGCAGCTGGAGCTCCTGAAGCCGAAGATCGCGATCCTCGACGAGACCGACTCCGGCCTCGACGTCGACGCGCTGCGCCAGGTCTCCGAGGGTGTCAACCGCGTCCGCGCGACCGGCGAGGTCGGCACGCTGCTGATCACGCACTACACGCGGATCCTCCGCTACATCAAGCCCGACTTCGTCCACGTCTTCTCGGAAGGCCGCATCGTCGAGTCCGGCGGCGCCGAGCTCGCCGACAAGCTGGAGGCGGAAGGCTACGAGTCGTACAGCACGAAGGGTGGCGCGACCGCGTGACACAGCTGCCTGGCCTCCTCGACATCGAGGCGATCCGCAAGGACTTCCCCCTGCTGGATCGTGTGGTCCACGACGGGAAGAAGATCGTTTACCTGGACAACGCGGCGACCTCGCAGAAGCCGCGCCAGGTACTCGACGCGCTGAACGAGTACTACGAGCAGCACAACGCCAACGTCCACCGCGGCGTGCACG
The DNA here is from genome assembly GCF_042870715.1 of Streptomyces sp. NPDC006463. NCBI lineage: Bacteria > Bacillati > Actinomycetota > Actinomycetes > Kitasatosporales > Streptomycetaceae > Streptomyces > Streptomyces sp. NPDC006463. The sequence continues at coordinate 104,662 of NZ_JBIAHP010000002.1, read as the reverse complement.
TGCTCGCCGAGGAGGCCACGGCGCTGTACGAGGGCGCTCGCGACAAGGTCGCCGCCTTCATCAACGCGCCGAGCCGCGACGAGGTGATCTTCACCAAGAACGCCTCGGAGTCGCTCAACCTGGTCGCGAACATGCTCGGCTGGGCGGACGAGCCCTACCGGGTCGACCGCGACACCGAGATCGCCATCACGGAGATGGAGCACCACTCCAACATCGTCCCGTGGCAGCTGCTCTCGCAGCGCACCGGCGCGAAGCTGAAGTGGTTCGGCCTCACCGACGACGGCCGGCTCGACCTGTCCAACATCGAAGAGGTCATCACGGAGAAGACGAAGATCGTCTCCTTCACGCTGGTCTCCAACATCATGGGCACGGTCAACCCGGTCGAGGCGATCGTCCGGCGCGCCCAGGACGTCGGCGCCCTGGTGCTGATCGACGCCTCCCAGGCCGCCCCGCACATGCCGCTGGACGTGCAGGAGCTCGGCGCCGACTTCGTGGCCTTCACCGGCCACAAGATGTGCGGCCCGACCGGCATCGGCGTCCTGTGGGGCCGCCAGGAGCTGCTGGAGGACCTGCCTCCGTTCCTCGGCGGCGGCGAGATGATCGAGACCGTGTCGATGCACGCCTCGACCTACGCTCCGGCGCCCCACAAGTTCGAGGCGGGTACGCCCCCGATCGCCCAGGCCGTCGGCCTCGGCGCGGCCGTGGACTACCTGGCCGCGATCGGCATGGACAAGATCGCCGCGCATGAGCACGCGATCACCGAGTACGCGATCAAGCGCCTCGCCGAGGTGCCCGACCTGCGGATCATCGGCCCCACCACGGCCGAGGACCGCGGCGCCGCGATCTCCTTCGTGCTCGGCGACATCCACCCGCACGACGTCGGCCAGGTGCTGGACGAGCAGGGCATCGCGGTCCGCGTGGGACACCACTGCGCGCGCCCCGTCTGCCTGCGCTACGGAATTCCTGCGACGACGCGAGCGTCTTTCTACCTGTACTCCTCTCCGGCGGACGTCGACGCGCTGATCGACGGGCTGGAGCACGTACGGAACTTCTTCGGCTGACGGACGAGGCGACGAGGACGCAGTGAAGCTGGATTCGATGTACCAGGAACTGATCCTGGACCACTACAAGCACCCGCACGGGCGTGGCCTGCGCGACGGCGACGCCGAGGTGCACCACGTCAACCCGACGTGCGGCGACGAGATCACGCTCCGTGTGAAGTACGACGGCGAGACGCTGACCGATGTCTCGTACGAGGGCCAGGGCTGCTCCATCAGCCAGGCCAGCGCGTCCGTGCTGAACGAGCTGCTCGTCGGCAAGGAGCTGGCCGAGGCGCAGAAGATCCAGGGCGTGTTCCTGGAGATGATGCAGTCGAAGGGCAAGATCGAGCCCGACGAGGCCATGGAGGAGGTGCTGGAGGACGCGGTCGCGTTCGTCGGCGTCTCCAAGTACCCGGCTCGCGTGAAGTGTGCTCTGCTGAGTTGGATGGCCTGGAAGGACGCGACCGCCCAGGCACTGGGCGACGCGGAGAGGAAGACGGCATGACCGAGAACGCGACGCCCGAGGTGTCGATCAAGCCGGCCACCGAGGAAGAGGTCCGCGAGGCCCTCTACGACGTGGTCGACCCCGAGCTGGGGATCGACGTCGTCAACCTGGGCCTGATCTACGGCATCCACATCGACGACGCGAACATCGCCACCCTCGACATGACGCTGACCTCGGCGGCCTGCCCGCTGACGGACGTCATCGAGGACCAGGCGAAGTCGGCGACGGACGGCATCGTCAACGAACTTCGCATCAACTGGGTCTGGATGCCCCCGTGGGGCCCGGACAAGATCACGGACGATGGTCGTGAGCAGCTCCGCGCGCTCGGCTTCAACGTCTGATCACACGCAGGTGAGGGCCCCCGGCACGGTCGTGCCGGGGGCCCTCCTCGTTTCCGCCGGGCTCTCCTCCGGTGCGCCTGCTTCCGGTCCGCTGTTCTCCGGGTGGACGGATGAAGTGCACGCGGAGTTGGCCATGGTGGCCGAATCTTCTCGACGGCCGTCACGACGTGACGCAGACCACGAGAGGACCATCCGTGACCGTTCGCCTTTCACCGGCGCGCCGCTGGGGCGCCGCGGGCGCCGCAGGGGCCGCGGCCCTGCTCGTCGCAGGGCTGACCGCTCCCACGGCCGCGGGAGCCGTGCTGCCGCAGACCGCCGCCGTGACCGTCGCGCTGTCCGCCACGCACCTGAGCGGTGCGGTGGGCGCGCACGGCGACCCGGCCGTGACGGCGGACGTCGGGCAGGCCGGTGTGCCGGACGGATTCCTGCGGCTGAGGGTGGTCTCCTCCAGTAACCCGGCCGTCGCGGGCGTGGGCGACGTACGGCAGGAGCGGACCCGCGAAGGGGACCGGCGCCTGACGGTGCAGGCCCGCGGGCAGGGCTACACCGAACTGACCCTGGAGGTCACCGGGCGCGGCGGGAAGACCGCCACGGCCACCCTGTCCTACGCGGCCTCCGCACGCGTGGGCAACGGCCTGGGCGCGCGCTACCTGACCGGCTCCTCGGACGCCTCCGCCGCCGTGGACGTGGGCGGCGGCCACGTGCTGGTGGCCGACGACGAGTCCAACGTGCTGAGGCTGTACGACCGTTCCCGTTCCGGCGCCCCGGTGAAGACCTGGGACCTCGGTCCCGCGCTGGGCCTGAAGAAGGAGGCCGACATCGAGGCGGCCGCCCGGGTCGGCGACACCGTCTACTGGACGGGCTCGCTGGGCAACAACAAGGACGGCAAGTACAAGGCCGAGCGGAACACCGTCTTCACCACGAAGATCACCGGCTCCGGCGCCGGCACCGAGGTCTCCTTCGCCCGTGCGTACCGGGGCCTGCGCCAGGACCTGGTGGCCTGGGACACGGCGAACGGCAACCGCTACGGCTTCGCGGCGGGGACCGCGGCCGGCCAGGTGCCGAAGCAGATCGACGGGTTTAACGTGGAGGGGCTGGAGTTCGCGCCCGGCTCCACCACCACCGCCTACCTGGGCTTCCGGGCCCCGCTGGCGCCCGCCGTCCCCGGCGGCAGGGCGCTGGTCGTGCCCGTCACCAACTTCGACCAGGTCCTGGCGTCCGGCGCCAAGCCCGCCTTCGGCGAACCGGTCGAGATGTATCTCGACGGCCTCGCCATCCGTGACATCCGGAAGAACGCCGCCGACCAGTACCTGGTCCTGGCCGGTTCCTGGGCCGCGGACGACAACTCCGACCCGTACGCGCTCTACCAGTGGGACGGCGTCCCCGGCCACGCGCCGAGGAAGCGGGCCGACCTGCCCACCTCCGACCCCGGCGGCTGGGAGGCCGTGGTCGACGTACCCGATCTGCGGGTGCCCGGCGCCCGCGTCCAGCTGATCACCGACAGCGGCGCCGCCGACCTGTACGGCGACGGCACCGAGGCCAAGGACCTCGACCACCCGGAGTGGAAGAAGTCCCGGTCCGCCTGGTTCACGCTCAACTCCACCCGTGGGGGTCACCGATGAAGAAGTTCGCTGTCGCAGGTATCGCGGCGATGGTGGTCGCCGCGGTCGGCGCACCCGCCCAGGCCGTGACGTACGGGACGCCCACCATCGGGCTGTCCGCCTCCTACCTGTCCGGGGCCGTCGGCGCCGTCGGCGACCCGGTGGTGAACGTGACCGTGGGGCAGAGCGGGGCCGACGTCTCCGCGCTGACGGTCAGCGCCTCGGCGTCGAGCAAGCCCTCGGTCGCCGGTACCGGTGACGTCACCGTGACCGGAGCCGGGGCGGTGCGGCAGCTGGCCGTCGCCGCGCGGGGCCGCGGCTACACCAACCTCACCGTCAAGGTGACCGGGCTGGGCGGCAAGACGGCCACCAAGACCCTGTACTACGCGGCTTCGGCCGCCGTGCAGAACCCGGCCGACGCCCGGTACCTCACCGGGTCCTCGGACGCCTCGGCAGCCGTCGACGTGGGCGGCGGGTACGCGATCGTCGCCGACGACGAGTCCAACGTGCTGCGTCTGTACGACCGTTCACGCTCGGGCGCCCCGGTGCGGACCTGGGACTTCAGCTCGCAGCTCGGGGTCACCAAGGAGGTGGACATCGAGGGGGCGACCCGGATCGGTGACACCATCTACTGGACGGGCTCGCTCGGCAACAACAAGGACGGCGAGTACAAAGCGCCCCGGAACACGGTGTTCACCACCACGGTGAGCGGATCCGGGACCGGCACGCAGCTCGCGTACGGGCGCTCGTACAAGAAGCTCCGCGACGATCTGGTGGCCTGGGACACGGCGAACGGCAACCGCTACGGCTTCGCGGCGGGGACCGCGGCCGGGCAGGCGCCGAAGCAGATCGACGGATTCAACGTGGAGGGGCTGGAGTTCGCGCCCGGCTCCACCACCACCGCCTACCTGGGCTTCCGGGCCCCGCTGGCGCCCGCCGTCCCCGGCGGCAAGGCGCTGGTCGTGCCCGTCACCAACTTCGACCAGGTCCTGGCGTCCGGGGCCGAGGCGGTCTTCGGGACGGGCATCGAGCTCGACCTCGGAGGGCTGTCCGTGCGAGACATCCACAAGAACGCGGCGAACCAGTACCTGATCCTGGCCGGTTCGTGGGCCGCCGACGACAACTCGGACCCGTACGCGCTCTACCAGTGGGACGGCGTCCCCGGCCACGCCCCGGTCAAGCGGGCCGACCTGCCGACCACCGACCCCGGCGGCTGGGAGGCCATCATGGACGTGCCCGACCTGACGGCGGCGGGCGCACGGGTGCAGCTGGTCACCGACAGCGGTTCGGCGGACCTGTACGGGGACGGCGTCGAGGCCAAGGACCTGACGCACCCGGAGTGGAAGAAGGCCCGCACGGCCTGGTTCACCCTGGGCTGAGCCCCGGTCCGAGGCGCAGCAGCCGGTCCAGGTAGAGCAGGCCCGAAGCCGGCTGCGGGAAGGCCAGCAGCAGGGCCGGGGCGAGCAGTGCGCCGAGGACGCCGAACCGCAGCGGGACGGCGAGCGCGGCGCCCAGCGCGAGCGTCCCGGCCGGGACCGTGACGCCGAAGGTCCGCCACCAGGCCCCCCGCACCAGGCGGGCCGAACGGCGCAGGGCCGCCACCGGGCCGAGCCCCTCGTACCCGGCGGCCGTGGGCGCCAGGGCGAAGAGCACCCCGAGCCAGAGGGCGACCGGGGCGAGGGGGAGCAGCGCGAGCGGCGGCAGGCGTGCGGCGACGGCGGCCGCGCCGGGCCCCGCGGCGGCGAGCAGGGCCAGCAGCCGGGCCCCGAGCACGGCCGGGATCCGGGGCGCCGCCGCCCGCAGCAGCCCGAGCGTGGTGACGGGCCGCCCGAGCACGGCCGGCCGGAGCAGCGCCGCGGCCAGGGCGGTGGCCAGCGCCCAGCCGGCCAGCAGGAACAGGGCGACGGCGGGGACGAGGGTGTGGACGAACACCCGGCTGCCGGCCGTGCGGGTGACGGCGGCGAGGGTGGCCGCCCCGGCGACGGCGACGAGCAGCAGCAGCCCCGCCAGCTGGCCCAGCAGCAGCGCGCCGAGCAGTCGGCCGCCGTACCGGCCCAGGGTGGTGAGGGTCCCGTCGAGGATGTCCCGCGGCCCCAGCGGGCGCAGGGGTATCACCCCGGGCCGTGGAGAGCGCGGGGGCAGCCAGCCGCCGCCCCGATGGGTCCAGTGCTGCGCCATGCGCGGGCCCTCCGTCCGCCGGGAGCCCCTGCGGGCTCCTGCGAGGCGGACAGGGTAGCGCCGGAGGCCGCAGGAGTCCCGAGTGCTGCATGTGTACGGTCGTACACATCGGTGTGTACTCTTGTACACATGCCTTACGCACTGCTTGCCGCGGCCATCGCCGCCGAGGTCGCCGGGACCACCGCCATGAAGTACAGCGACGGCTTCACGAAGCTGTGGCCCTCGCTGGGCACGCTGCTGGGCTACGTCATCGCCTTCACCCTGCTCGCCCAGACGCTGAAGACGATGTCGGTGGGCACGGCGTACGCGATATGGGCCGGGGTCGGGACCGCCGCGATCGCCGCCATAGGGATGGTGTTCATGGGGGAGGCGGCCACCGCCGCGAAGATCGCCGGGATCGCCCTGGTGATCGGCGGCGTGGTGCTGTTGAACCTGGGAGGCGCGCACTGATGGCCCCCGGCGCGCGCAGGTACGACCCCGAGCGGCGGCAGCGGATCATCGACGCGGCGATCCGGGTGGTGGCCGCCAAGGGCATCGCCGGGCTGAGTCACCGCAGCGCGGCCGCGGAGGCCGACGTACCGCTCGGGTCGACCACGTACCACTTCAAGACCCTGGACGACCTGCTGGTCGCCGCCCTGCGGCAGGCCAACGAGGCCTTCGCGCCCGCCCTGGTCGTGCGGGACGGCGAGGACCTCGCGGGCGCCCTGGCGCGGCTGCTGGGCGAGATCCTGTCGGCCGACCGGGGCCGGGCCGAGCTGGAGTACGAGCTCTACCTGGCGGCCCTGCGCCGGCCCGCGCTGCGGCCGGTGGCGGCGGAGTGGTGCGAGGCCGTCGCCGCCGCCCTGGCCCCGTGGACCGACCCGGTGACGGCGCGCGCCCTGGTCGCCGTCATGGACGGCATCAGCCTGCAGGTGCTCCTGACGGACGCCGAGTACGACGAGCCGTACGCCCGCGAGGTCCTGGGCCGGGTCCTGGGGCCGTCCTAGGCTGCAGAGCGGACCGCCGTCAGGGCCGCCTGGACGCTCGCCTCGATGTCCTGGATCGGGTAGAACACCTCGCGCACGGTGCGGTCGCGGTCCAGGACCAGGGTCAGGCGCTTGATCCGGGTCGTGCCCGCCGCGCGGAAGGTCGGCAGCCGCAGCGCCGCCGTCAGGGCCAGATCCGCGTCCGACAGGAGCGGGAAGCGCAGCCGCTCCTGCTCCGCGAACTCCCGCTGCTCGTCCGGCCGCTGGGTCGACACGCCGTGCACGGTGGCGCCGGCCGCGGTGAACTCCGCGAGCTGGTCGCGGTAGGTGCACGACTCGAACGTGCATCCCTTGGCGCCCGGGATCCCGGCCCAGCCCGGCGGGTAGGACTCGGCGCGCGCGTACGCGCCCGGGAAGCAGTACAGGACAGTGAACGCGTTGTCCGCCACCGGGTCGCGCAGCTCGCCGAAACGGTCCGGCAGGGCCAGCTCCGGCAGCCGGGTGCCGCGCAGCGCGTGCACCCGTTCCGCCTCCCGTGAGGCCTCCGCGGTCGTCGCCGTCATCTCTCCCTCTCCCAGGATCCAGCTGTCCCCCCAGTCCTGGAGGGCCACCAGCACCGGCAGCAGTCCGCGCCCGCGCGGGGTCAGCCGGTACTCGTGCCGCACCGGACGTTCCTGGTACGGCACGCGCGTCAGCACCCCGGCCTCGACCAGCAGCTTCAGTCGCTCGGCGAGCACCTTGCGGGACACCCCGAGCTCGCGCTGGAGCTCGTCGAAGCGGTACAGGCCGCGCGCGGTGTCCCGCACGATCAGCAGCGTCCACCAGTCGCCCACGACGTCGAGGGCCTGGGCGATGGAGCAGTCCGCGTCGCCGAGGTGCGTGCGCTGGGCCATGGGAACTCCTTTGTCCGTTGACCCAAGGCTGTCATGCTGACATAGTCCGTTCCCAAAAGGAACTGACTCGCTTCGGGATACGGGGGACACGGGTGTGCTGCAGGGGTTCAAGGACGTACCGAGGACTGTGTGGCTGCTGGCTGCGGGGATCTTCGTCAATGCCGTCGTCAGCTTCACCTTCGTCTTCGTCTTCCTCTACCTGACGGGCCCGCGCGGCCTCGGGGCCGCCCAGGCGGGCCTGGTCGTCGGCATCGGCGGCGTCGGCCTGGTCGCCGGGAACTTCACCGGCGGCTGGTACGGCGACCGCTTCGGTCACCGCCGCGTGCTGCTCACCGCCTCCGCGCTCGGCGGCGCCGCCCTCGTCGTCCTGCCGGCGGTCCCCACGGGCCTGCTGGCCCTCGTCCTGCCGCTCGCCCAGTACGCCTCCGGGGTGATCCGGGCCGCCAACTCCGCGCTGGTCGCCGTCACCGTGCCGGAGGGCTCCCGGCGCCAGGCCTTCGCCGTCACCCGCTGCATGTCCAACGCCGGCTTCGCGGTGGGCGCACCGCTCGGGGCCCTGATCGCGACCGGACTCTCGTACGACTGGCTCTTCGTCGCGGACGGCCTCGGCACCCTCTTCTTCGCCCTCTGGACCGCCCGGGTCGTCCCGTCCCGGGCCGCCACCGCCCCTTCCGCGGCCCCGGACGGGGGTCTGGGCCGCGGAGGGCTGTGGCGGGAGCTGCGCGCGCGGCCGACCGTCCTCGTGCTGCTCGGCGCGATCGTCGTCATCGACCTCGTCTACCGGCAGCACTACACGACGTTCCCGGTGTTCCTCGCCGAGCACGGCATGGACACCCGCGCCTACGGGCTGCTCATCGGCATCAACGGCGGCGTCATCATGCTCCTGGAGATCCCCGCCGCCCTCGCCCTGCGCCGGCGCTCCCCGCTGAACGTCATCGGCAGCGGTCTGGTGCTGGTGGGCGGCGGCTACGCCATGCTGCTGCTCGGGGTGGGGATCGCGACCACCGTCGCGATGATGGTGCTGCTGACCCTCGGCGAGATCCTCTACAAGACCACCGCCACCGCGTACGTCGCCGACGAGTCGCCCGAGCACGCCATCGGCCGGTTCCAGAGCCTGTACGCGGGCGTCTCCGTCAGTGGCGTCGTGCTCGCCGCACCGCTCGGCGGAGCCCTCTACGGCGCCGCGCCCGGCCTGCTGTGGCCCGTGTGCGCGGTGCTCGGCGCGGCCGCCGGGGCGACCGTGCTGGTCATGGGTGCGCCGGGGGCGCGGCGACGCGCGCGACCGGCACATGAGACCGGTTCGCGACCGCGGGCCGTCGCCGGTTAGGTTTCTGGCATGACTGCTACGCGTACCACCGGCGCCGTCGCCGCCGGACTTGCCACCATCACCGCCGACGGCACCGTCCTCGACACCTGGTTCCCCGCCCCCGAGCTGGTCGCCGAGCCCGGCCCGGCCGGCACCGAGCGCCTCACCGCCGAGCAGGCCGTGGAGCTGCTGGGCGCCGCCGCGTCGAAGGCGATCCGCCAGGACGCGGTCCGCGGCGTCGAGGTCGTGGCCGTCCGTACGGTGATCTCCTCCCTGGAGGACAAGCCGCTGGACGCGCACGACGCGTACCTGCGCCTGCACCTGCTCAGCCACCGCCTGGTCAAGCCGCACGGCCAGAACCTCGACGGCGTCTTCGGCCTGCTGGCCAACGTCGCCTGGACCTCGCTGGGCCCGGTCGCGGTCGACCAGGTCGAGACCGTACGCCTCAACGCGCGCGCCGAGGGCCTGCACCTCCAGGTCACCTCGATCGACAAGTTCCCCCGGATGACGGACTACGTCGCCCCCAAGGGCGTGCGCATCGCCGACGCGGACCGCGTCCGCCTCGGCGCGCACCTCGCCGAGGGCACCACCGTCATGCACGAGGGCTTCGTCAACTTCAACGCCGGCACGCTCGGCACCTCCATGGTCGAGGGCCGCATCTCCGCGGGCGTCGTGGTCGGCGACGGCTCCGACATCGGCGGCGGCGCCTCCACCATGGGCACCCTCTCGGGTGGCGGCAAGCAGATCATCTCGATCGGCGAGCGCACCCTGATCGGCGCCGAGGCGGGCGTGGGTATCGCGCTCGGCGACGAGTGCGTCGTCGAGGCCGGCCTCTACGTGACCGCGGGCACCCGCGTCACCCTCCCGGACGGCCAGATCGTCAAGGCCCTGGAGCTCTCGGGCGCCAACAACATCCTCTTCCGCCGCAACTCGGTCACCGGCGCCGTCGAGGCCCGCCCGTACAAGGCGGCCTGGGGCGGCCTGAACGAGGTCCTGCACAGCCACAACTGACGCCCGGCCGCAGTGAACTGCGGCTGAGTCGCCGCCAGTCGGCGACGCCGGTCACAGGCGAACGCCCTCCCACGGCCCGAGACGGCCGGGGAGGGCGTTGCGGTAGCCGCTCCTCGCCATCAACTTCCCGCAACACCCTTGAGGTGCGGGCCGTTGTCGATCAGCTCAGCGGAATCCTGCGGACGAGGCCGTCGAAGGCCTCCTTCTCCGCCTCGGTCAGCTCCACCGCCTCCATCGGGTGCGCGGCGGCGCCGCGCTGGGCCGGAATCACCGCCAGGCCCTCGAAGGCACCTGGCTCGGGGTGGCGGCTGCGGCTGGCCCGGAGCATGTGGCCGAGGCCGACGAGCCACACGAGGGCGGCGACCAGCAGGACGGCGAGGCCCATTTCCTGGGTGAGGGAGATGGAGGGGAGCATGCGGTCCTCCAAAACGAGGGTGAAGATCGGGCGTGGAGCTACTCAACACCACAACCGGGCGATTCGGCAGAGATGTGGCGAGCGTCACGCCAGGGCCGAAAGGCCCCACTTCGACCCATGTCAGTCCAGCAGCGAGAGCTTGAGGCCCTCATGGCTGCGCGCGAAGCCCAGCCGCTCGTAGAAGCGGTGGGCGGCCGTGCGCCGCTTGTTGCTGGTCAGCTGGACCAGGCCGCAGCCGCGCTCGCGGGCCCGTTCCACGGCCAGCTCCATCAGCTCCGCCCCCAGCCCCTCGCCCCGCCGGTCCGGGCGGATCCGTACCGCCTCGACCAGCGCCCGGTCCCGGCCGCCCTGGCCCAGGCCCGGGATGTACGTCAGCTGGAGGCAGCCCAGCACCACCGCGCCGTCGTCGTCCGTCAGGACCAGCATCTCGTTGCGCGCGTCCGCCACGATGGCGGCGAAGGCCAGCTCCCGGGCCTCGTCGACCACGATCGAGGCCGGGTCCACGACCCGCTCGTCGTCGGCGAGCAGGGCGAGTACGGCGGGCAGGTCCTCGCGGGTGGCCAATCGGAAGATCATGTCCGGGAGTGTCGCAGAGGGCCCGGACTGGACGGCGTCCGGGCCCTCTGCGGTCTCAAGGGGTCAAGCGGCTACGACTACGGCTTGAAGCGCAGCACCTGCGGGTCGTGGTCGCTGTTCTGGGCCGAGAACTCCGCGTTGATGTGCACGCTGTCGTAGCTGAAGTGCTTGATCGCCGGGCTGGTCAGGATCTGGTCCAGCACCTGCGCGTTGCCCTGGTAGACGTACGAGTACCGCTCCGCCTTCGGCAGCGACTTGATCGCCGGGTACAGCGCCCCGCCGTCGGCCAGCGCGTTCGTCGTCGCCGAGAACTCGAAGTCGTTGATGTCACCGAGGACGAGGACGTTCGCGTTCTTCTCCGCCGCCAGGACCTCCTTCACGAAGCCGTTCACGGCCTGCGCCTGGAGCAGCCGCTTGGCCTCCGAGGAGCGCACCGGCGGCTGGTGGTGCGAGGTCAGGCCCTCGTCGCCGCCCTTGGAGCCGAAATGGTTGGCGATCACGAAGACCGTCTTGCCGCGGAAGACGAACTCGCCCGCCAGCGGCTTGCGGCTGTCGGCCCACGCGGGGTTCGCGGGGTCGATCCGGCCGGGGGAGTGGGTCAGGGCGGCCTTGCCGTTCTCCTTGACCACGCCGGTCGCCGTCACCGCGTCGCCCGGGGCGCGCTCGGTGAAGGAGACCCGCTCCGGGTTGAAGAGGAACACCTGGCGGATGTTGCCGCCGGGCTCGCCGCCGTCCTTCTTGTCCTCCGGGTTGACGGTCCGCCACTGGTAGGCCGGGCCGCCCGCCGCCGCGATCGCCGCGGTGAACTTCGTCAGCGTCTGCTCGGCCGAGACCGTGCCGTCGTTCTTGGCGCCGTTGTCGTCCTGGATCTCCTCCAGGGCGAGGATGTCGGGGGAGGCCAGGTTCTCGACGACCGCCTTCGCCAGCGCGTCGAACTTCGCCTGCGGGTCGGTCGGGTCGAGGTTCTCGACGTTGTACGTGGCCACCGCGAGCTCCTGCTCGGCCTGCGGCTTGGTCTTCTCGGGGGCGAGGGTGCCCGCCTGGACGGTGCCGAGGGTGCGGGCCACCAGCGTGTAGCCGCCGAACTGGTTGAAGTCCAGCGGGCCTTCGGTGACGCCGGTCAGCTTGTCGCCGACGTTGGCCACCGGGAAGGGCTGCTGCGCGAGGGGCGCGAGCTGCTGGATCTGGAGGCGGCCCGTGTTCTGGGACTCGTAGGAGCCGTAGATGGTCCCGCCTCGCTTGGCGGTGTTCTCCCAGCCCTTCACGGTGACCCACAGCTCCGAGTACGGGTCGGTGGCGCCGACCACGCGCGAGGTGCCGATCTTGACGTTCATGCCCTCAAGGGACTCGTAGAAGTCCAGGGCGTAGCGCGAGGGGTCCAGGGCCAGGCCGTTGATGCTGCCGCCGGCGGCCGGGTCGCCGGCCGGGGCGTACTCGGCGGGCACCGTGTACTCGTTGACCGCGGTGGCCTCGGGCAGCGCGTTGCCGGAGGAGACGACCGTGACGACCGGCTTGGATATCTGGGTCACCGACTGGTTGCCCGAGTTGACGCCGCCCGGGACGTACTCCCCGACCGTGCCGGAGACCTTGACCGCGTCGCCCACGGCGACGGTCGGGACCGAGCTGGTGAAGACGAACACGCCCTCGCTGGTGGCGGCGTTGTCGTCGGCGTCGGGGTCCTGGATCCAGAAGCCGCGCGAGCCGTACGTGCGCACGCCCGTCACGATGCCCTCGACATCCGTGACCTGCTTGCCGGCGAGCGGGGATATCCGGGTGGTGCCCTGGATGTCGTGGATGCGTACCTGACCGGCGGCGGAGCCTTCGGCCGCGTCGGCCGAGCCCGCCAGCAAGCCGGTGGCCAGCGCGGTGGCGACGAGGGCCGAGACGGCGGCGGAACGGGGATGCGAGGAGCGCATGAGCGGGAACTCCGGTGTGGGATGAGGGAGACGGCGGTGTTGCAGCAGGAGATCTGCGGGAGACTTGCGGCTCCCGAAACATCTACGCGCGTCAATTTCCTGTGTGGCAGCCAAAGTTGTCAAGGCCTACAGGGAAGACGGCAGCTGACTGTGGGATGAACCAAAGGGGATGACCCGCCGGAGCCGCCCGAAATGCGTCTACGCTGGGTCGCCCGGCCAGGCCGGCCGTCTGTCCGTCCGACGGACCGACGGACGTCACGGCCCCGAGCCATCCCGTGCCACCCCGCCCCACCGCGTCCGCGAGGAGAACCGCCCCATGTCCGCAGAGCCGCACCCCACGCTGCCGCCGGTACGGCTGCACCCTGATGCGGAACTGGCCCGCGACGCCCTCGTCGCCCCGCTGTTCGCCCGTGCCGTACGGCTGGCCCGCTGGGCCGGACCCGACACCCGCGTCGACGTCGGCGGCGAGCTCGTCGCCGCCCAACTCCCCGAGGCCGCCGCGGCACTCGGCCTCGACGCCACCGACGCGGAGTCCGCGGTGTACGCGAGCCAGGCCTGGCGCGTGGCCGTCGACACCGGGCTGGTCGACGTCACCGAGCCGGAGGAGGAACCGGGTGAAGGTGCCGACGGCGTCGAAGGGGCCGATGCCGGTGAGGAGGCGTCCGGCACCGCCCTGCCCGGTGAGGACCTGGCGCTGGTGACGAGCGGCGCGCCCGGCGACGTACTCGACCTGTGGCTGGCCGCGCTGGACTCCGTACTGGCCGACGCGGCCGTGCCCGATCTGGACGACCTGGTCGACGCGCTCGACGCGGGCGGCGAGATCGACTTCGACCAGCTGGACTGGAACCCGCGGCGCGAGGCGGACTTCCTCGACGGGGTCCTCGCCAATCTCTACCTGCTCACCGTCTCGGAGGGCGCCGCGGCGGACCGCCCGGTTCCGCTTCCCGTGCTCGCCGCGTCCATGGTGATGCCCGACGGCATGGGCGAGCCGACCGACGCCGTGCTGGAGCAGGTCTCCGACGCGATGATGCGCCTCGACGACCAGTTCCGGCAGCTGGAGCCCATCGGGCTGGTCGAGTTCCGGCCCGTCGACGAGGAGCTGCTGGCGGAGGCGGACGACGAGCGCATCGCCTCCGGCGCGGCCGCCGGCCGGGACGACGCCGACGAGGACGTCTCCCGCTACGGGATGGTCCGCCTGACCCCGCTCGGGCTGTACGGGGTCCGTGCCCGGATGCTGGAGGCCGGGGTCGAGGTCCCCGCCGTGGGCGACCTGGCCGACAAGGGCGCGGACGTGCTGCTCGACGCCGTCTCCTCCTACCCCGAGAGCGCAGCCGAGGCCGAGATCGAGGCGTGGCTGGCCGGACGCGAAGTCCCCGAGGCCGTGGCCGAGCTGCTGGACGCAGCGCGCGGTGACGACGAGGGCGCCCCGCTGCGCCGGCTGCGCTGCCAGCAGGCCCTCGCACCCGCCGGGCCGGAGGCCGAGCCCGCGGTCCGCGCGGTGCTGGACGACCCGGAGCTGGGCGGGCTCGCCCGGGTCTGGCTGGCCGAGCGAGGGGTGGCCGACGTACCGGCGCCGGACGGGGCGATGGTGTTCTGGCTGACGGTCGACACGATCGCCGCGCAGTTGGCCGCCGACGGGGAGACCGAGGAGCTGCCGCTGCTGATGGCGACCCTGACCGCCCATCACACCGGGTTCTTCGAGCAGGTGTGGCGGGTGGAGCACCCGGCGACGGCGTACGTCCTGGAGGCGATGGGGCGGCTGCACCCGGACAAGAAGGCGGCGAAGGAGGCCCGCAAGGCCGCGTTCAAGGCGCGCTCCCGGCGGCCGTGACGGGGCTGCGGTGACGGGGCCGTGACGGGGCTGCGGTGACGGGGCGGGCGGGGTCGTCGGGGCCTTGAAGTGCGCCGGGCCGGGCCGATGTGACGGGGCATCGACAATGAGTCGTTCCTGGGCCGGAGTTGGCCATTCCGCCCGCGGGCAAGGGGTCGGTTCCTCTTATCGGGTAGTTCAGCCGCCGTTCACGTGTGGGCGGGAGCGTGTGCGCCGACGACCGCACGACAGGCGCACCACCTCCCCACCCCTGGAGACCCGATGCCGCTCAGCCGCAGAGACTTCACCGCCCGCACCGTCCTCGCCGGAGCGGGAGTCGCGCTCACCGGGACGGTCGGCGCCCTGGCCACCGCCCCGGGCGCGCTGGCGGCCGAGGACGGCACCCGCCGCGACGAGCACGGACGGCCCTGCGAGCCCGGCTACGGCCCCCTCGTCGCCGACCCGGCCGGCCTCCTCGCCCTCCCCGAGGGATTCACGTACCGCGTGATCACGCACAGCGGGGTCACCAAGCTGGACTCCGGCGAGATCACCCCGTCCAACCACGACGGGACCGCCGCCTTCGAGGGCCACCGCGGGGTCACCCTCCTCGTCAACAACCACGAGCTCAAGGGCAAGCGGGAGAACTGGGCCCACCCCGTCCCGCTCACCGAGGGCCTGGTCTACGACCCGGCCGCGGCCGGCGGCTGCACGGTCGTCGAGGTCCGGCGCGGCGGCGAGGTCGCCGAGTGGGTGGGCGTCGCCGGTACGTCGACCAACTGCGCGGGCGGCTCCACCCCTTGGGACACCTGGCTCACCTGCGAGGAGACCGAGGACCTGGCCGGCAAGAACGGCATGACCAAGGACCACGGCTACGTCTTCGAGGTCGACCCGCACGACCGCCGCGCCAACCGCGACCCGCAGCCGATCAAGGCGTTCGGCCGGTACGCGCACGAGGCCGTGGTCATCGACCCGCGCCATGGCCACGCGTACCTGACCGAGGACGCCTCCGGCCCCAACGGGCTGCTCTACCGCTGGACCCCGCCGGCCGGCTTCCGCCACGGGCGCGGCAAGCTCCGTACCCTCTCCGCAGACGCCGGCGTGCTCCAGGCCGCCAAGTGCATCGACAGCTCGGGCCGGTTCGTCGACGACCTCTCGCGCGCGACGAAGACCGGCACCGTCTACGGGGTCGACTGGGTGGACGTGGCGGACCGCGACGCGCGGACCGTGCCGGTGCGCAAGCAGTTCGGCGAGGGCGCCGTGACGCGGGCGCGCAAGCTGGAGGGCATGTGGTGGGCGGACGGCGGCGCGTACTTCGTCTCCTCCTACGCCCGTGAGGAGAGCCCCGGCGCGGCGCACGACGGCCAGGTGTGGTTCTACGATCCCAAGCGGCGCACGATCCGGCTGAACGTCCTGATCGGGGTCAACGCGGACCCGGCGGCGGACGGCGGTTACGACGGCCCCGACAACATCACCGTGTCGCCGTACGGCGGCCTCGTCATCGCGGAGGACGGCTCGGGGCTGCAGCACCTGTTCGGCGCGACCGAATCGGGCCGCACCTACCCGCTGGCGCGCAACGAGCTGAACATCGGTACCGCCGAGGAGCCGGAGTACTCGGAGTTCACCGGCGTCTGCTTCTCCCCGGACGGGCGCACGCTGTACGCCAACATCCAGGACCCGGGCATCATGCTGGCGATCACCGGGCCGTGGCGGCGCGCTCACTGACGCCTGCGCAGGCGAGACCGGGCGGGTCCGGGGCCGACGGGGCTCCGGACCTGCGGCGGCCTGGCCGGCGGCGGTACCGCCGCCGGGCCTACTGGGCCGCGGAAACCTCCGAGCGGGAGGCCTCGGCCCACTCGGCGAGAAGGAACTCGTACGCCTCCGAGGGCCACTCGCCGTCCACCCGGGTCTCGACAAGGTGCCGTATCGCCTCGTTCGCCTCGGCGGCGGACGGGCGGGCGGGCCCCGCGGGGGTGAGTGACTTGTGCATGAGTTCAAGGCTACGGGCGGGCACTGACAGCCACCTCCGGATTACGCGTGGCATCCATCACCCGCGACCGGGCCCGATGGCGCCATGTGCCCGCCCACCTGCTCAGAGTGCCTGCGAGGCGGGTTTGACCATGCCGCGCACTGTGCGGGACTTCACAAAGTCGCCCATGGCCGTCATCTCCCACTCGCCGGTGAACTGCTTGATCAGCTTCGCCATCATGACCCCGGTCTGCGGTTCGGCGCCGGTGAGGTCGAAGCGCACCAGCTCCTCGCCGCTCGCCGCGTCGATCAGACGGCAGTAGGCCTTGGCCACCTCGGTGAACTTCTGGCCGGAGAAGGAGTTGACCGTGAAGACCAGCCCCGTCGCCTCGGCGGGGAGCCGGCCCAGATCCACGACGATCACCTCGTCGTCCCCCGCTCCCTCGCCCGTCAGGTTGTCGCCCGAGTGCTTGATCGCGCCGCCGAGGATGGACAGCTTGCCGAAGTAGCAGCTGTCGATGTGGTTGCGCTGGGGGCCGTACGCGATGACGGAGGCGTCGAGGTCGATGTCCCGGCCGCCGAAGGCGGGCTCCCAGCCGAGGCCCATCTTGACCTGGGAGAGCAGCGGGCGGCCGCCCTTGACCAGGGAGACGGTCTGGTTCTTCTGGAGGCTGACCCGGCCCTTGTCGAGGTTGATCTTCCCTCCGGCGGGCGGGGCGGCGGCAGGGACCGGTGCGGGGGCGGCGGGGACCGGCGGGGCGGCCGGTGTGGTGGCGCCGCCGAGCCAGGGGGAGGCCGGGTAGGAGACCGGCGGGGCGGGCGGTGCCGCAGGCGCGGGCGGGGCTACGGGAGCGGCGGCCGGCTCGTCGTCCACGGAGACCCCGAAGTCGGTGGCGATGCCGGCGAGGCCGTTCGCATACCCCTGGCCGACCGCGCGCACCTTCCACACGCCGCCGCGCCGGTAGACCTCGACGACGACGAGCGCGGTCTCGGCCCCCAGCTGCGGCGGGGTGAAGGTGGCGATCACCGCTCCGCCGTCCGCGTTGCGCACGGTGGCGGTGGGCTCGATGCCCTGGAAGGTCTGCCCGGCCGCGTCGGGGCTGGCCGTGACCACGATCCGCTCGATGCCCGGGGGCAGCGCGCCGGTGTCCACGGTGATCGAGTCCGGTGCCGCACCGCCGCCGGACCGGTACGTCACACCGGGCCCGGAGGGCTGGTTGTAGAAGATGAAGTCGGCGTCGGAGCGCACCTTGCCGTCCGCCGTGAGGAGGAGCCCCGACACGTCGAGCCGCACCGGGGCAGCCACGTCCACCGTCACACGGACGGCATTGAGCGGCAGGTTGGATCCAGGGGTCATAGCGGTCATGCCCTGGAGAACGACCGGAGGGGCTTTGCCGTTCCCTTACTTTCGCGTACTTTCGCGCGAGATTCCGGCCGGGGTCAGGGCCGGTTGCGGGGGTGGTTCCTCGCCGTGCGCTCGTTGCCGAACTTGTAGGCGCCGGTCCAGCGGGCCATGACGAGCTGCGCGTCGCCGGACCCCACCTCGGCCAGGAACTTGTCGGCCCGGCCCCCGCGCAGGGTCGCCGCGGTGCGGCCCTGGTGGGTGATGACGACGGAGTCGTCCTGGTGCTGTCGGTACGAGAACCCGTGCGGCTTCGGCATGAGCCGCAGCCTGCCCCGCCGGGGGCGGGGCGGGCAACGGAATTCCGGCGTCCCCGGGCAGGCCCGCCGGGCCTTCTCAGGCCCCCGTCACGCGGCGCGGCAGCCCCAGCGGGTTGGCCTCGCGCAGCTCGGGCGGAAGGAGGGGGTCCGGCACCGACTGGTACGCCACCGGCCGCAGCCAGCGCTCGATCGCCGTCCCGCCGACGGAGGTGGAGTGCGAGGTGGCCGCCGGGTACGGGCCGCCGTGGTGCTGCGCCGGGGCAACCGCGACGCCGGTCGGCCAGCCGTTCACGACGATCCGGCCCGCCAGTCCCGTGACCTGCGAGATCAGCTCGGAGGCGGGGCCCGGCTCGCCATCGGTCTCGGCCTGCGACAGCTGGAGGGTGGCGCTCAGGTTCCCGGCGAGCCGCCCGAGCACCGCGCCGGCCTCGCGCTGGTCGGAGTACCGCACGACGACGGTCACGGGACCGAAGCACTCCTCCAGCAGCACCTCGTACCCCGCGTCCGGGGAGCTGTCGAGGAGGCGGGCGGCCGGCACGGTCAGATAGCCGGCGCCGACCGTGTGCTCCCCACCGGAGCCCGGCGTGACGGGCGCGTCGACGCCGGGCAGCGCTGCCCGCTCCCGGACGCCGGAGACGAAGTTCTCCCGCATCCGGTGGTCGAGCAGCACCCCCGGCTCGGTCTCCCCGAGCGCCTTGGTGAGCGCGCCGGTCAGGCGGTCGCCCGCCGCACCCTCGGGGACCAGGACCAGGCCGGGCTTCACGCAGAACTGGCCGACGCCCAGGGTGACCGAGCCCGCGAGCCCGCTGCCGATCTCCTCGGCGCGCTCGGCGGCCGCGGCCGGGGTGACCACGACGGGGTTGAGGGAGCCGAGTTCGCCGTGGAAGGGGATCGGCACGGGCCGGGCGGCGGCCGCGTCGAACAGGGCCCGCCCGCCCCGGATGGAACCGGTGAATCCGGCGGCGGACACCAGCGGGTGGCGGATCAGCTCCAGGCCGGCGTCGAACCC
The DNA here is from genome assembly GCF_042870715.1 of Streptomyces sp. NPDC006463. Taxonomy (NCBI): domain Bacteria; kingdom Bacillati; phylum Actinomycetota; class Actinomycetes; order Kitasatosporales; family Streptomycetaceae; genus Streptomyces; species Streptomyces sp. NPDC006463. Next base: position 85,469 of record NZ_JBIAHP010000002.1, on the reverse strand, counting down.
GTGGACCGTGGTGACCACGTCGGCCGGGAGCCCGGCGGCGACGGCCGCCCGGCGCAGCAGGGAGGCGCACAGCTCGGAGGTGGCCGGGTGGTCGGGATGGGCCTTGACGACCACCGGGCAGCCGGCGGCCAGCGCGCTCGCGGTGTCCCCGCCGGGGACGGAGAAGGCGAGCGGGAAGTTGGAGGCGGCGTAGACCGCGACCACGCCCAGCGGCACCTTGTAGCGGCGCAGTTCGGGGCGCGGGGGACTGAGGGAGGGGTCGGCGCGGTCGATCCGGATGTCGAGGTAGGCCCCCTCGTCCACGGCGTCGGCGAAGGCGCGCAGCTGGCCGGTGGTGCGGGCGAGTTCGCCGGTGAGCCGGCCCGGACCGAGCGCGGTCTCGGCGTCCGCGGCCTCGATGACGTGCGCGGCGGCCTCGTCGAGCAGCGTGGCGGCGGTGCGCAGGAAGGCGGCGCGGGCGGTGGCGTCGGCGAGCGCGCCACGGGCCGCGTGGGCGGCCTGTACGGCTTCGTCCACCTCGCGGGATGTGGCCTCCACCGCAACCTGCTCGCGCTGCTTCCCGGTGCGGGGGTCCACACTCCAGACTGGTGTCGTTGTCATGGCCCACTGCCTCCTGGATCGTTCAGTATTCTGAACGCCGTTCCGGTGGATGAATGATCACATCTGCTGCGGACTCTATTTCCGCGTCCTCCGCGTGACAAGAGGCGACCCGAGGGGAAGCAGGCGTATGACGACGACCGAGTCGGGAAGTGCGGCCCCGGCATCGCCGGTCAAATCGGCGGTGCGGACGGTCCTGTTGCTGGAGCACTTCGCGGCGCGGCCCGGCCTGCACAGCCTCGCCGACATCCAGAACGACCTCTCCTTGCCCAAGTCCAGCCTGTACATGCTGCTGCGCACCCTGGTGAACCTCGGGTGGGTGGAGACGGACGCGACGGGCACGCGGTACGGCATCGGCGTCCGGGCGCTGCTGGTCGGCAGCTCGTACATCGACGGTGACGAGGTGGTCGCGGCCGCCAGGCCCACGCTGGACCGGCTCTCCGACGACACGACGGAGACCATTCACCTGGCCCGGATGGACGGGACGAGCGTGGTCTACCTCGCGACCCGCCAGTCCCAGCACTACCTGCGGCCCTTCACGCGGGTCGGGCGACGGCTGCCCGTCCACTCGACCGCGCTCGGCAAGGCGCTGCTGGCCACGCACACCGACGACGAGGTGCGCGCCCTCCTGCCGCGGCGGCTGGAGGCCGTCACCGAGCACACCGTCACCGACCGGGAGCGGCTCATCGAGGAGCTGGCGCTGGTGCGGGAGCAGGGGTACGCGGTGGACCGGGAGGAGAACACGCTCGGGCTGCGCTGCTTCGGGGTGGCGGTGCCGTACCGGACGCCGGCACGGGACGCGGTGAGCTGCTCGGTGCCGGTCGCCCGGCTGACGGACGGGCACGAGCAGACCATCAAGGCGGCGCTGTTCGAGGCGCGGGACCGGCTGTCGGTGGTGACGCGGCGCATGTGAGGCGGGGCAAGTCGCGCGGTGGAGGAGGTGGTTCCTCCCCCGCCCGGGGGAGGCGGTTCCCCATCGAGGGGGAGGTGGCGGGGCGGTGCGCGCGGGACCGTTGGGTCATGACCACACGAGCCGTTCCCACGACGTATGCGACGACGCAGCCGCAGGCCCCCTTGCTGGGGACCGGGCGGCGCATCCTGCGGGCGGTGGCCCTGGCCGCCACCGTGCCGTATCTGACGCTCAAGAGCGCTTGGCTGGCCGGGAGCCAGGTCGGGATACCGGACGGCAGTGTGCTCCGCGAGCCCGGGCTGTTCTTCATCGCGGCCAACTCCGTCACGCTGGCCATGGACGCCTGCGTGATCCTGCTCGTACTGGTGCTCACCCGGCCCTCGGGCATACGGTTCCCGGCCTGGCTGCTGACCGTCCCGGTCTTCGTCGCCTCCGGGCTGCTGACTCCGATCCTCCTCGGGTTCCCGGGCCAACTGCTCGTACGGGGGCTCGGATTCGGAGTGGACGAGGCCGCGAAGGCGGCCCAGGAGCCGTTCCTGGACCCGTGGGTGTTCAACGTCGTCTACGCCGGTTTCACGATCCAAGGACTCGCCCTGGCCGGGCTGTTCGTGCCCTATGCGCGGGAGCGCTGGGGCCGGCGCTGGCAGGGCGTGCTGGGGCAGAGGCTCCCGTCATCCACGGGGGTGGTGGCGGGCGCCGCTGCGGCGGCAGGCCTGGCGGTCGCGGCCGTGTACGCGTACTGGGCCTTCGGCGGTACGGCCTGGCTGGGCGCGGAGCGGGCCGCCGCGTACTCCGCGGAGACGGCCGTGGTGTCCGTGGCCCACGGGATGTGCGCGCTCGCGGCCGGAGCCGGGGCACTGCTCCTGGCCCGCGGTGGGCACGTGCCGGCGCGGTGGCCGCTCGGCCTCGCCTGGATCGGCGCGGGGGCGACGCTGAGCTGGGGGACATGGATGCTGGTCACCTCGCTGGGACCGCAGTTGGACGGCAGCGAAGGGCCTGCGGCCGAGATCCTGTTGGCCTACGCTGGCCAGATGATCACCGGGTCGCTCGCCGCCACTGTCCTCACGCGATTCCTCATATCCCGCCGCGAGGGGTGATGCGCGACGGTCTGGGCCGGCTCCTGGGGGCACGGGCGCGGCTGCGCTGGGTCCACCTGGTACTCGGCGGGGCCCTGCTCATGCCGTACTTCCTCCTCGCCCAGGTGGGGGTCGGTGTGGCGGCCGGCGGGCAGAACGCCTTCAGGTCCCTCCCGCTGACCCTCGCCGCCTACGCGGCGGCCCTCCCGCTGGCCGCGGTCACCGCCGTGTTCGGACTGGTCCGGCCGCTGTCGGTGACCGCAGTCCGGGCCATGTGCGGGGTGCCGGGGGAGCGGCTCGCCGAGGGGCCCGCGCGGTCCTGGTCCGCCCGGAGGCGGACCTCCGCCTGGTGGACCCTCCACCTGGGGGTCGGCGCGCTGATCAGCGGGATGAGCCTCGCCGTCCCGCCCATGGCGGTGGTGCTGATCACGCTGCCGCTCGTGAGCGGACAGGAGGCTGCCAGGATCGGACTGGGCTGGTTCTCCATGGGGGTCGGTCCGTACGTGGCCTCCCTGCTCGGGGTGGGCCTGCTGGCCGGGCTCGCCCTGTGTGCCGCCGGGGCCGGGGCGCTGCTGGCCCGGATGGCGCCCGTACTACTCGGGCCGACCGGGGCGGACCGGCTGGCCGCCGCCGAGGAGCGGGCCGCCGACCTGGCCGTGCGCAACCGGCTCGCCCGGGAGCTGCACGATGCGGTCGGGCACGCGCTGAGCGCCGTCACCCTCCAGGCGAGCGCCGCCCGGCGGGTCCTGGAGCGCGACCCCGAGTTCGTACGCGAAGCGCTGGCCGCGATCGAGGACACCACACGGCGGACGGTGGGGGAACTGGACGCGGTACTGGGCCTGCTGCGTGACGGGGACGCGGCCCGGCCGGACGCCGCGCCCGCGCCGACCCTGGCCGCCGACCTCGAAGGACTGCTGGCCCGCACCCGGGCCGCGGGCACCACCGTCACCGCCCGCCAGGACCCCGGCCCTGTCGCGGACTGGGCTCGGCTGCCGGCGATCGCCTCGCGGGAGGCGTACCGGATCGTGCAGGAGGGCCTCAGCAACGCGCTGCGCCACGGCTCGGGCCCCGTGGAACTGCGGATACGCGTACAGGGCGGGGCAGAGACCGGACACCGTGAACTGGAGATCACCATGACCAATCCGCCCGCCGCACCCGAGGGCCTGGAGCCCCGTACCACCGGCGGCCGCGGCCTGCGCGGCGCCGCCGAACGGGCCGCGCTGCTCGGCGGCCGGGTCGAGGCCGGCCCGTATGAGGACCTGTGGCGGCTTCGGGCCGTCCTGCCGCTCGCCGGAGACGGCCGATGACCGAGCCGATCACGGCCCCGGCCCCGACCCCGATCACGGCCCCGACCCCGATTACGGCCCCGGCCCTGGCCCCGGCCGCGACCGTGCCCGAGACCTCGCCATCGACGGGCCGCCCACCGCTGCGCATCGTGCTCTGCGACGACGAGCGGATGGTCCGCACCGCCTTGCGGGCCATCCTCGAAGCCGAACCCGACCTGGAGGTCGTCGGCGAGGCGGCGACCGGGGCGGAGGCCGTGCCGCTGGTCCGCTCCCTCGCCCCCGACGTGGTGCTGATGGATGTCCGGATGCCCGAGATCGACGGGATCCGGGCCACCGAGCAGATCCTCGCCACGATGGCCGAGCCGCCCCGCATCATGGTCGTCACCACCTTCGAGAACGACTCCTACGTCTACGGTGCACTGCGCGCGGGAGCCGCCGGGTTCCTCCTCAAGCGGGCCGATCCCGACGAGCTGATCGGCGCCGTCCGCCTCGTCGCCCGCGGCGACTCGCTGCTCTTCCCGGCCGCCGTCCGTTCGCTCGCCGCGGCGCACACGGCCGCCGTCCCGCCCGCCGCGCCCTGGGTTGCCCGGCTCACCGACCGCGAGGCCGACGTACTTCGGCTGATGGCCACCGGCCTGTCCAACCACGAGATGAGCGAGCGCCTCGGGGTCGGCCCGCAGACGGTCAAGACCCACGTCGCGTCCGTTCTCGCCAAGACCGGGGCCCGCGACCGTACCCAGGCGGTCATCGCGGCCTACGAGGGCGGCTTCATGAAGAAAAGCTGAGAACCCCGCCACAATCGGGTCAGAGCGGAACGCCTGGGACCACAGGTACGTCCTTCTGGGGGATGAACAAGACGATCAGGCGCGCGTCGGTCTTCTGTCTGCTTCTGGTGCTGGCCCTGCTGGTCCGTGTCACCTGGGTGCAGGCATACCAAGGCCAGGCCCTCGCAGACGACCAGCACAACCGACGGAACCTCATCGGGCAGTACGAGAACCCGCTGGGCAACATCATCGTGGGCGGGGAGGCGATCACCGGTTCGGCGAAGACGGGCGGCAAGGACTTCGGCTACAAGCGGACGTATACCGATGGTCCCCTCTACGCGCCGATCACCGGCTACAGCTCCCAGGCCTACGGCACGAGCATGCTGGAGGGCATCTACAAGAACGTCCTCAACGGCTCCGACAGCCGGCTGAAGACCGTGATGGACACGCTCACGAACAAGCGTGCCGCCCCGGGCAACGTCCTGACCACCATCGACAAGGACGTACAGAAGGCCGCCTACGACGCGCTCCAGGGCAAGCAGGGCGCCGCCGTGGCCATCGACCCCGCGACCGGCCAGATCCTCGGCGTGGTGAACAACCCCTCCTTCGACCCGGGCCGCATCACCGGCGCCAACGACGAGCAGGCCTGGACGGAGCTCTCCGCCGACAAGGGCAAGGCCATGGAGAACGTGGCCCTGCGCAAGCCCCAGGCGCCCGGCTCCACCTTCAAGCTCGTCACCCTCGCCGCGGCGATCGAGAACGGCCTCGTCACCAACATCGACCAGCCGACCGGCATCCCCGACCCGTACACCATCCCCGGCACCCGCACCCTGCTGCCGAGCGAGGCCGGCTCCGCGGCCTGCAACAACGCTTCGGTGCGCACCGCCCTGCGGCTGTCCTGCAACAACGTCTTCGCGGAACTCGCCTCCAAGCTGGGCCAGGACAAGATGCGCGCGACGGCCGAGAAGCTCGGCTTCAACGTGCAGATCGACACCCCGGTCCGCACCAACCCGGCGAGCAAGTACCCGACGAAGAAGATGTCGGTCGACCAGGTGGCGCAGACCGGTATCGGCCAGTTCGACGTCCAGGCCACCCCGCTCCAGATGGCGATGGTCACGTCCGCGATCGAGAACGGCGGCCAGCTCGTCGCCCCCCACATGGTTTCCGAGGTCACCGATGCCAACGGCAACGTGCTGGAGAGCTTCAAGGACCCCAAGTCCCAGCAGGTCATGAGCGAGAAGACGGCCTCGATGATCCGGGACGCGATGCGGACGGTCGCCACCGAGGGCGGCGGCAAGCCGGCCCAGGTGGCGGGCGCCGAGGTGGGTGGCAAGACGGGCACCGCCCAGCGCGGCGTCAACAACAGCCTCGCGCCGCTGGCCTGGTTCACCTCGTACGGCAAGGCGAACGGCAAGCAGATCGCCGTGGCCGTGGTGATCGAGAACTCGGACACCGACCGCTCCGAGATCGGCGGCGGCAAGCTGGCCGCGCCCATCGCCCAGAAGATGATGGAGGCGTGGCTGAAGAAGTAGCCACGCCGGCGGCGCGCGCGGCGCGCCGGGAACCGCCACGGTTCCCGGCACGTTTCCCCATCCATGATCAGAATCGCGCGCGCCGCCGACCTCGACGCCATTGCCGCCCTCCACACCCGGGCCCGCGCCACCTACTACCGGGGCCGGATCCCCGAGGAGGCCTACGGCGGCGAGGCCGAGCTCGCCCGCACCCGCGAGGGCTGGTCCCGGGCCGTCGCCCGCGCCGCCACCGACGGCGGGGTGCTGTGCGCCGAACAGGACGGCGAGCTCACCGGGGTCGCGGCCTTCCGTACCGCGGACGGCGAGACCACCCTCACCCAGCTCCACGTCGACCCGGTGCACTGGCGGCGCGGCACCGGTGCCGCCCTCCACGCGGCCTGCCTCGACGCCTGGCGCCGCACCGGCGTCCGCCGGGTCCGCCTGGAGGTCTACGAGCACAACCTCCGCGCCCAGGCCTTCTACGCCACCCACGGCTGGCTCCCGGAACCGCAGCCCACCGGCTCCGGCTCCCACCTCGTCCTCTGGCTCACGGTGGCCCCGCAGTCCGGGGAATGAGACGCGACCCCAGTTCGTTGAAGCCAGAACTGTTCCGTTCGCGTTCAGTCACGTTCATCCACGGACCCGGAGAGAAGAAGGATCATGCGCGTCGAGATCTGGAGCGACATCGCCTGCCCCTGGTGCTACATCGGCAAGGCCCGCTTCACCAAGGGGCTGGCCGAGTTCGCGCACCGTGACGAGGTGGAGGTCGTCTTCCGGTCCTTCGAGCTCGACCCGAACGGCGCCAAGGGCGTCACCGCGCCCGTGGTGGAGATGCTCGCCAAGAAGTACGGCCGGACCCTCGACGAGGCGCGCGCCATGGAGGAGCACGTCGCGGCCAGCGCCCGCGCCGAGGGGCTGACGTACCGCACCGACGGGCGCGACCACGGCAACACCTTCGACATCCACCGCCTGCTGCACCTGGCCGCCGCCCGCGGCCGCCAGGAGGAGCTGCTCGACCTCGCCTACCGGGCCAACTTCGGCGAGGAGAGGTCCGTCTTCGACCCCGAGGTGCTGGTCGCGCTCGCCGTCGAAGCCGGGCTGGAGGAGGCCGAGGTCCGCGCCGTCCTCGCCGACGACTCCGCCTACGCCGAGCAGGTGCGCGCCGACGAGCGCGAGGCCGCCGAGCTGGGCGCCAACGCCGTGCCGTTCTTCGTTCTCGACCGCCGCTACGGGATCTCCGGCGGCCAGCCGGCCGAGGTGTTCACCCGCGCCCTGGAGCAGGCCTGGGCCGGGCGCGAGGTCGAGGAGCCGGCCGCCGGGGCCGAGGCGTGCGAGCCCGACGGCGCGTGCGCGGCCCCGCAGGCATAAGACTTCCTTTAGGTTGGCGCGCAAAACCAGGTAATGGACTTTGGGTCGGACTCGGCGCAGAGTGGACGCATGGATCTTCTCGTCGAAGCCGCCCGTGCCGAGTTCGCCCATTCCACCACCTACCTCAACACCGCCAACTGCGGGGTGCTCCCGCGTTCCGCCGTCGCCGCCGTACGGGAGCTCGCCGAGGCGGCCGGGGCCGGGCTCCCCGCCGGGTTCGGCGACTTCGACCGGGTGGACCGGGCCCGGGCCGCCTTCGCCCGGCTGGTCGGCGTCGGTGTCGACCGGGTCGCCATCGGTTCGGGCGTGGCCACCCATGTCGGCCTGGTCTCGGCCTCCCTCCCGTCCGGGGCCGAAGTCCTCTGCCCGGAGGGCGACTTCGCCTCCGTGATCAACCCCTTCGTGGTGCGCGGCGATCTCAAGGTCCGCTTCGCGCCGCTGGAATCCCTCGCCGAAGCCGTCGGCCCGGACACCGCGCTCGTCTCGCTGAGCGCCGTACAGTCCGCGGACGGGCGGACGGCCGACCTGGCCGCGGTGCGCGCTGCGACGACCGCGCACGGCGCCCGCATGCTCGTGGACGCGACCCAGGCGGCGGGCTGGCTGCCCTTCGACGCGTCACCGTACGAGTACACGGTCACCGCCGGCTACAAGTGGCTGCTCGGTTCCCGCGGAGCCTCGTACCTGACCGTGTCGGAGGAGGCCCAGCACACCCTGACCCCGCTGCACGCCGGCTGGGTGGCGGCCGAATCCAAGTGGGACGCCACCTACGGGCCGATGCCGCAACTGGCCTACGGAGCCCGCCGCTTCGACGAATCCCCCACGTTCCTCGCCTATCACGCGGCCGAGGCCTCGCTGGCCCTGCTGGAGCGGATCGGCATCGAGGCCGTCCACGCCCACGACACCGCACTCGCCGCCCGCTACCGGGCCGGTCTGGCCCGCCTCGGCCACGAGCCGGTCCCGGGCGAGTCGGCCATCGTCTCGGTGCCGGGCCTCGCCGACCGGCAGCCCGCGCTCCTGGCCGCCGGCATCGCCACCTCCGCCCGCGCGGGCGCCCTGCGCGCCTCGTTCCACCTCTACGCCACCGAGTCGGACGTGGACCGGCTGCTGGACGCCCTGGCCTGAGGCCCCCGCCTGACGCCCCCGCCTGACGCCGGCGCGCAGTGGCGCCGCCGGGTCCGCCGCGGGAACGGCCGGGTCGCGGTGGTGCCGCGGGGGTACCCGCGGTGCGGGCCGCGCACGCACGTACAGTGCCGACATGACTGACGTGCTGCATGTGAAGGGCCGTGTGCTCGTCGGCCCCCATGAGGTCCGCGACGAGCTCTGGGTGGTCGGGGGCCGGGTCTCCTACGAGCGCCCGAGCGGGGCCCGGGAGGTCACCACGGTGACCGGCTGGGCCCTGCCGGGGCTGGTCGACGCGCACTGCCACGTGGGGCTGGACTCCCACGGTCCGGTCGACGCCGCGACGGCCGAGCGGCAGGCGCTCACCGACCGCGACGCCGGCACCCTCCTGATCCGCGACGCCGGGTCGCCCTCCGACACCCGCTGGATCGACGACCGCGAGGACCTGCCGAAGATCATCCGGGCGGGCCGGCACATCGCGCGCACCCGCCGTTACATCCGCAACTACGCCCATGAGATCGAGCCGGTCGACCTGGTCGAGTACGTGGCCCGCGAGGCGGTGCGCGGCGACGGCTGGGTGAAACTGGTAGGCGACTGGATCGACCGCGAGGTCGGGGACCTGACGTCCTGCTGGCCGCGCGCCGAGGTCGAGGCCGCCATCGCCGAGGCGCACCGGCTGGGCGCCCGGGTGACGGCGCACTGCTTCGCCGAGGACTCGCTGCGCGACCTGGTCGAGGCGGGCATCGACTGCATCGAACACGCCACCGGCCTGACCGAGGACACCATCCCGCTGTTCGCGGAGCGGGGGGTCGCGATCGTCCCGACCCTCGTGAACATCGCGACGTTCCCGAAGATGGCGGCCGGCGGCGAGGCGAAGTTCCCGCGGTGGTCGGCGCACATGCGGCGGCTCCACGAGCGGCGTTACGACACCGTGCGGGCCGCCTACGACGCGGGCATCGCGGTGTACGTCGGCACCGACGCGGGGGGTTCCCTGCCGCACGGCCTGGTCGCGGCGGAGGTCGAGGAGCTGGTGAAGGCCGGGATCCCGCCGCTGGACGCGCTGTCCGCGACGGCCTGGGCGGCCCGCGAGTGGCTCGGCAGGCCAGGTCTGACCGAGGGGGCGCCGGCTGACCTCGTGGTCTACGCCGCCGATCCGCGGGCCGACGTACGGGCCCTCGCGCAACCCCTCCGGGTCGTCGTGGACGGCAAGGTCCGTGCCTGAGCGACGTGTTGACACCGCGTGACATCGCGGGCCCGGCGGTCGTTAGAGACGGCCGCGCTCGCCGTATGTCCGCGAAAGGAGAGAACTCGCGTTCTTCCTGAGGCGCCATTATTCGAATGTGTGCGTGGAAACCACCCTTTGGGGTGAACTCACGTCAGGTGCCTGAACGTTCACTCACAGTGCGTAAAGATTCCGGGGTCGAGGCCGTCGGCGCGCGCGATGTCCCCCATTGGCGGCGCGGCGGCACCCATCTCCCCGGGGGTTCCACCACCTTGAACAGCAATACCTTCCGCGTGCCCGCGGCCGTCCTGCTCGCCACGGGAGCGGTGGCCCTGCTCGCCGCCCCGCCCGCCTTCGCCACGGGCGGCGGCGCCGGGGGCGAGGGCAAGGCAGACGCCGTCGTCCTGCGCACCACCTTGGACGTGGGCCTGCTCAACAAGACCGTGCACCTCCCGCTGAAGACCTCCCTCAACGAGGTCAGCGCCCCGGCGACGGCCGAGAAGACGGCGCTGACGGTCACCCTGGACGGCGTCGAGGGCGGTGCGCCGGTCAGCGTGCTCAAAGCCGACGTGGCCACCTCCAGGGCGACCGCGGACAAGACCCGGGCCGAGGCGCAGGCCAACCTCGCCAAGGCCCGCGTGCACGTGCCCGGCCTGCCGGAGCTCTCGCTCATCGAGGTGGAGAAGGTCACCTCCAAGGCCGTCTGCGAGGCGGGCAAGCAGCCGACGGCCACCGCGAACGTGCTCGGGACGGTGACCGCGCTCGGCAAGCGGATCACCCCGTCGGCGGGCGGCCCCACCAAGGTGGAGGTGCCGGGCGTGGGCCTGGTCAGCATGGAGCTGTCCGGTACGGAGACCACCTCGACCACGGCGGCCGCTGCCGCGCTCCGCCTGAAGGTGTCGGTCAACCCGCTGAACCTGAACGTCGCGCAGGTGGAGGGCGAGGTCGTGCTCGCCGAGGCCCACTGCGAGTCCCCGGCGGCTCCCGCGCCGACCCCGTCCGCGCAGCCGGACGTCAAGCCCCAGACCGCCACCGGCACCGGGTCCGCCGTCACCAAGGACGCCAACCTGGCCGAGACCGGCGGCGGTTCGCTGACCCCCTACGTCGCGGGCGGCGCGCTGGCCCTGCTCGGGACCGGCGGGGTCGCGCTCGTGGTGACCCGGCGGGGCAGGGCCTCGTAACCCGGCGGGGCAGGGCCTGGTAACGCGGTGGCGCAGGGCGCGTATCGCGGTGGGGGCCGCGAGCGCCGCGCCGCCCGAGGAGCACACGGAGGGGAGTGCTCAGCGGGCGGCGTGCTCCAGGCCCTGCCCGCCCGCGCCGCGTGACAGCACGGCCTCGGTGACCTGCTGGTCGATCCGGGCGTACTCGCTCCGCTTGGCGGCCGGGAGCGTGCTGTCGGAGGCCGCGCACGAGGCGCAGACGACGCGGAACGGCGGCCCCATGTCCGAGTACTGCGTGAGGAATTCGGCCTTCACCACCTCCCAGCGGCCCGCGTGGGCCGCCGCCGGGGCGAAGGTGAAGCGGGGGACCGACGACTGGTTTCCCCGCAGCTTGTCGGCCGGTACGAAGCTGGCGACCTGGTCACCCGTGCCGAAGACCACCCAGGTGCCGTTGATCTTCTCGTAGGGCTGCGGCACGTGGTTGTGCGTGCCGATGATCAGGTCGATGTCGGCGAGGCCGTCGGCCGCGCGCGAGGCGGTCAGGGCCTGCGCCAGCTCGCGCTGCTGCGCGTCGGGCGCCGTCTGCCACTCGGTGCCCCAGTGGACACTGAGCACGACCACGTTCGCGCCGCCGGCCCGGGCCGCGCGGGCGTCGGCGATCATCCGGTCCTTGTCGATCAGGTTCACGGCCCACGGCTTGCCCTCGGGGAGCGGGATGCCGTTCGTGCCGTAGGTGTAGTCCAGCTGGGCGACCTTCGCGCCGCCGGCCGAGAGCAGGGCCGGGGCCTTGGACTCCTCCGGGCTGCGGGCCGAGCCGACGTGCGGGATGCCGACCCGGTCGAGGTGTTCGAGCGTGCGGGCGAGGCCCTCGTACCCGTCGTCCAGGGTGTGGTTCGAGGCGGTGGAACAGCTGTCGTACCCGGCGTCCTTGAGGGCGTCGGCCAGCTGGTGCGGGGCCTTGAAGGTCGGGTACCCGGTGTAGGGGCCGCCGTGCCGGCCGTACGGTATCTCGTGATGGCATATCGCCAGGTCGGCGGCGGACACCAGGGGTTTGACCCCGGCGAGTATCTTCCGGAAGTCGTGCTCCCCGGCCTTGCCGGCGTCGTTCGCGGCCTGCTGGACGATCGACGGGTACGGGATGATGTCGCCCGTCGCCACCAGCGTGAACGGCCGCCCGGCCGGGGCCGTGCCGCTCGGCTCGGCGGGCCCGGTGCCGGGCTTGCCCTGGAGCCGCTGCTGCGCGGTGGACGCGCCGCCGCCGTCGCCATGGCCGACGCCGTCGAGCAGCCGGGGCACGCCGTAGATCCCGCCGCCCACGACCGCCAGCCCGGCGAGGGCCGCGCCTATCCTGGCCGATGTCCTCATGTCCCAACCCCCGTTGTCGCAACCGCTGCGGGGATCCTTGCCCGGCCCCGCCCCCGTTGTCATCGTAGGCAGGCCATCCGGTGGACGGCGACCGCAGCGCCCGGCGGACGCGCAGGTCAGTTGGTGGCGGCCAGCGTCAGGGCGTGGTCCAGGGCCTGGAGGAGCCGGCCCGTCGTCGCCCGGTCGCGGACCGCCAGCCGGAGCCAGGAGCGGTCCAGCCCCGGGAAGGTGTCCCCGCGGCGGACGGCGAAGCCGAGGGCGCGCAGCCTCGTGCGTACCTCCGCCCCGTCCGCGACCTGGATCAGGACGAACGGCCCCTGCGCCACCCCCGCCACCGTGACCTCGTCGAACTCCGCGAGCCCGGCCAGCAGATGGGCCCGGTCCACCGCGATCCGCCGCGCCGCCTCCTCCGCCTCGGCCAGCGCCGCCGCAGTCACGCAGGCCTCGGCCGCCACCAGCGCCGGGGTGGACACCGGCCACAGCGGCTGGGCGGCCGCCAGCTTCGCGATCACCTGCGGCTCGGCCAGTACGTAGCCGATCCGCAGCCCCGCCAGCCCCCACGTCTTCGTCAGGCTCCGCAGCACCACCAGCCCGGGGACGTCCATCCGCCCGGCCAGGGCCTCCCGTTCGCCCGGTACGGCGTCCATGAAGGCCTCGTCCACCACCAGGATCCGGCCCGGCCGGGCCAGCGCGGCCAGCGTCGCCGCCGGGTGCAGGACCGACGTCGGGTTGGTCGGGTTGCCGACCACCACCAGGTCCGCGTCCTCGGGCACCGCCTCCGGGTCCAGCCGGAACCCGTCCGCCGCCCGCAGCACCACCCGCTCCACCCGGTGCCCCGCGTCCCGCAGCGCCGCCTCCGGCTCGGTGAACTGCGGATGCACCACGACCGGCCGTACGGCGCCCAGGGCCCGGGCGATCAGTACGAAGGCCTCCGCGGCCCCGGCCGTCAGGAGCACCCGCTCGACCGGCAGCCCGTGCCGGGCCGCCACCGCCGCGCGGGCGGCCCGGCCGTCGGGGTAGGCGGCGAGATCCCCGAGGGAGGCGGCGATGCGCTGCTTGAGCCAGTCCGGGGGCGTGTCCGCCCGTACGTTGACCGCGAGGTCCACCAGGGCGGAGCCCGCGTCCATCACCTCCGCGTCGCCGTGGTGGCGCAGGTCGTGCGCGTGCGCCGTGGCAACCGCGCAGGTCGCCGCCACCGACCGCCGCTTGGGCACGAGGAGTTCACCGCCGCTCGCGAGCGCCGCGGCCTCCGCCACCGAGGGCGTCCCGGCGGCGGTGCGCGCCGCGTCCGAGGGGTGCGGTACGGGGATCTCGGCCAGCCGTTCGGCGGGGTAGGCGATGAGGGGCACGCCGAAACGTTCCGCCGCGCCGGTTATCCCCGCCTCGCCCGCCTTCGCGTCCACCGTGGCCAGCGCCGTCACCGCCGCCGTGGCCAGACCGGCCCCCCGAAGCGTCTCCTCGACCAGGGCGCAGACCTCCGCCACGGAAACCCCCGCGCGTCCGCCGACCCCGACCACCAGCTGCGTCGCGTACTCGCCCACCGGGTGTCCTCCGTCCGTAGTCACCGTCACCGGTACCTCACCGCCACCGGTCAGTCGTCAACAGTCCGCCACCCGCGACGCGCGGGCGGAAGTGCGCGCGGGCCGGGGAATCGGTATGCAGGGGCACATGGCCGTGATCGTGGCACTGGGCGCGTTCCTGATGACCCTGGCGGGCGGATGGACGGCGCAGCGCGTCACCGACCGCCGTCACCTCGTACTGGGCCTGGCGGGCGGTCTGATGCTCGGTGTCGTCGGCCTCGACCTGCTCCCGGAGGCCCTGCACGCGGCGGGCACGGAGGTGTTCGGCGTCCCGCTCGCCCTGCTGCTCTTCGTGGGCGGATTCCTGGTGGCGCACGTCGTGGAACGGCTCCTCGCCGTACGCCAGGCCGCGCACGGCGGGGACGACGGGGCCCGCGCCCCTCAGGTCGGGCTCACCGCGGCCGCCGCGATGGTCGGACACAGCCTCGCCGACGGCGTCGCCCTGGGCGCGGCCTTCCAGGTCGGCGGGGGGATGGGGTTGGCCGTGGCACTGGCCGTCATCACCCACGATTTCGCCGACGGGTTCAACACGTACACGCTCACCAGTCTCTACGGCAACGACCGCCGCAAGGCCCTGATGATGCTCTTCGCGGACGCCGCGGCCCCCGTCGTGGGTGCGGCGTCCACTTTGCTGTTCACTCTTCCGGAGGAACCGCTCGGCGCCTACCTCGGCTTCTTCGGCGGCGTCCTGCTGTACCTGGCGGCCGCCGAGATCCTGCCCGAGGCGCACCACGAACACCCCGCCCTGTCCACGCTGATGTGCACGCTGGGCGGGGTGGCCGGGATCTGGCTCGTGGTGGGGATCGCGAACTGAGTTCACCGTCCGGCTGCCGCGGCTCGTGCGAACCGGAAGGCCACGGACGGCTCAGCCGCCCAGTGCGTGTGCAGGTAGCTGGCGTGCACGCCCTGCTGTACGAAGCCCTCGACGCGGCGTTCCGGGTGCGTGAACCCCCACGCCGGCGCGGCTCCCGCGCCCGGCTCGATCACCGTCCGGTGGAACTCGTGGCCGCGCAGCCGGGTACCGGTGGGCGCGAGGGCGCTGTCGGACACCGCCACCGCCTCGCGGTAGCCCAGGGTGAGGCGCTCCGACATCCGGGCGTCGGCGTCGAGCACCCCGCACATGGGCTTCCCGTCCAGGGACCGCGCGAGGTACAGCAGCCCGGCGCACTCGGCGGCCACGGGGCCGCCTTGTGCGGCGAAGTGGGCCACGGCCTCGCGGAGCGGCTCGTTGGCCGACAGCTCCGGCGCGTACACCTCGGGGAAGCCGCCGCCGATCACCAGGCCGGTGGTTCCTTCGGGCAGCGCCTCGTCCCGGAGCGGGTCGAAGGTGACGACCTCCGCTCCCGCGGCGGTGAGCAGCTCCGCGTGCTCGGCGTACGAGAACGTGAACGCGGCCCCGCCCGCGACGGCGACCACCGGCCGTGGACCGGGGCTCAGCTGCGGACCCCGCGCCTCGTCTGCCTGCGACGCAGACCACGCGTCGGCGGACAACGGCGGGGCCGTGCGGGCCAGGGCCATCAGGGCGTCCAGGTCGCAGCCCTGGCGCACCTGGTCCGCCAACGCCGCCACGGCGGCCAGCGCATCCGCGCGCCGCTCCGCGACCGGGACCAGCCCCAGGTGCCGCGACGGCGCGGCCACCTGCGGAGCCCGGCGCAGGACGCCGAGCACCGGCATCCCCGCCTCCTCCAGCGCCTCCCGCAGCATCACCTCGTGCCGGTCGGAGCCGACCTTGTTCAAGATCACGCCGCCGAGCCGCACCTGCGGGTCGAAGGAGGCGAATCCGTGCACCAGCGCCGCCACCGACCGCGACTGCGACGAGGCGTCGACGACCAGTACCACCGGCGCCCGCAGCAACTTCGCGACCTGCGCCGTCGACGCCAGCTCACCCCGCCCCGCGGCCCCGTCGTACAGCCCCATCACGCCCTCGACCACGGCGAGGTCGCACCCGGCCGCCCCGTGCGCGAACAGCGGAGCGACCAGCTCCGGCCCGCACATGAAGGCGTCGAGGTTGCGCCCCGGGCGGCCGGTGGCCAGCGCGTGGTAGCCGGGGTCGATGTAGTCCGGCCCGGCCTTGTGCGGGGACACGGCGAGGCCGCGCTCCGAGAAGGCCGCCATCAGGCCCGTGGCGACGGTGGTCTTGCCGCTGCCGGACGACGGCGCGGCGATGACCAGGCGGGGAACGTTGGACGAAGTCACCACTCGATGCCCTTCTGGCCCTTCTGGCCGGCGTCCATCGGGTGCTTGACCTTGGTCATCTCGGTGACGAGATCCGCGAACTCCAGCAGCTTCTCCGGTGCGTTGCGTCCCGTGATCACCACGTGCTGGGTGCCGGGACGGGTGCGCAGCACCTCGATGACCTCGTCGACGTCGATCCAGCCCCAGTGCATCGGGTACGCGAACTCGTCGAGAACGTACAGCTTGTGCGTCTCGGCGGCCAGATCGCGCTTGACCTGCTCCCAGCCCTCCTTGGCCGCCTGCTCGTTGTCGAGCTGCGCGTCCCGCTGGACCCAGGACCAGCCCTCGCCCATCTTGTGCCAGACGACGGAGCCGCCCTCGCCGGAGGCGCCGAGCACCTTCAGCGCGTTCTCCTCGCCGACCTTCCACTTCGCCGACTTGACGAACTGGAACACCCCGATCGGCCAGCCCTGGTTCCAGGCGCGCAGAGCCAGCCCGAAGGCCGCCGTCGACTTGCCCTTGCCGGGGCCGGTGTGGACGAAGACGAGCGGGCGGTTGCGGCGCTGGCGCGTCGTGAGCCCGTCGTCCGGAACGACGGTCGGCTGTCCCTGCGGCATTACGCGGCCCTCCTGTTGGTGTGCGGTGCGGAAGATGCGGGAGATGCGGGAGACGACACCGCGGTACGTACGTTCTTCACGAGCCCGGCCAGCGAGTCGGCCCGCAGCCCGTCGAGCGTGACGGCGGGCCCGCCGAGATCGGTGGCCAGTACTCCGGCCAGCCCCAGCCGGACCGGCCCCGACTCGCAGTCGACGACCACGGACGCGACGCCCCCGGCCTGCAGCAGCCGGGCGCTGCGCCCGGCGAGCTCCCGCGGGTCGCCGGCCGCCCCGCCGGCCGAGGTGGCCCGCCCGTCGGTGACGACGACCAGCAGCGGGCGCCTGCTCGGATCCCGCAACCGTTCGATCCGCAGCACCTCGTGGGCCTTCAGCAGGCCGGCGGCCAGCGGGGTGCGGCCACCGGTCGGCAGCTGTTCCAGCCGGGCAGCGGCCGCGTCCACCGAGGAGGTGGGCGGCAGCGCCAGCTCGGCGCCCGCCCCCCGGAAGGTGATCAGGCCGACCTTGTCCCGGCGCTGGTAGGCGTCCAGGAGCAGCGACAGCACGGCGCCCTTGACCGCGCTCATGCGCTGCCGGGCGGCCATCGAGCCGGAGGCGTCGACGACGAAGAGCACGAGGTTGCCCTCGCGGCCCTCCCGCGTGGCCTGGCGCAGGTCGTCCTTGCGGATCACCAGGCCGGGCCCGCTGCGCCCGCGCGCCTTCTGGTGCGGGGCGGCCGCGTGCACGGTGGCCGCCAGGTGCAGCTTGGTCAGCTGGCCCCGGGGGCGCTGGGCCCCGGTGGTCCGGCCGTGGGCGGTGCGGGCGCGCGAACGCCGCCCGGCAGCGCCCTCACCGAGCCCCGGCACGCTCAGCATCTTGGTCCGGAACGGCTCGGCGGCCCGTACGGCGGCCTGTTCGGGCCCGCCGGATTCCCGGGCGGAGGGCTGCGGGGCCTCGGGGGCGTCCGAGGGCGCGTTCTGCGTGGACTCCGGCTGCGGCTGCGGCTCCGGCTCCGGCTCCGACTCCGGCTCCGGCGGGGCGTCGGACGCCTGGGGGCCATTGCCCTGCGGGGGCACCCCGCCGCCCCCGTCGGGGCCGCCGCCGTCGTCGTCCGGGCCCTCGGGCTCGGTGTCCGGCTCCGGGTCGGGCTCCTCGTCCTCGAACCGGTCCAGGATCTCGTCCAGCTTGTCCTCGTCCAGGCCCGGCGCGTCGAACGGGTTGCGCCGCCGCCGGTGGGGGAGGGCCAGCAGCGCGGCCTGCCGCACGTCCTCCTTCAGCACGGTGGTCCGGCCCGCCCAGGCGGCCAGCGCCGTCGCGGTCCGGGCCATCACGATGTCGGCCCGCATGCCGTCGACCTCGAACCCGGCGCAGGTCGCGGCGATCTGGAGCAGCGCGTTGTCGCCGAGCACCACCTGCGGGAGCAGCGCCCGCGCCGCCACCACCCGGGCGCGGACCTCGTGTTCGTCACCGGCCCAGCGGGTCGCGAAGCCGGCCGGATCGTCCTCGTAGGCGAGCCGGCGGCGTACGACCTCCACCCGCTGGGCGGGCTCGCGCGAGGCGGCGACCTCGACGGTCAGCCCGAACCGGTCGAGGAGCTGCGGCCGCAGCTCGCCCTCCTCGGGGTTCATCGTGCCGACGAGCAGGAAGCGGGCGGCGTGGCGGACGGACACGCCCTCGCGCTCGACGTACGAGGCACCCATCGCGGCGGCGTCCAGCAGCAGGTCGATCAGGTGGTCGTGGAGGAGGTTGACCTCGTCGACGTACAGGATCCCGCGGTGCGCGTCGGCGAGCAGGCCGGGCTCGAAGGCCTTCACGCCTTCCGCCAGGGCCCGTTCGATGTCGAGCGCGCCGACGAGGCGGTCCTCGGAGGCGCCGACGGGCAGCTCCACCATGCGGGCGGGCCGGGCACCGCCCGGGCCGGGCTCGTGCGGGCCGTCCGGGCAGGCCGGGTCGGGCGCGGCCGGCGCGCACGAGAACCGGCAGCCGGGGACCACGTCCACCTGCGGCAGCAGCGCGGACAGCGCGCGCACGGCGGTGGACTTGGCGGTGCCCTTCTCGCCGCGCACCAGCACACCACCGACCGCCGGGCTCACGGCGTTGAGCAGGAGCGCCAGCCGCAGGTCGGTCTGGCCGACCACTGCGGTGAACGGATAGGGCGTGCTCATGCGTTGCTCACTCCTTCGAGGATGGTGCGGACCGTTGCCGTGTGCGGCGCCGTCGCCGGGGCTCCGCCCCGCAGGGACCGGCCCGTCACGGCGCGCCCGGGGGGAGGAAGGGCAGGCCCGTCGGGGCGCCGGCCTCGATCAGCCGCAGCAGGGCATCCGTGTCGGCGTGCTCCGCTATCAAGTCGCCCAGCAGGTCCAGCTGCTCCTCCCGCAGGGCGGAGAACGAGGTGTCCGCGGCCGGTACGAACCGGCGCCCCGCGGCCGAAGCCACCTCCCGCAGGAACGCCCGGCGGAAGCCGTCCGACTCCAGCGAGCCGTGCCAGTGCGTGCCCCAGACGGCTCCGACCCGGCAGCCGTCCAGGAAGGGCTCCCCGCCCAGGACTTCCGCGACCCCGTGGTGGATCTCGTACCCCTCGACCGGCTCGCCGAGCGCCGAACCCACCGGCCGCGCCAGGGTCTTCTCCCGCTCGAAGCGGATGCGCACGGGCAGCAGCCCGAGGCCGTCGACCGCTCCCGCCCGCGATTCGACCTCGTCCTCGATGTGCTCGCCGAGCACCTGGAAGCCGCCGCAGATGCCGAGCACCGGCCTGCCCTCGGCAGCCCGCCGGACCAGGGCGTCGGCCAGCCCGCGCTCGCGCAGCCAGGCGAGGGCCTTCACCGTCCCGCGCGTCCCGGGTACGACGACCAGGTCCGCGTCGGCCAGTTCCTCGGCCCGGTCCACGAACCGGACCACGACCCCCGGCTCCGCCGCGAGCGCGTCGACGTCCGTGAAGTTCGACATCAGCGGCACCGCGCACACGGCGACCCGCAGCACGTCCTCGCCGACCGGCGGGGCCACCACGGACTCCCGTACCGCGCCCCGCAGCGAGACGCGCAGGCCGTCCTCCTCGTCGATGCCGAGCCCGTGCCGGAAGGGCAGCACCCCGTACGTGGCGCGGCCGGTCAGACCGCGCAGCATCTCCATGCCGGGCTCCAGCAGCGAGACGTCCCCGCGGAACTTGTTGACCAGGTACCCGGCGATCAGCGACTGGTCCTCGGGCGACAGCAGCGCCGTCGTGCCGAAGAAGGACGCGAAGACCCCGCCCCGGTCGATGTCCCCGACCACGACCACCGGGAACCGCGCGGCCCGCGCGATGCCCATGTTCACGATGTCGGTCCGGCGCAGATTGATCTCGGCCGGACTCCCCGCCCCCTCACAGATCACGGCGTCATACGTGCCCCGCAGCTGCTCCAGGCAGTCCGTGACGATGCCCAGAAGCTGCTCCTGCCGCCCGCCGTGGTAGCCGCGTGCGCTCATCTCGCCCACGGGCTTGCCCAGCAGCACGACCTGGCTGCTGCGGTCGCCGCCCGGCTTGAGGAGCACCGGGTTCATCAGCGCGGTCGGCTCCACGCGGGCCGCCTGGGCCTGCATGGCCTGGGCGCGCCCGATCTCGGCGCCCTCCCGCGTGACGAAGGAGTTCAGCGACATGTTCTGCGCCTTGAAGGGCGCCACCGTCACGCCCTGGCGGGCCAGCCAGCGGCAGATGCCCGCCGTGACCACGCTCTTGCCCGCGTCCGACGTGGTGCCCGCGACGAGCAGTCCGCCGCCGCGCTTCGCGCCGCTCATGCGCGCCCCCTCCGTGATGT
Organism: Streptomyces sp. NPDC006463; assembly: GCF_042870715.1. NCBI lineage: Bacteria > Bacillati > Actinomycetota > Actinomycetes > Kitasatosporales > Streptomycetaceae > Streptomyces > Streptomyces sp. NPDC006463. The sequence goes on along the minus strand of NZ_JBIAHP010000002.1, from coordinate 64,952 downwards.
ACGAGAGACCAGCAGCCGGGCCGCGACGCACGCGCCCAGCGTCAGCCAGGTCACCTGCCGCGACAGCCGGACCGCCCGCTCGATGTCCGCGACCTCCACCGGCCGCCCCGCCTCGCCGTTCAGGACCGCCCGGTGCTCGACCCGCCCGCCGTACGCGAGGGTCCCGCCCAGCCGTACCCCGAGCGCCCCCGCGAAGGAGGCCTCCACGGGACCGGCGTTCGGGCTCGGGTGCTTGGCGGCGTCCGCTCGCCAGGCCCGGGCCGCCCCCCGGCGGTCCGGGCCCGCGAGGACGGCCGCCAGCGCGGTCAGCCGGGCCCCGGGCCAGCCCGCCACGTCGTCGAGCCGGGCGGACGCCCAGCCGTAGCGCAGGTAGCGGGGCGACTTGTGGCCGACCATCGCGTCCAGGGTGTTCACGGCGCGGAAGGCCAGCAGCCCGGGGACCCCGGCGACCGCGCCCCAGACCAGGGCGCCGACCACCGCGTCGGAGGTGTTCTCCGCGACCGACTCCACGACTGCGCGGGCCATCTGCTGCTCGTCCAGGGAGTGCGGGTCGCGCCCGCACAGGTGCGGCAGCCGCTCGCGGGCCACCTCGGCGTCCCCGGCGGCGAGGGCGCCGCCGATGGCGCGGGCCTCGCGGCCCAGCGAGGTGCCGCCGACGACGGCCCAGGTGGCGGCGGCGGTCAGGGCGATACGGGCGGCCGCGGGCCGGGAGCGCACGGCGCGGGCGCCCAGCGCGCCGACGGCGGCCGCGCCCCCGGCGCACACGAAGCTGTGCAGGATGCCCCGGGCGCGGTCGTCGCGCCACAGGGCGCGCTCGACAGCGGCGGCGGCTCGTCCGAAGGCGGCCACGGGGTGCCCTCGGCGCGGATCACCGAGGATCCGGTCGCCGATCAGGCCCGCCGTGGCGCCGTACGCGAAGACGCGATCGGCACGCATGGTGACAGGTATGTCCTCACTCAGGGTCCGCGCCCTGGTTCGACGTGTCCGGCGGCGAGAGTTCCTGGCTCCCGGGTCGCACTCGGTCGAGTGCCCCCGGTGACAGTGGCGGGACCGCGCCGGATTCGCACCGGACTTCCTCTCCATGCCGCCGTATTGGCCCGGGCAGTCCACCACGCGCCGAGAACGCCCGTCAACTCGCCGTTGACCTGCGCCGGGGCATACGAAAGCTCCCCCCGGGGAAAACCCGGAGGGAGCCTTCACACGTGGTGTCCGCGCCTCAGGAGACGATCAGGTAGATCCCGTACCCCACGGCCGCCGTGACGAGCGCGAAGCAGGCGTACGCACCGCTGCGGGCCAGGGTGGCGGTGCCGCCCTGCTCGGTGGCCGCCTCGTGCTTGGACAGGCCCACCAGGCCCAGGGTGAACAGGGCCACGAGGGCGACGGTGGCGGAGAGGCTGACCCCGAAGACGGAGCCGAGTGCTTCCCAGTCGATCTTCATACTGCCGTTCCTCTGTGTGTCTCGGTCAGACCGCGGCGGCCGGAGACGGCGCGGTTGCCGGGGCTGTCGTCCCGGCCGGGATGGTGGCCTTGAGGTCCTCGTCCGTCACGGCGGCGGTCGTACCGGCCGCGATGGAGGCCGTCGGCGGGACGGTGACGGCGGCCATGGCCGTGGTGACGACACCCGGCTCCTCGGCGCCGGCCGGCTGCACGTCGTTGACGTTGTGGTGGTCGACGACCTGGCGGCGGGAGATGAGCCAGATGGCGACGCACGAGGCGACCAGGAAGAGCGCGACGGCGGCGACGCCGACGTCACCGGAGCGCATGACCAGCTCGGCACCGGCGGAGACCAGGGCCGCGGCCGGCAGGGTCAGGCCCCAGGCGATGAACATGCGGGTGGCGGTGGACCAGCGGACCACGCCGCCCTTGCGTCCCAGACCCGCACCCATGACGGCGCCGGAGCACGCGTGGGTGGTGGAGAGGGAGAAGCCGAGGGAGGAGGAGGCCAGGATGACGCTGGCGGCCGAGGTCTGGGCGGCGAAGCCCTGCTGCGGGTGCAGGTCGGTCAGGCCGCTGCCCATGGTGCGGATGATGCGCCAGCCGCCCAGGTAGGTGCCCATCGCGATGGCCATGCCGGCGGAGACGATGACCCAGACCGGCGGGTTCGCGCCGGACTCCAGCGCACCGCCCGCGATGAGCGCCAGGGTGATGATGCCCATCGTCTTCTGCGCGTCGTTGGTGCCGTGCGCGAGGGAGACGAGGCTCGCCGAGGCGATCTGCCCGGCGCGGTACCCCTTGGAGGAGGTCTTCTCGCCGACCTTGTTGCCGAGCTTGTACGTGACCTTGGCGGCCAGCATCGCGGCCACACCGGCCACGATCGGCGCGGCGATCGCGGGGATCAGCACCTTGGTGACGACGACGCTGCCGTTGACCGCGCCGATGCCGGCGGAGGCGACCGCGGCACCGATCAGGCCGCCCATCAGGGCGTGGGAGGAGCTGGAGGGGAGTCCGACCAGCCAGGTGACGAGGTTCCAGAGGATCGCGCCGACCAGGGCGGCGAAGATCACTTCCGGCTGGATGCCCTCCTCGTTGATCAGGCCCTTGGAGATCGTCTTGGCGACCTCCACGGACATGAACGCGCCGACGAGGTTGAGCACGGCGGACATGGCCACCGCCGTCTTGGGCTTGAGGGCGCCGGTCGAGATGGTGGTGGCCATCGCGTTGGCCGTGTCGTGGAAACCGTTCGTGAAGTCGAACACGAGAGCGGTGATGATCACGATCCCGAGGAGAAGCGTTATGTGCTCCATTTACCCAGGCTTCTGTTTGACGTCAGTGGTTCGGCGACCGTAGGCAACCTGGATGAACGGAAGGTGAACTGACTCGGGCGGATGGGTGTCCTGGCGCGGTGTGCGATCAGGTCATTCGCCCCGATTCTGTCGTAGATATATCGATTAATGCACGTCAAAGCGGGGTGAACGGACCGCTCCGCCGGGGGCTTCCGGCGCGGTGGCCCACCCCGCCGGGCCGCGGAAAGAGACCTAGATCACCCTGCCGGGGCGGCGGTCGGAACGATCTGCTCCGGTGGCCCGCCGGAGCCCGCGCCTCGACACTGGAGCGGTGCGTACCGCGACAGCGACGGCAGTGGCCGTCACCACGACCCTCCTGGGAGTCGGCGCGGCCGCGGTGGCGGCCGGCCGGTATGCCGCCGACGCGGCCCTGCGGCCCGAGCCCGGACGTCCGCTGCCCGGCGGACCGCGCCTGAGTGTCCACTCCGTCGCCGACGACCGGGTCACGCTGACCCGCTCGCTGGGTTCCCTGCGCCCCGGTACGTACGGACTCGACGCCCCGGGGGTGCACGCCGTCGTCGGCCCCCTCCTCCCGGACGCCGCGCACGACCCGGACGCGGTCGTACGCCGGCTGCTCGCCGTTACCCACGGCAGCCTCCGCCCCGGGACCCGGGTCACCCTCACCCCCCAGGTCCACCTCGGGAACCCGCGCACCGCCCTCGGGCTCGACCACGCCGACGTGAACGTCCCCGGCGAGCTCGGCCCCCTGCCCGCCTGGTTCGTGCCCGGGGTCCGCGACACCTGGGTGATCACCGTGCACGGGCTCGGGGGCAGCCGGGAGCACCCGATGGCCGTCATGCCCTTCCTGCACCGGCACCAGCTGCCCGTCCTGGACCTCGCCTACCGCGGCGACCTGGGCGCCCCCGCCTCCCCGGACGGCCTGGGCCACCTCGGCGAATCGGAGTGGCGCGACCTGGACGCCGCCATCCGCTACGCCCTGCGCTACGGCGCCCGGCGCGTGGTCCTGCACGGCTGGTCCACCGGCGCCACCATGGCCCTGCGCGCCGCCGAGCGCTCGGCGCTCGCCGACCGGATCTCCGGGCTGGTGCTGGATTCGCCCGTACTCGACTGGCACACCACCCTGCGCGCGCTCGCCGCCGCGCGCGGCACCCCGGCCGCGGTGCTCCCGCTCGCGGTCCGGGCCGCCGAGGGCCGCACGGGACTGCGCGCCGACCACCGGGCGCCCGGCTCGGACCCCGGCTCCCTGCGCGTTCCCGTACTGATCTTCCACGGCCCGGACGACACGCTCGCCCCCTGGGCGCCCTCCACCCGGCTCGCCGCAGCCCGCCCCGACCTCGTCACCCTGCACACCGTGCGCCGGGCCGGCCACGGGGCGATGTGGAACGCGGACCCGGCCGGATACGAGGAGGCCCTGCGCCGCTTCCTCACCCCCCTCATGTGAGCGGAGACGCCCTGAAGTGGCCCGAGGTGAGGTCCTGTCATGTGAAAGGGATGTGACGGCGAGTGCCCTCCGGGTGACTTGCCCTGGTCTGCACCCCGGCGCGCCGTAGTAACGGAGGGTTCCGTTTGGGCTTTCGGCCAGTGACGGGCGAGACTGCTTCCGTGACGTCCCGAAAGCCTGATGAGCAGTTGGCTCGCGACTCCAGACTCCGACTCGTCTCCCAGCGTTCCGTGGCCACGGCCCGCAAAGCGGTGACGGACCGGCGCACCAGGCCCGCCACGAGGCCTCCGGCGGGTACGCCCGCCACGACCGACCTCGCCAACCGGGCCCGGGCCTCGCTCGCCGACGCCGTACGCCTGACCCGCTGGGCCGAACTCCACCTCGGCGCAGGGGACGGGGGTCGGCCCGCCCCCGCGGGCGCGCTGCCCGCCGCCGACGTCGAACGCGCCGCGGCGGAGCTGAACCTGACGCACGGCCAGATCAGAGTCGGCTGGGACCGCGCCAGGCTCGCCGGCCTCGTCGAGGTCCACGGCGGCCACGCCCGGCCCGGCTGGCGGCTGCGCGCCTGGGACCGCGACGACACCGCCGTACTGCGCGGCTGGGTCGCCCTCTTCGACGCGTGGTCCCTCGTCCATCCCGCCCCCGCCGACATCGCCCCCGCGGCCGTCGCCGAGGTCGTCGAGGCGATGCCCCAACTCCTCTCCCTCCTCCAGCTGTCCGCCGGCCCGGTGACCGTCCCCGATCTCCTCGACCTGCTCGGGCAGCGCGTCACCGAACTGCGCGACGAGCGGTGCGAGGTCCCCTACGACGCCCCGCAGGACACGGCGGAGGCGCAGACCACCGACGCGCAGATCACCGATGCGCAGCCCCCGGTCCCCGCGCCGCCCGTCCCGCTCGCCCGGCTGCTGCGCTGGGCGCTCGGCGGACTCGCAGCCGTGGACGCCGTCACCCTCGGCCCCGCCCAGGCCGCGCTCACGCCGCTCGGCAGCTGGGCGGTCTGGGTCAAGCTGGAGCAGATCTGCGTCGCCGCGCAGAGCCCCGCCGGGAACATCGAGCAGTCCGCCGCCGCCATGCTGCACGGCTGCGCCCGGCTCACCCCCGGCCCGGCCCGCGCCGAGTACCAGGCCTGGCTCGCCGCCCGGCCCGTCCGCCACGCCGTGGCCGAGCTCCTGCACGCCGCCCGCGGTGAGGACGCCCTGCTGCGCGGCCTCGCCTTCGAGGCGCTGCGCGTGGTCGGTGCCCCCGCCGAACCCGAGGTGCGCGCCGCCGTGCGCGAGCCCGCCCTGCGCCCCTACGCCCTGCTCTGGCTCGCCGAGCACGACGGGGTCGACCCCGACGATGCACAGGACGTCCTCACCGCCGAGGAGTCGACCTGGCTCTGGGTGGACACCGCGGCGGCGATCGCCGACCACGGCGAGGCCGACCTGCTCGCCCGCCACCTCGACTCTGCCGTCCGCACCACCGTCCCGCGCCTGCTGGACGAGGTCCGCGCGGTCGGCCACCCGCGCACCGTGCAGGTCCTAGTGGCGCTGGCGGCTGCCCACCCCGACCCGGCCCTGGCCAAGGCGGTCCGCCGGGCCGCCTTCCAGGTCCACACCGGCGGCGCGTAGCCGCGTACGGGCGAGGACGTATCCGCTGCGGGTCTCAGACCTGCGGCGCGTACGTCCCGAAGCTCCAGATGTTGCCCTCGCCGTCCCGGGCCATGTAGTCGCGGGAGCCGTAGTCCTGGTCAGTGGGTTCCATCAGGATCTCCGCACCGTGCTCGGCGGCCCGCCGGTGGTGGGCATCGACATCCTCGACCACGACATAGACCCCCGCCGGCCCCGCGTCGCCCATGGCCTTGTCGAAGACCCCGCCGGTGCCCTTGCTGCCCAGCATGACCAGACCGTTGCCGTAGGCCAGCTCCGCGTGCATCACCGAGCCGTTCTCACCCTCGTACACCGCGACCTGGCTGAAGCCGAAGGCCTCGGTCAGCAGCTTGATGGCCGCCTTCGCGTCGCCGTAGACCAGCGTGGGACAGATGGACGGAACGCCTGCCATGACGATCACTCCCTCTCGTGACGGTGACCCACGTCACAGCATGGCAGGCGCCACTGACAGTCAGCGGAAGGTGTTGCACTGGGCCATGTCACCGGTGCGGTAGCCCTGGTAGAACCACTGCTGCCGCTGCTCGGCCGACCCGTGGGTCCAGGACTCCGCGGTGACCCGGCCCTGGAACCTCTCCTGGATCCGGTCGTCGCCGACCGCCGCCGCCGCGTCCAGCCCGTCCCTGATGTCCTCGTCGGTGAGGCGGGTGATCAGCGGCCGGCCGGAGGACTCGTCCGGGGGCTGCGTCGCGCCTCGCGCCCACACCCCGGCGTAGCAGTCGGCCTGCAGCTCGACCTTGACGGCGTTGCTGTTCGCGCCCTGCCGGGCGAAGGGGCCGCCGCTCGCGCCGAACCTCGTCCGCAGGTCGTCGAAGAAGCCCAGGTCCAGATGGACCTTCTGGTCGGCGGGACAGTAGAAGGGGCCCACCGCGGAGGTGGCCGCCCCGCGGGCGGTGTTCACGCGACCCTCGAAGAAGACCGTCCGCGCCGGGGCGTACCGGCCCGCGCGCCGGGTGAACTCCTGCCTCCAGAAGTCCTGGGTGCTGTTGACCACCGCGACCAGCCGGCAGTCCTCCGGGGCGTTCGCGGACCGCCCCTTCGCGCAGACCCGCTTCACCTCGTCGACGGCAGGACGGGACCGGCGCCGACTCCTGGCCCCCGGAGGGCAGCCCCAGCTGCTCCGGTCACACACCGAACAGAAGGGCCGGGACGAGCGCGATCAGCCCGACGGCGTCGTCGTCGAACCGCATCCCGCACCGTCCTTGACTCCCGTGTCCGTCCTGCGGCGAGCATCGACCCGTTCATCCTGATGCGCAGCCGCACCCGCCGGTGCGGTCCATGAGCCGAACGGGGGACAGGGTGCAGGGCGCCCCGGCCGACCGGCGGCCCGATAAGTAGTTGCGCACCCCCGGTAGAATGACTCCCATGGCAAATCTCCTCGCGGATTAGCGGCGTCGAAGCATCGCGTCCTGCCCCCCTTCCGCCGTCCCCCCGCCCTGGAGTATTTCCGTGATCACCGCCACCGGCGTAGAGCTGCGCGCCGGCGCCCGCGTCCTCATCGAGTCCGCCTCCTTCCGCATCGCCAAGGGCGACCGCATCGGCCTGGTCGGCCGTAACGGAGCCGGCAAGACCACCCTCACCAAGTGCCTCGCCGGCGAGGGCCAGCCCGCCGCCGGCTCCATCACCCGCTCGGGTGAAGTCGGCTACCTCCCGCAGGACCCCCGCACCGGTGACCTGGAGGTCCTGGCCCGCGACCGGATCCTGTCCGCCCGCGGTCTGGACGTCCTGATCAAGAAGATGCGGATGAACGAGGAGCGCATCGCCACCGGCTCCGGCGCCACCCGCGAGAAGGCGCTCAAGCAGTACGAGCGCCAGGAGACCGAGTTCCTCACCAAGGGCGGATACGCCGCCGAGTCGGAGGCCGCGACGATCTCGGCCGCCCTCAGCCTGCCCGACCGGGTGCTCGGCCAGCCGCTGCACACCCTCTCCGGCGGTCAGCGCCGCCGCGTCGAGCTCGCCCGGATCCTGTTCTCGGACGCGGACACCCTGCTCCTCGACGAGCCGACGAACCACCTCGACGCCGACTCGATCGTCTGGCTGCGGGACTACCTGAAGAACTACCGCGGCGGCTTCGTCGTGATCTCCCACGACGTCGACCTCGTCGAGACCGTCGTCAACAAGGTCTTCTACCTGGACGCCAACCGCTCCCAGATCGACGTCTACAACATGGGCTGGAAGCTCTACCAGCAGCAACGCGAGGCCGACGAGAAGCGCCGCAAGCGCGAGCGCCAGAACGCGGAGAAGAAGGCCGCGGCCCTGAACTCGCAGGCCGACAAGATGCGCGCCAAGGCCACCAAGACCGTCGCCGCGCAGAACATGGCCAAGCGCGCCGAGCGGCTGCTGTCCGGCCTGGAGGCCGTCCGCGTCTCCGACAAGGTCGCCAAGCTGCGCTTCCCGGACCCGGCGCCCTGCGGCAAGACGCCGCTGACCGCCGAGGGCCTCTCGAAGTCCTACGGCTCGCTGGAGATCTTCACCGACGTCGACCTGGCCATCGACAAGGGCTCCCGGGTCGTCATCCTCGGCCTCAACGGCGCGGGCAAGACCACTCTGCTGCGCCTGCTGTCGGGCACCGAGAAGCCGGACACCGGCGTCGTGACGGCCGGCCACGGCCTCAAGCTCGGCTACTACGCCCAGGAGCACGAGACCCTGGACCCGGACCGCACGGTCCTGGAGAACATGCGGTCCTCCGCGCCCGACCTGGACCTGGTCGCCGTACGCAAGACGCTGGGCTCCTTCCTCTTCTCCGGGGACGACGTGGACAAGCCCGCCGGGGTGCTGTCCGGCGGCGAGAAGACCCGCCTGGCCCTGGCCACGCTGGTCGTCTCCTCGGCGAACGTGCTGCTGCTCGACGAGCCCACGAACAACCTGGACCCGGCCAGCCGCGAGGAGATCCTGGGCGCCCTGCGCACGTACAAGGGCGCGGTCATCCTCGTCACGCACGACGAGGGCGCGGTCGAGGCGCTGGAGCCGGAGCGGATCATCCTGCTCCCGGACGGCGTCGAGGATCTGTGGGGCCCGGACTACCGCGACCTGGTCGCCCTCGCCTGATCCAATTCCTTATGGATCATTCGGCTCAGGGGTGATCCATCATCTGAGTGAGACGGTCTCGTACCGCGCAGCGTCGTACGACGGCCCCGGCCGCGCCCGCGAGGGTGCGCGACCGGGGCCGTCCGTCTTCCGTCGTCCCGCCCCTGACCTGGCGATTCCCGGTGAGGGCAGCGAAGTGTGACGGAGGTCATGTGGCGGAAGGGGAGATTCCGTTCTGTGTGGGTGTCCACCCTTCGGGAAATGCGGCCGTACCGACCTTGCTGAATGGGTGGCCAGGAAGCGTGGGAGGGGTGATCATGAGAAGTCCAGAGCGCACTTCCCATGAGGAGGCACGGGTGGCCGAGACTCTGAAGAAGGGCAGCCGGGTAACCGGCGCCGCGCGCGACAAGCTCGCGGCAGACCTGAAGAAGAAGTACGACTCCGGTGCGAGTATCCGGGCACTGGCCGAAGAGACCGGCCGGTCCTACGGATTCGTCCACCGGATGCTCAGTGAGTCCGGGGTCTCGCTGCGCGGTCGCGGTGGCGCGACGCGCGGCAAGAAGGCGGCTACGGCCTGACCCTGGGCGCATCGGTTCCGACGTTTGAATGCTTCAAGGCTTCAAAGGTTTCAGTATGGTCAAACGGATCCTTCGGTGACCCCCGGTCGGCTTTCCGGTCGACTGGGTGGTTACTGTGCAGTCACTTAGGCCGGATCGCGGCCGACTGCACACCGGAGGCATACAGATGACTCTGCTCGACAAGGACGGCGTACGACTCACCGTCGACGGCTCGCTCGCCACGGTGACGCTGACCAATCCGGCCAAGCGAAACGCCCAATCCCCCGCGCTCTGGCGGGCTTTGGCGGAGGCCGGAAGGTCGTTGCCGGGCACCGTCCGGGTCGTCGTGCTGCGCGGTGAGGGCAAGTCCTTCTCCGCCGGGCTCGACCGGCAGGCGTTCACCCCCGAGGGTTTCGAGGGCGAGCCGTCCTTCCTCGATCTGGCACGCGGTTCGGACGAACTGCTCGATTCCACCATCGCCGAGTACCAGGAGGCATTCACCTGGTGGCGGCGTAACGACATCATCTCCGTCGCCGCCGTGCAGGGGCACGCGATCGGCGCCGGCTTCCAGCTCGCGCTCGCGTGCGACCTGCGCGTGGTCGCGGACGACGTGCAGTTCGCCATGCGCGAGACCAGCCTGGGCCTGGTCCCGGACCTGGCGGGCACCCAGCCCCTCACCTCGCTGGTCGGCTACGCCCGCGCGCTGGAGATCTGCGCCACGGGCCGCTTCGTGCATGCCGAGGAGGCGGAGCGGGTCGGCCTCGCCAACCTCGTGGTGCCCGCGGACGAGCTCGACGCCGCCGTCCAGGACCTCACCACCGCGCTGCTCGCCCCGCCGCGGGACGCCGTCGTCGAGACCAAGGCGCTGCTGCGCGACGCGCAGTCGCGCCCGTACGACGACCAGCGCGCCGCCGAACGCGCCGCCCAGGCCCGTCGCCTGCGCGACCTGGCGGGCCTGTCCGACTGACTCCCCACCACCGCGGAAAGGTGCCCGGGCGGAGCCCGGGCACCGGTTCAGGCCGACCGGCGTAGTCCCGGGGCGGCGGCGGCTTCGCGCGCTTACCGTGGTGTGGAGTGGAGTCCGCACGCGCGAAGGGACATGCGATGACCGAATCCGCATCGGGCAGCCCCGGCAAGGCGCCCGCCGACCGGGGGCGCACGAGCATCGCCGACGGAGTGGTCGAGAAGATCGCCGGGCTGGCCGCCCGCGAGGTGGTCGGCGTCCACGCCATGGGCAGCGGCAGCGGTCTCTCCCGTACCTTCGGCGCCGTCCGCGAACGGGTCCCCGGCGGCGCGAAGGCCTCCGTCAGCCGCGGCGTGAAGGCGGAGGTCGGCGAGGTCCAGACGGCCCTCGACCTGGAGATCGTCGTCGACTACGGCGTGTCGATCCGGGACGTGGCACGGGCGGTCCGTGAGAACGTCATCTCGGCGGTCGAGCGGATGACCAGCCTGGAGGTCGTCGAGGTCAACATCGCGGTCAGCGACGTCAAACTGCCCGATGAGCCCGACGAGGAGCCGGAGCCGCGGCTCCACTAGCGAAAAGGAGGCCCCGCAATGAGCATGGCGGTCGCCGGCCTGTTCGCCGGCATGGCCCTGGCGTTCGCCGGGTATTTCGGCGGCTTCGGAGCCTTCCTGCTGGTGGCGGCGCTCGGCGCCATCGGCTTCGTCGCCGGCCGGTTCCTCGACGGGGACCTGGAACCCGGAGACCTGTTCCGCCGCCGCGACGACCGGCGCGGGTGAGGCGCCGATGAGCATCCCGCCCCGGGCCACCCCGCCCCGGGCCACCCCGCCCCGGGCCACCCCGCCCCGGGTGGCGCCCGCCGACCGGGGGGCGACCCGGATCGCCGACCGGGTCGTCGCCAAGATCGCCGCCCAGGCGGCCCGGGAGGCGCTCGTCGCGCGGCCCGGACAGTCGGCGCCCCCGCACGCCATCGTCACCGTGCACCACGACATCGCCCGGGTACGGGTGAGCCTGGAGCTCGACTACCCCGCCGACCTGGCCGCCCAGTGCGCGGCCGTACGCCGTCAGGTCGCCCTGCGGGTCGAGGAGTACGCGGCGATGTCCGTACCCGAGGTGGACATCGACATCGAGCACCTGCACTCCACGCACACCCGGCCCGGCGCCGGGCGGGACCGGCGGCTGCGGTGACGGACTCCGACGAGGCCCCCGAAGCCGCCCGCGCTCCCCGGGCGCACCGGTTCCGCTCCGCCCGCCGCGTCCCGGCCGCGCTCACCGCCCTCGCCGTACTGGCAGTGGCGGGGCTGTTCCTGTACGACCTGGCCGCCGTACGGGCCGGCCGGCCAGGGATGGAGTGGCGCCGCGAGCTCGGCGACCAGCTGGACCGGCACACCCCGGCCGACCTGGGCGTACTGCTGGTCGGCGGAGTCCTCGCCGTCGCCGGGGCGGTGCTCCTGCTGCTGGCGCTCACTCCCGGGCGGCGCGGGATCCTCCCGATGCGCACCCCGGATCCGGCCGCCGGGGTACGCGCCGGGCTCGGCCGCAAGGACGCCGCGCAGGTACTGCGGGACCGGGCGATGGAGGTGCCGGGGGTGCGGTCGGTCCGGGTCAAGGTGGGCCGCTCCCACATCGGGGTGCGCGCCACCTCGCACTTCCGCGAGCTGGACGACGTACGGGCCGACCTGGACGCGGTGCTGGCCGTCGGCATCGGGGAACTGGGCCTCGCACATCCGCCGCAGCCGCGCGTACGGGTCAGGCGGTGAGCGGGATGCTCGGGGTGGTGAACCGGATCCTGCTGGCGGTGGCCGGCCTGGCCCTGCTGGCGGCCGGGGCCGTGGTGCTCACGGCGTCCTGGCCCCTGGGCGGCCGGCACGCCCCACTGCTGACGCAGGAGGCCCGGCGCCGGTACGGGCACGCCGAGGGCTGGTGGTGGTGGGTGGTGCTCGCGGGCCTCGTGCTGGGCGTGCTGCTGGCGCTGTGGTGGCTGCTGTCCCAGCTGAGGCGCTCACGGCTGCGGGCCGTGGTCGTCGACACCGGGGACGGGGCGTTCGCCATGCTGCGGGGGCCGGCCCTGGAGGAGGCGGTGGCCGCGGAGGCCGGCGCCCTGGACGGGGTCGCCCGCTGCCGGGTCGCGCTGCGCGGCAGGCGGGGGGCGCCTTCGCTGCGGGTCGCACTGGAACTCGAACCCCACGCGGTCCCGGCCGACGCCCTGGCCGCCCTCGCGGGCCCGGTCCTGACCCACGCCCGCACCTCGGCGGGCCTCGCCGGACTGCCGACGGAGGCCCGCCTCAAGGTGACGTCGCACCGGGCCCAGCGGGTGACGTAGGCCCTGTCGCAGACGGTGGCTCAGAAACCGTGCCGCGAGCCGCCGTCGACCGGCACCATGACGCCCGTCAGGTACGAGGCCGCGGGGGAGAGCAGGAACGCCGCCGTGCGGCCGAACTCCTCCGGGGTGCCGTAACGCCGCAGCGGGATGCGGGACTCGTTCCCGGCCCGCGCCGCCGCCGCGTCGCCGGACAGCGAGTCCAGCTCGCGTACGCGGTCGGTGTCGATCCGTGCCGGGAGCAGGCCCACGACCCGGATCCCGCGCGGGCCGAGGTCCACCGAGAGGGACTTGGCGAAGCCGGCCAGGCCCGGGCGCAGGCCGTTGGAGATGGTCAGGCCGGGGATCGGCTCGTGGACCGAGCCCGACAGGACGAAGCCGATGACCCCGCCCTCGCCCAGCTCGGCGGCGGCCGCCCGCGCGAGGCGGACCGCGCCGAGGAAGACCGACTCGAAGGCGGCCGACCACTGCTCGTCCGTGTTGTCCGCCGCGAGGCCCGGGGCCGGGCCGCCGACGCTGATGAGGACGCCGTCGAAGCGTCCGAAGCGCTCGCGCGCGGTCTCGACGAGGCGTCCGGCCGCTTCCGGGTCGGAGTTGTCGGCCGCCACACCGACCGCGTTCGGGCCGAGCGAGGCGGCGGCGTCGGCCGCCCGCTTCTCGTCCCGGCCCGTCAGGACGACCTTCGCGCCGTCGGCGGTCAGTTCCCGGGCGGAGGCGAGGCCGAGGCCGCGCGTGGCCCCGGTGACGATGTAGACACGGTCCTTCAGTCCAAGATCCATGCCGACACGCTACGCCGTCGCCGGCTCCCGCTCCGCGCCGGATCCAGGTTCACCGGCCGCGGCCTCCTCCTCGCGCTCGCGCTTCTCACGCCGTACGAGGACCAGCCAGCCCACCGGCACCGCGGCCGCGAACAGCCACCACTGGACGGCGTACGCCATGTGGGGGCCGATCGAGTCGTGGTCGGGATCGGGGATGGCCTCCGGGCTGCCGCCGGAGGGAGCCGGGCCGTCCAGTTCCAGGTAGCCGCCGAGGACGGGCCTGCCCAGGTACTCCGCCTGCTGCGCGCTGTTGATCAGCATCACCTGACGGTCCGGCAGACCCTTGCGGTCCTTGATGCCGCTGCCGCCGCTGGTCTCGTCGGCCTTCAGCCGGCCGGTCACGGTGACCTCGCCCGATGGCGCGGCCGGCACCGGCGGGTACGCGCGGGGGTCGTCGCCGCCCGGCACCCAGCCGCGGTTCACCAGCACCACCCGGCCGTCGGCCAGGACGAGCGGGGTCACGACGTGGAAGCCGACCTTGTCGTCGGCCGAGGTCCGCATCCGCACGACGACCTCGTGCGCGGTGTCGTACGTGCCGGTCGCGGTGACCGTCCGCCAGAAGTCCGAGCGGGGCACCTGATGGCCCGGGGAGGTGACCTCGGTCACGGGTGCCGGCTTCGCCGTCAGGTTCGCGGCGATCAGCTCGTTCTGGGCTACCCGGTGCTCATGGCGGTGGAACTGCCAGAACCCCAGCTTGATCATCGCGGGGATGAGGACGAGGGCGATGAGGGTGAGGCACACCCACTGCCGGGTCAGCACAAAGCGGTACACGCCCACGACGGTACCCCCAGCGGGGTCGGCCCCGGACGGCCGGGTGGCCGTCCGGGGTCACGGGGTACGGGACGGGGTGTCGGACGTGACGTCGGACTCGGTGTCGGACGTGTGGTCGGACGTGGTCGTCGGGCGTGTGGTCGGGCGTGGTCGTCAGGCGTGGTCCTTGATGCCCACCTTCCCTTCCGCGCGGGCGCAGTGCGCCCCGCAGAACCACTGCCCCTCGACCTCGACGCCCTGCCCGATGATCTGGACCCGGCAGTGCTCGCAGATGGGCGCCATGCGGTGAATGGCGCAGGAGAAGCAGTCGAAGACGTGCACGGCGCCCTGCGCGTGCACCTCGAACGACATGCCGTAATCGTTTCCGCAGACCTCACAACGTGCCATGGGCCGCATGCTCCGCACGGCGGCGGACCGGAACAAGATCCACCGGGGTGAGTCGCGGCGCCGGCACCCACCCGGCGCAACGTCCGGGCCGTCCGCTCAGTCCTCGGCCGCCGCCACGTCCCGCAGCAGCTGGGTGAAGGCCGCCTCGTCGACGACGGGCGTGCCGAAGGACTTCGCCTTGAGAGTCTTCGAGGTCGCCGAGTCGGGATCGTTCGTCACCAGCAGGCTGGTGAGGCGCGACACGCTCGTCGCGACGTGCAGGCCCGCCTCCACCGCGCGGTCCTCCAGCAGCTCCCGGTCCACCGAGGTGTCGCCGGAGAAGGCGATCCGCATCCCCTGCTTCAGCGGCTTGCCGTCCTCGAACCGGCCCGGGTTCGGGTGCGGGCACGGCGGCCGCTTGCGCGAGGGCCGCCAGCTGCCGCTCCCGTACGAGGCCTGGTAGCCGACGCGCGGGGTGACGGGGGAGTCCGACCACTCCGTCAGGGGCCGGCACTCCAGCAGCGGCAGCCGTACGCCCCCCTGCGCGGCCGCGTGCAGGGACGGGCGGAACGCCTCCGCCAGCACCCGGGCGTCGTCGAGCGCGTGGTGCGCGCGCTGCTGGACCACGCCGAAGTGCGCGGCGAGCGACTCCAGCTTGTGGTTGGGCAGCGGGAGGTTCAGTTCCTTCGACAGGGCGATGGTGCACAGCCGCTGACGGACCGGCGCGGTCTCGGCGGCCCGCGCGTACTCGCGGGCGATCATCTGCCAGTCGAAGATGGCGTTGTGCGCGACCAGCACCCGGTCCGCGAGCCGGCCGGCGAACTCCTCGGCGATGTCCTTGAACAGCGGCGCGCCGGCGAGCACCTCACTCGTCAGACCGTGGATCCACACCGGCCCCGGATCCCGCTGCGGGTTGACCAGGGTGTACCAGTGGTCCTCCACATTGCCCTGCGCGTCGAGCCGGTAGACGGCGGCGGAGACTATCCGGTCGTCGCGAGCGAGCCCGGTGGTCTCCACGTCGACGACCGCGTACCCCTGTGGGTACGCGGTCGGCCACGTCGTCTCTGCGGTCGTACGGTCGTCGAGCATGGTCACAGAGGATATCGGCCCCGACTGACAGCCGTGGCCGCGATGCCCGATCAGCCCAGCTCCGCCACGAGGTCCCCGGCACTCACCCGGTCGAAGGCCCCGGGCAGTTCGGCCGGCCCCGGAAACAGCCGGTACGCCGTCCCCGAAGCCCCGGGCGGGGCCACGCTCGCGTGTACCAGGGCCAGGAACACCCGCTTGCCCGCTGCCACTTCGGCGGCGGCCGCGTCGGCGTCAGCCGCCTCGCGCCGCTCCTGCGGCGCCTCCATGGCCGAGATCCGGGCGGCGAAGGCGGCCACCGGCTCGCCGTCCCCGGCCCGGTACAGCCACAGCTCGTCCGGCAGCGCCGGATGCGCGGCCCGGCGTACGACGGTCACCTCGTGGGAGCGTGCCGCGGCCCGCCACACCGCCAGGTCCCACAGGGTCGTACGGACGCCGGAGCCGAAGTGCTCCCACACGTCGCGGGCCACGGCGGCCAGCCGGTCCCCGTGCGAGGCCACGCTCTGGTAGCCGCCCGACGGCGGCAGGTGGACGTCCGCCCACAGGGTCCTGCGGGCGGCCAGGTCCACGACCATCGGCATGCAGACCCGCGACGCGCCCGCCAGGTCGAAGCGCTGGCGCACGGTGCGCGGATCGTACGAGGAGTCGCGCGGGCCCTTGGCCGGCAGGGCCATGAAGCCCGCGAAGGCGTCCGGCAGCTCGTCGAAGGGCACGTTGTTGAAGCTGAAGACCAGCGGGACCGCGTACACGTCGCCGCTCGATGCGAGAGCGGCCAGGTCCAGGTCCACGTACTCGGTGGCCCCGTCCGGCGCGGGCGCCGAGGTGAGGTCGCCCGAGTGGGTGGCGGCCCCGCGCGGCCCGTGCCGCAGGTTGGTGTAGTCGCACAGACCGGTGAACTTCCAGTCGGCGTCGAAGAACGCGACGGACAGGTCCAGGTCGGTGCGGTCGCCCGCGGGCTCCGTCCAGTGCAGGAACAGCCGCAGCACCTCGCCCTCGGGCAGGGTCTGCGTACTGCCCCGGGGGACGGCCACCAGTGCCTTGGCGGCCGTGCGCTCGCCGAAGGGCACGGTCAGGTCGGCCAGCCCGGAGTCGAGGACGGACAGTTCGTACGGCTCGTCCCCGGCGGCGGCGAACCGCCGCAGCACCTCCTCCTCCAGCCGGGACACCACCGCCGCGACGAGCGGCGCGGGCAGCGGCAGCCGCCAATCGGTCGCGGACTGCGCGGAGGCCACCTGTCCGCGCGGGAAGAACACCCGCCGGCCGCCGGTGCGGTCCTCGGCGCGTACCCGCAGCGCGCCCAGCGCGGACAGCAGCGGGCCGGCGCCGACGGAGGGCAGCCCTCGCGCGAGTGCCTTCTCCAGCTCGGGAACGAGCTCCTCGCCGGGATGCAGGCGCAGCAGATGGTCGAGACGGCGGACGAGTTCACCCGGCCGCTGCCCGGCCAGCGCGGCGGCCGCCCCCGTGTCCCCCTGGGCGAGGGCCTCCTCGACCCGGCCGGCCCAGGTGGCGGGCCGGATCCGGTCCCCGTCCACGCGGACGGCGTCCGGGTGCGCGGCGGCGGTCTCCAGCAGCGCCGCACCGAGCGGTGTGGCGGCGGACGCGGTGGTGCCCCGCAGCACGGCGAAGGCCAGCGCGGCGCGCGGGTGCCGGGCGTGCTGCTCGAAGGGGTGCAGGCGCTCGGCGGCCCGCTTCCAGGCAGTGGGATGCCGCAGCAGGTCCTCGACCAGGTACTCCGGGTTCAACGCGTCGAGCACGGAGAGGAGCTCCCGGCGCAGCGGCCGGCCGGGGTTGGCGAACCGGGGCAGCGGCAGCAGGCCCGCATCCCCGCCGGAGAGCACCGCGAGCAGCCGCAGTACGTCGGTGGCGGTGGTGAGCCGCTCGGCGAGCAGCGGCCGCGCCGCAGCCTCGGTCCGCCGATCGCCCAGCAGCCGGCCGAGGACCAGCGCCTTGGTCTCCCGTACGGGGATCGCCCCGGGGAGCCAGCCGAGGTCCGCCGGGGCGGTGGGGAGCAGGCAGGCCAGGTCGTCGCGGTCCTGGGGGGACAGCGGGGTCTGCCGGGCGAGCAGCGAGGCGACCACCCGGGCGCAGTCCTGCGGCAGACCGGTGCCGAGCCGGAGCAGCCGCAGCGGGCCCGACGGCAGACCCTTGCCCTTGCGGGCCGCCCGGTTGGCCCGGGCCGCGCGGCCGGCCCGCTCGTCGCGGTCCCGGCGCAGGAAGGGGTCGGCGGGGTCGACGCGCCGGTGGCAGACCGGGCAGCCGGTGTGGTCGGCGCCGTCCCAGCAGGTGCGGCACACCAGGTGGGCGCAAGGGGCGACGGGGTGGACCGTGCCGGCCGCGCCGCACAGCACGCACGGCTGCTCGGGCTCCTGGAGGAGCAGCGCGAAGACCCGGCCGACGTACCAGCGCTCGGTGTCGTGCGGGATGGAGAAGGGGAAGCGGCGGAAGAGCGGCTTGTGCACCCGGTCGGCGCCCATCAGCTCGTCCACCAGCGCGAGCAGCCGCAGCCGCTCCTGGGCGAGGTCGGTCGGCGCGAGCACCGACAGGGCAGCGTGCAGCTCCGCGCTCAGCGCGTGGCCGCGTTCGAGGAGTTCGCCCTCCAGGGGCCGCACCCCTTCGCTGCCGGGCGACGCGGCGGCCGGCGGCAGGTCGACGTAGACGGTTCCGAGCCGGCGCAGCAGGACGGACTCGATGGCAGACACTGGCGGATTCCCCTCCGGACACGACGAAGCGGGGACGGAGAGTGGGCGCGCGGTGTCTTTTCAGGAAGGTTGAGAAGGATGCACGCCGGGGAGCCGCCCCCGCACGACCGATCCCATCACGGGCCCGCGCGCCGGGGCAATCCGATTAGCTGCGCGGTTTCAGCAGTGCGGCCGTCAGGGCCTGCACGGACAGCAGGAACAGCCGCTCCGGATCCGCCGGCCGGCCCAGCGCGCGGGCGAGCGCCGGGTCGTTCGGGGCCGCGGCCGGATCCCAGAGGTCGCTCTCGGCGGGGGACTGGGCGGGTGAGCGTTCGCGGTTGCGCTCGACGAGCAGGAAGCCGACGATCTGGAACTGGATCGCGCGCACCGCGTCGGCCGCCCGGGTGCCGCGCAGTCCCGCGGCGTGCACCTCGTGCACGAGGGCCCGCTGCGCGGGCAGGAACATCCGGTCGGTGAGACCGCGTTCGTGGACCATCGCGATCAGGTGCGGGCGCTCGCGCAGCTCGCGGCGCAGGGTCCGGGCCACCGACAGGATCCGGTCGCCGGGGGTGCGGCCGACGGGCTCTATCGCACCCATCTCCTCCACGGTCCGCTCCACGAGAGCGTCGAGCAGCTGCTCGCGGTTGCCGACGTGCCAGTAGATGGAGGTCACCGCGGTGCCCAGCTCGGCGGCGAGCTTGCGCATGGTCAGGGCGGCCGGACCGTGCTGCTTGACCAGGGTCGCGGCGGCGGCGAGCACCTCCGGACGGGTCAGCGTGCTTCTGGCCATTTGATCCGGCCCACCAATCTGTTGGTTCGTCAGTTCTCGTGCGTGCAGGGGTCTTTACCCTTCATCGGTGGCGGTGTAACTGTGTTACAGAACCGACTCCGCTCAAGACGAGGGATGGTGCGATACATGGCACGCGTACGGTACGGAGCGCGGACCGAGGCCGAGATCGCGGCGTCGCGCGAGAAGAGCTCCAGACTCCCCGACATCTGGTCCACCGGTGTGGTGGCCGTCTGGGAGACCGACCCGGACGTGGTGGCGGCGGTCCTGCCGCCACCGCTCAAGCCGGCCGAACGGCCCCTCGTACGGGCCAACATCAGCAAGGTCGACCTGCCCGGTTACCCGCTCGGGGCCGGTTCGGTGGCCGTCGCCGCGCAGCACGGCGGGGTCGAGGGCTGGTACCCGCTGGTCATGCCGATGAGCCTCGAACGCGCCCTGACCGGCGGCCGTGAGGTGTTCGGCGAGCCGAAGAAGCTGGGCGAGATCACCGTCGAGCGCGAGGGCCTCGTCGTACGGGCCGCCCTCGCCCGGCACGGGATCGCCTTCGTGGAGGTGCGCGGGGCGGTGGACCGCGAACTGCCGCTGCCGGAGCCCGCCTTGAAAACCGACTTCTACTTCAAATTCCTGCCGGCGGTGGACGGTTCGGGCTTCGACGCCGACCCGGTGCTCGTCCACTGCACGCGCAACGAGAAGGTCCGCAAGCTGGAGCGCATCACCGGTGACGTGGTGCTCCGCGAGTCGATGTTCGACCCCGTGGCCGACCTGCCCGTACGCCGGATCGTGGAGATCACCATCGGCGAGAAGACCACCGACCAGAAGGGCAAGGTCGTCGAGCGGGTCAGCGCCCAGGCCCTGCTCCCGTACATCCACCAGCGCTACGACGACCCGATGCAGATCCTGGACGGGCCGCCCGAGGGGAGCGTGTGACATGCGACTCGAACCAGGACAGGTGGCGGTCGTCACCGGCGCCGCCAGCGGCATCGGCCTCGCGATGGCCCGCCGTTTCGCCGCCGAGGGGCTGAAGGTCGTCCTCGCCGACGTGGAGGAGGGCGCCCTGCGCAAGGCCGCCGGGGAACTCGCCGCCGACGGCGCGGACGTCCTCGCCCGGACCGTGGACGTCAGCGACCGCGACTCGGTGCTCTCGCTGGCCGACGCCGCGTACGAGGGCTTCGGCGCCGTGCACGTGCTGTGCAACAACGCGGGCGTGGGCTCCGGCGCGGAGGGCCGCATGTGGGAGCACGAGCCCAACGACTGGAAATGGGCGTTCTCCGTCAACGTGTGGGGCGTCTTCCACGGCATCCAGGCCTTCGTCCCCCGCATGATCGCGTCAGGCGCCCCAGGCCACGTCGTCAACACCTCCTCCGGCGACGGCGGCATCGCCCCGCTGCCCACCGCCTCCGTGTACGCCGTCACCAAGGCCGCCGTGGTGACGATGACCGAGTCCCTCTACGCGCACCTCAAGGCGGAGGGCGCGGCCGTCGGCGCCTCCGTCCTCTTCCCCGGACCGCACATGCTGCGCACCGGCCTGTGGGAGTCGCACCGCAACCGACCCGAGCGGTACGCGAAGGAGCGGCCGCGCAAGTCCCCGTACCGCAGCCTGGACCAGTACGAAGCAGCCATGAAGCAGGCCGGCCACGAGGTGAACTTCACCCCCGTCGAGGAGGTCGCCGAGCACGTCGTCGACGGCATCCGCGCCGACCGCTTCTGGATGCTCCCGGCCAGCGAGCACAGCGACCGGCAGATCCGCGCCCGGTCGCAGTCGATGCTCGACCGGGCCAACCCCGCCTACCTGGAAAGCTTCATCCTCGACTGAGGGGCGTCTGCAGTGAGCGACACGCACGAAGACCGGTACGAAGACCGCTACGAAGACCCGTACCTCATCATCTCCTCCGACTGCCACGCGGGCCTGCCGACCGAGCAGTACCGTCCCTACCTGGACAGCGCGTTCCACCCCCAGTTCGACGAGTTCCTCGGGGAGCGCGACGCCCGGCGCGCGGAGGCCACCCGACTGGGCGTCCGCAACGAGGCGTTCGCCGAGAAGTGGTTCCACGACCACGAGGAAGGCCTCAAGGGCGGCTGGGACACGGCGCAGCGGCTGAAGGAGCTCGACGGCGACGGCGTGGCCGCCGAGGTCGTCTTCCCCGACGCGGACGCCGTCGACAGCCAGACCGCGGCCCCCTTCGGAGTGGGCCTCGGCCTCTCCGGCGACCAGGACCCCGAGCTCGGCATGGCGGGCGCGCAGGCGCACAACCGGTGGCTCGCGGAGTTCGTCGCCGACGGGAATGCCGAGAACGCAGCGCGCCACTGCGGGGTCGCCCTGCTCCCCATCACCGGCGAGCCGTCGAAGGTGGTCGCCGAGATCCACCGGGCCAAGGAGTCCGGGCTGGGCGCCCTGATGATCCCCGCGATGTGGGTGGACAAGGCGCCCTACCACGACCGCCGCTACGACCCCGTCTGGGCGGCGGCGGCCGAGACCGCGATGCCGATCGTCACCCACTCCGGTTCCTCGCCGCGCCACGAGTACGGGGACCACCTCGGCATCTTCGTCTCCGAGGTCACCTGGTGGCCGGCCCGCCCGCTGTGGTTCCTGCTCTGGTCCGGGGTCTTCGAGCGGCACCCGGGCCTCAGGTTCGGCGTGGCGGAATCGGGCTGCTGGTGGCTCCCGAACCAGCTGTGGTTCATGGACCGGCTCTACCTCGGCGCGCACGGCGGCAAGAAGCTGTCCCCGTTCGAGGAGCTGAAGCGGCCGCCGAGCGAATACCTGGACCGGCAGGTCTTCATCTGCGCGACGAACACCAAGCGCCGGGAACTGGCCCAGCGCTACGAGATCGGCGTCGACAACATCCTTTGGGGCTCGGACTTCCCGCACCCCGAGGGCACCTGGCCGGCCACCCGCGACTGGCTGAAGAAGACCTTCCACGACATCCCGGTCACCGAGACCCGCCGGATGCTGGGCCTGGCGGCGGCCGAGGTCTTCGGCTTCGACACCGAGAAGCTCGCCCCGATCGCCCGTCGGATCGGCCCCACCCCGGCCGAGCTGGGCCAGTCCCCGGACCAGGCGGCGGTGGAGGCGTCCTGGGCGCGCTCCCGCGAGGTGGGCCGGCACTGGCTGACGGACAACGACTTCCCCGTACTGGGGGTGAACCCATGACGTCGGAGGACCGCTACACGGTCATCTCGGCGGACTGCCACGCGGGCGCCGACCTGCTGGACTACAAGCCGTACCTGGAGAAGCGGTACCACGAGGAGTTCGACGCCTGGGCCGCCTCGTACGTGAACCCGTACGAGGACCTCCTCGCGGACACGGCGGACCGCAACTGGAACTCGGCGCGCCGCCTTGCCGAGCTCGAAGCGGACGGCATCGTCGCGGAAGTCCTCTTCCCGAACACCATCCCGCCCTTCTTCCCGTCCGCCTCCCTGATGGCCCCGGCCCCGACGGCGGCGGAGTTCCAGCTCCGCTGGGCGGGTCTGCGGGCGCACAACCGTTGGCTGGCGGACTTCTGCGCGGACGCGCCGGGCCGGCGCGCCGGCGTGGTCCAGATCCTCCTCAACGACGTCGACGAGGCGGTGCGGGAGATCCGCCGCACGAAGGAGGCGGGCCTCACGGGAGGCATCCTCCTGCCGGGCGCGCCGCCGGGCTCCGGAATCCCGGAGCTGTACTCCGCCGCCTACGACCCCATCTGGGCGGTGTGCGACGAGCTGGACGTCCCGGTCAACCACCACGGCGGCTCCGCGTCCCCGCCACTGGGCGATGAACCCGCCGCCCGCGCCGTCTTCATGGTCGAAACCACCTGGTTCTCGCACCGTGCCCTGTGGCACCTCATCTTCGGCGGCGCCTTCCGCCGCCACCCGGGCCTCAAGCTGGTCCTGACGGAGCAGGGCTCCGGCTGGATCCCGGGCGTGATGGAGATGCTGGACTACTACCACGGCCGCCTGGTCGCGGCCTCGGCCACGGCCGAGTCGAAGTTCGGGGCGGGCCTCGCCGAATCCATGGGCAAGGGCCCGAGCGAGGTCTGGCGGGACAACTGCTTCGTGGGAGCGAGCTTCATGCGTCCCCACGAGGTCCCGCTGCGGGAGCGGATCGGCCTGGACAAGATCATGTGGGGCAGCGACTACCCCCACGACGAGGGCACCACCCCCTTCTCCCGCGAAGGCCTCCGCATCGCCTACGCGGGCCTCCCGAGGGAGGAGGTCGCCGCGATGGTCGGCGGCAACGCGGCCCGCGTCTACGGCTTCGACCTCCCGCTCCTGGACGCGGTGGCCTCCAAGCACGGCCCCCTGGTCTCGGAGATCGCCGAGCCCCTGACGGCGATCCCGCCACAGGCCACGAGCCCCGCCTTCGCCCGCGGCGGCTCGGTCCGCGTCTGGTGACACCCCGGCCGTCCGCCGGAGCGGCTCACGAGAAGAAGGTGAGCCGCTCCGGCGCGATCCGCTCCGTCCCGGTGAAGGCGGTGCGCCGGTCGAGTTCGAGGCGCAGGTGGTCCAGCCCTGCCAGGGGAGCGACGTCCACGGTCCCCGCGCATTCGGCGATCCGCAGCCGGGTCAGTCCCGGCAGTTCCCGCAACCGCTCCAGACCGCCGCCGAGCCCGCAGCGCAGCAGCAACAGCTCGGTGAGCCGCCGGTACGGGAGCAGGTGGGCCACCTCCACCGGCGAGGTGTACCGGATCTGCAGCGAGGTCAGTCCGGCGAGTGGCCACCGTCCCACGAACTGCCCGTACTGCCAGTCCCCGGCGATGGCGAGGGAGGTCAGCGCGGGCCAGCGCTCCAACCCGTCGAGGGAGAGTCCCCGCGCACCCTGCCACAGGGTCAGCTTGGTCAGACCCTCCGCTGCCGGGACGTCCCCGATGCGCCGCTCCTTCGGCTCGAAGCCGATGACCAGCGACCGCAGCCCTGGTATGCCGGCCAGTGGCGCCAGCGACAGCCCGTCCTGTACGTACCCGAAGGCGAGGCTGTCGGGAGTGAGCTCGGCGACCGGCTCGATGCTGGTCACCCCCGGGCAGTCGAAGACTCCGAGGTGGCGCAGCGCGCGGTGCCCCGACAGCACCGAGAGGTCGGCCAGGCCTGGATTGTGGTCCACGACCAGCCACTCCAGGTCCCGCCGCTCGGTGATCTCCCGGGGGATGCCGTTGTCCGAGGTGAGGTAGACACGGCGGATGTGCGGGAGCCCGGCGAACGCCGCCAGCTGCCCGGGGGTGCGGATGTGCAGGTGCGTCGTACGCATCGGGGCGTCGGCCAGCACCGCGTCCGCGTAGTCGGCCGTGGGGAACCGTCCCCAGGCGTCGGACAGTTCATGGCCCACCTCGTACCGGTCGTCCCCCCGGAACGCGGCGATGACCTGGAGTGCCCGGTCCCCGCCGACGAGTGCGGCCGTGCGGACGGTCGCCTGCGCCTGGGCTTCGCTCAGGCCCGCGGGTTGGGGCAGCAGTTCCAGTACCATCTCGCCCGCCTTGGCCAGCTCCTCGGCCTGGTCGGGACCGCGCGGCGGCAGCAGCTCCGCGGTGCGCGCCCGGACCTCGTTCCAGACCTCCGGGTCCAGCTCCGGCGCGTGCTCCAGGCAGGCGGCGGCCAGTAGCACCAGCCGATTGCGACGGCTCGTGACCTTGTCGGCACGACGCAGCAACTGGCGCAGCAGTCGCGCCCGTTCGTCGGGTCGGGCGTGGCCCACGGCCATGCGGACCACGTCGTCCCAGGTGTCCTCGTGCGCGTGGCGGACCAGGACGCCGAAGTCCCGGGCCTCCACCGCGGCCTTGGCGCCGAGGTAGTCCCGGAAGGTCCGGTGCACGAACTGCACGGCTCCGGGGACGGGCTCGATCAGCAGGCCGCTGCGGATCAGGAGGTGGTTGAACACCTGTTGGGCGCTGCCTTGCGCCCGTACGCGCGGCATCGAGTCGAGCCATGCTGCGACCATCGCCACGGCTTCGTCACGGTCCGCTTCGAGGTGTTCGTTGCGGATCAGCCAGTAGGCGAGCCGCTGGAGCAGCAGGGTCTGCTCGTCCCGGGTGAGATCCACCCCCTCCACGCCGCTGATCTCACGCTCGTTGTCGCGTCGGACCAGCAGCATGTCGAGGGCCGCGTCGTACAGTTCCTTCCGTGCGCGGGGCAGGTGCGTGTGCCGGTCCCGGTTAAGTGCGCACAGCAGCGCGCACATCAGGGGGTTGGTGGCCAGTCGGCCGAGGTCGCGGCGGGAATCCACCGCCTGGCCGAGTGACTCCTCGTACCGGTCCAGCTGGGCCAGTTCGTCCGGGGAGTGGCAGTCGGCGCGCGCCGCGTCGTGCCAGTGGCTCACGAACGTCCGGACCTCCTTGCGCTCCATCGGAAGCAGCGTGGTGCGCGAGAATCCGTGGCCCGAAAGCCAGTCCTCCGGGACCGCCGACGGCCGGGTCGTCACGATGTACCGGGCCTGCGGGTATGCCGCGAGCAGGGACCACAGCCAGGCCTCGGTCTGGTTGCGCAGGTGCTGGGGCACTTCGTCCACCCCGTCGACCAGGACCAGTGCCCGACCGCTCCGCATGAGGGTGGAGGCCCAGCCCGCCGGTGCCTCGCCGTGCAGGGGAACACCCGCCGTGCGCAGGAACTCCTCCGGCATCGGCGCCGCTTCCCTGGAACGCAGGGAGCGCAGCTGCAGGACGAACGGCACGCAGGCGTTCAACTCGCTCAACTCCGGACCGAAGCTGCGCCGGGCCGCGTTCAGCGCCAGCCACTGGATCAAAGTGCTCTTGCCCGACCCCGCCGGGCCGCGCAGCAGCACCCGGTCCGTTCCGCGCAGCGCCTGCTTCACGTCGGCCGAGGTCCGGTGCGCTTCCGGTGCTTCCCCCGGTGACCGGGCGCCGCTCACGGCGAGGCTGATGTAGGCCAGGTCCAGCGGCCACTCCGGCCGGGACCGGCTGAGGGTGAGGCCGAAGAGCTGGAGGCGGCCGTGGGTGCGGGCGATGTACTCGGCGTAGCGCTCCTCGAAGGCGTGGGCCGAACCGTCTCCCGCTTGGTGCAGGCGGTCCAGGGAACGCGTCAACTCCCCCGTCCGGCGGACCAGTTCCACGTCCGTCCGGGCCCCGAAGCCCGGCAGGGTCGTCGCGTACTCCATCACGTGCGCGCAGCACAGGGCGACCAGTCGCCGGTAGAGGGCGTCGGCGGCCTCGCCCAGCCCCGGTGGGGGAGCCGGCAGGGCCGCCGCCAGGGCCGCCGGGTCGAGGTCCGCGGCGAACAGGGTCTGCGCGTCCAGGTCACCGAGCGCCGCGAAGGTGTCGCCGACCGCCGTCACCGCCGCCAGGCGTTCGTGCTCCGGGAGCCCCGCGCAGGCCGGGCCCAGCCGGGCGGCCAGAACCTCCGCCAGGCGGCGGATCTCCGCCCCGCCCAGCTCCGTCGGCGGCTTGCGCCAGCGCCCCGCCGGGCCGGCCGGATCGGACACCAGGCCCGCGCCCGGGGCCCGGGCCAGGAGGGACTTGACCAGCGCGCCCGCCGCCGTGCCCGCCACCCGTAAGAGAACCGTCTCGAAACCCGTCATCCCCCACCCTCCCCTTGGCCCGGACATCATCTCGCGAACCCGCGGTAACCCAGATGGATACCGATCGGTAACAACCTCTAGCGGCGCCCCCGGAGCCGCCTCTATGGTGCGGGCATGCCGAACCTGCCCGATGTCGTGCTGTGGTCCATACCGGCCTTCGTACTGCTCACCGTCCTGGAGATGGTGAGCTACCGCATCCATCCCGACGAGGACGCCGCCGGGTACGAGACCAAGGACGCCGTCACCAGCCTCGGCATGGGAATCGGCAGCCTCGTCTTCGACTTCCTCTGGAAGATCCCCGTCGTCGCGATCTACACCGCCGTCTACGAGCTGACGCCCCTGCGCGTGCCCGTCCTGTGGTGGACCGTCCTGCTGATGCTGCTCGCGCAGGACTTCCTCTACTACTGGCAGCACCGCGGCCACCACGTCATCCGCGTCCTGTGGGCCTGCCACGTCGTTCACCACAGCAGCCGCAAGTTCAACCTCACCACCGCCCTGCGCCAGCCGTGGACCAGCGCCACCTCCTGGCCGTTCTACCTGCCGATGATCGCCCTCGGCGTGCACCCCGCCGCCGTCGCCTTCTGCTACTCGGTCAACCTCGTCTACCAGTTCTGGATCCACACCGAGCGGATCGACAAGCTGCCGCGGCCCGTCGAGTACGTCTTCAACACCCCCTCCCACCACCGCGTCCACCACGCCTCCCAGGGCGGCTACCTGGACCGCAACTTCGCCGGGATCCTGATCATCTGGGACCGGATGTTCGGCTCCTGGGTGGGGGAGACCGACAAGCCCGTCTTCGGTCTGACGAAGAACATCGACACCTACAACCCGCTGCGCGTGGCCACCCACGAGTACGCCGCCATCGCCCGCGACGTCCGGGCCGCCACGAGCTGGCGCGAGCGCGCCGGACGGGTCTTCGGCGGCCCCGGCTGGCAGCCCGCCCCGGTCCCGGCCCAGGCGTCCCAGCCGGCCGCCGCCCCGGAGCGCGCCGCGTGAGCGCCACCGAGTCCCGTACGCCGACGTGGGCGGCCCGCACCGCGACCGCCGGCGGCGGCCTCGCCGGCCGGGTGCTGCTCGGCGCCTTCGCCGCGGCCACCGCCGCCGACCTCGGCTCGCTGCTCGCCGGCTGGCACCTCGGGCACGTCCTCGCCAAGCCGCTGCTGATGCCGCTGCTGGTGGCGTACGTGATCACCCGCGGCGCCCCCCGCCTGCTGGTCGCCGCCCTGCTCTTCGGCTGGGGCGGGGACCTCGCCCTGCTCTTCGACGCCGAGCCCGCCTTCCTGATCGGCATGGGCTCCTTCGCCGCCGGGCACGTCTGCTACCTCGTGCTCTTCGGCCGGCGCGGCACCAACGCCCTGCTCGGCGGCGGGTACGCGCTCGCGCTCCTGGGGACCGTCGCGCTGCTCTGGGGAGACCTCCCGGCCGACCTGCGCATCCCCGTGGCCGGCTACAGCCTGCTCCTCGCCGCCATGGCCTACCGCTCCAGCGCCCTCGGCCTGCGGGCCGGCATCGGCGGCGCGCTGTTCCTGCTGTCCGACACGCTCATCGCCACCGGCGTCGCCGAATGGCCCCAGCTGCCCCGCCCGGACTTCTGGATCATGGCCACCTACGTGGCCGCCCAGTACCTGCTGGCCACGGGCGGCTCGGCCCGCGAACAGGCGTAGGGTAGGCCGGCCCCACAAGGGCAGCACAGTCAAGTCCGACCGACCCGGTCAGCCGACACGAGGGAAGCACCACCATGCGCGCCACCGTCATCCACGCCCCGCACGACATACGCGTGGAGGAGGTGCCCGACGCCGCGATACGGCGACCCGAGGACGCCGTCGTCCGCGTCCTGCGCGCCTGTATCTGCGGCAGCGACCTGTGGGCCTACCGCGGTGAGGCCGAGCGCCAGCCCGGCCAGCGCATCGGCCACGAGTTCCTCGGCGTCGTCGAGGAGACCGGCTCCGCCGTCTCCGGCCTGCGCGCCGGGGACCTCGTCGTCGCCCCCTTCATGTGGTCCGACGGCATCTGCGACTACTGCTCCGAGGGCCTGTACACCTCCTGCGTGCACGGCGGCTTCTGGGGCTCGGTCGGCCACGACGGCGGCCAGGGCGAGGCCGTCCGCGTGCCGCACGCCGACGGCACCCTGGTGAAGCTGCCCGCCGCGGCCGTCTCCGACGACCACCTGCTGACCGGGCTGCTCGCGCTCTCCGACGTCATGGGCACCGGCCACCACGCGGCGCTGGGCGCGGGCGTGCGCAAGGGCTCCACGGTCGCCGTCGTCGGCGACGGTGCGGTCGGCCTGTGCGGCGTCCTCGCCGCCAAGCGCCTGGGCGCCGAGCGGATCATCGCACTGGGCCGCCACACCGTCCGTACGGACACGGCCAAGCTCTTCGGGGCCACCGACGTCGTCGCCGAGCGAGGGGAGGCCGCCGAGGCAGCGGTCCGTGAACTCACCGGCGGCCAGGGCGCGCACGCGGTCATCGAGGCGGTCGGCACCGAGCAGTCCATGCGCACCGCCGTGAACATCACCCGCGACGGCGGGGCCATCGGCTACGTCGGCGTCCCGCACGGCAGCGGCACCGGCCTCGACCTCGGCGTGATGTTCGACCGCAACATCACCCTGCGCGGCGGCGTGGCGCCGGTGCGCGCGTACATCCCGGAGCTGCTGGAGGACATCCTCAGCGGCGCCATCGACCCGGCGCCGGTCTTCGACCGGGCCGTGTCCCTCGAAGAGGTCCCGGACGGCTACCGCGCGATGGACGACCGCAGCGCGCTCAAGGTGCTGATCAAGCCCTGAACGAGCGATGAGGGCCGGGCTGGGGATGACCCCCGCCCGGCCCTCTCGCGTACTACGCCTACCAGGTCTTAGTTCACGGCCTTGAGCGCGTCGACCACGCCGTAGCCGTAGTAGCCGGTCTGGCCCCACTTGCTCACGCAGGTGGTGGCGTTTATCAGAGCGCCGGTCGCGTCGTAGACCTGGGCCGGGCAGGCCGTCTTGGTGGCCTGGCCCTTGAGCATCGCCTGGAGCTGCGACGGGGTGGCCGACGGGTGCGCGCTCTTGAGCAGGGCCGCGACGCCCGCGACGTGCGGGGTGGCCATCGAGGTGCCCTGCTTGTAGCCGTAGCCGCCGCCCGGGAGGGTGGACAGCACGCGGCCGTTGGCGTCCGGGGTGGCCGGGATCTGCCACTTGTCGCCGCCGGGGGCCGCTACGTCCGCCACGCCCAGGCCGAAGCTGGAGTAGTACGACTTGAAGCCCTTGTCACCGGTCGCGGTCACGGTGACCACACCCGGCAGCTGGGTCGGCACGTCCAGGCAGACGCGCGGGTCGATCGTGCGCGGCGTCGGGGTCGTGTCGTTCGGGCTGGTGTCGTCGACGATCGAGTCGGACGCCAGGTCGAAGTTCTCGTTGCCGGCCGCGGCGACGTTCAGCACGCCCTTGCGCTGGGCGTAGTTGCTCGCCCGGGTGAGGGCCTCCACCAGCGCCTTCTGGTCGTCGTCCGTCTTGCAGTTGAAGTACCAGGGGTCGACGTAGTAGCTGTTGTTGGTCACCTCGATCCCCTTCTCGGCGGCGAACATGAAGCCGCAGACGACCGCCTCGGTGTAGAAGAGGCTGGTCCCGGGCTCGCTCACCTTGATCGCGGCGAGCTTCACACCGGGCGCGACACCGCTGACGCCCACGCCGTTGCGCGGTGCGCCGATGGTGCCGGCCACGTGCGTGCCGTGGTCGCTGCCGTCCACGTACGGACGCCAGGCGCCCTCGGAGGTGTCCGGGACGCCGCCGACGCAGTTGGCCGACTGCTCCTTGGAGAAGTTCGCGGCGAGATCGGGGTGGGTGTCGTCGACACCCGTGTCGATGATGCCCACCGTGACGTCCGGGCTGCCATCGTTGATCTTGTGAGCCTGGTCGGCCTTGATCGCCCGCAGGTCCCACTGGTTGGACTCCAGCGGCTCCTGCCCCGGCGCCGCGTCCGCCGCCGCCTTGGCGGCGTCCGCCGCGCTGAGCTTCTGCGTGGTGCCCTCCTCGGTGGTCTGCACCGTCTTCAGAGGGGCCGTACGGGTGGCGCCCACGGACACGAACAGTCCGCGCTGGGCCCGCAGCTGCTTGGCGAACTCCGGGTTCTGGGAGTGCGCGACGATGACGCCTATCTGCTCATGCGCCGTCACCACCGTGCCACCGGCACGCTCGATGGCCTTCTCCGCCGCCGTCACCGTGGCGTACGTGTTCAGGTTCGCCACGTACGACAGCTTGGGCCCGGTGGTCTCGGCCTTGGAGGCCGTGGCCGCGTCCGCCGTGTTGCCCAGCGGAGCGGCGGAGGCCGCGACCGAGGGCAGGAAGGCGAGCGAGGCGGTGAGCGCCAGGCCGACCGGAACGGCGAGAGCACGCCGGCGGCCGGATCCCAGATGAGCCATGGGTTCTCCACATCATCCTTGAAAAAACCGTCCGGCCGTGGTCACGGCGGACGGGTTCATGACATGTGGAACCTAGTGCCGGTGTTCGCCTCTGCGCCATCAGTTCGAGAAATCAGTCTCTAAAGAAACCGCGGGTGTTGAACCGTCCCGACGCGCCGGCCGTGCCGTTGACAGGGGGGCTCAGCACCACCGTCCCCCACACGGAGGTTGTTTTGTCCGCCTTCCCCACCGCGCCCGCACCGCAAGGAGAGCCCCCCGTGACCACCGAAGCAGCGCCGCCTCCGGGCAGCGCGGGAACGCCCCCGGCGGTCCCCACGGCCGAAGATTTCGGACACGTCCAGCAGAGCGCCGAGTTCGCCGAACTGCGCAGCTCCTACCGCTCCTTCGCCTTCCCGCTGACCGTGGCCTTCATCGCCTGGTACCTGCTCTACGTACTGCTGTCCAGCTACGCGGGCGACTTCATGGGGACCAAGCTCTTCGGCAACATCAACGTCGCCCTCGTGCTCGGCCTCGCCCAGTTCGCGACGACCTTCCTGATCGCCTGGCTGTACTCGCGGCACGCCGCCACCAAGCTCGACCCCAAGGCGGCCGCCATCAAGGCGAGGATGGAGGCCGGCGAATGAGCGGCTCGCTCCACCTGACGACGGTCGCGGCCGGTGCCACCGAGCACCGCCCGCTGATCATCACCCTCTTCGGCCTGTTCGTCGTCGCCACCCTGATCATCACGATCTGGGCCGGCCGTCAGACCAAGGACGCCGCCGACTTCTATGCCGGCGGCCGCCAGTTCACCGGCTTCCAGAACGGCCTGGCCATCTCCGGCGACTACATGTCCGCCGCGTCCTTCCTCGGCATCGCCGGCGCCATCGCCCTCTTCGGCTACGACGGCTTCCTCTACTCCATCGGCTTCCTCGTCGCCTGGCTGGTCGCCCTGCTGCTCGTCGCCGAGCCGCTGCGCAACTCCGGCCGCTACACGATGGGCGACGTCCTGGCGTACCGGATGCGCCAGCGGCCCGTCCGCACCGCCGCCGGCACTTCCACCATCGTGGTCTCGATCTTCTACCTGCTCGCCCAGATGGCCGGTGCCGGCGTGCTCGTCTCGCTGCTCCTGGGGATCACCAGCGACGGCGGCAAGGTCGCCGTCGTCGCCCTCGTCGGCGTCCTGATGATCCTCTACGTGACCATCGGTGGCATGAAGGGCACCACCTGGGTCCAGATGATCAAGGCCGTCCTGCTGATCGCGGGCGCCCTGCTGATCACCTTCCTGGTGCTGCTGAAGTTCAACTTCAACATCTCCGACCTGCTGGGCAGGGCCGCCGAGAACAGCGGACAGGGCGCCAAGTTCCTGGAACCCGGGATGAAGTACGGCAAGGACTCGCTGACCAAGCTGGACTTCATCTCGCTCGGCCTCGCCCTGGTCCTGGGCACCGCCGGCCTGCCGCACATCCTGATCCGCTTCTACACGGTCCCCACCGCCAAGGCCGCCCGCAAGTCCGTGAACTGGGCCATCGGCATCATCGGCGGGTTCTACCTGATGACGATCGCCCTCGGCTTCGGAGCCGCCGCCCTGCTCAACCGGGCCGACATCATCAAGTCCAACAAGGCCGGCAACACCGCGGCCCCGCTGCTCGCCCAGGAGATCGGCGGCGGCGCGGGCTCCACGGGCGGCGCCATCCTGCTCGCCGTGATCTCCGCGGTCGCCTTCGCCACCATCCTCGCGGTGGTCGCGGGCCTCACCCTCGCCTCCTCCTCTTCCTTCGCGCACGACCTGTACGTCAACGTCATCCGCAAGGGCAAGGCCACCGAGCAGGAGGAAGTACGTGCCGCCCGCTGGTCGACGGTGGTCATCGGGGCCGTCGCCATCGGCCTGGGCGCCCTCGCCCGCGACCTGAACGTCGCCGGCCTGGTCGCCCTCGCCTTCGCGGTCGCCGCCTCGGCCAACCTGCCGACGATCCTCTACAGCCTCTTCTGGAAGCGCTTCACCACCCAGGGAGCGCTGTGGTCCATCTACGGCGGCCTGATCGCCGCCGTCGGCCTGGTGCTGTTCTCCCCGGTGGTGTCCGGGAAGCCCACCTCCATGTTCAAGGACGCCGACTTCTACTGGTTCCCGCTGGAGAACCCGGGCATCATCTCCATCCCGCTCGGCTTCCTGCTGGGCTGGCTCGGAACCGTCCTGTCCAAGGAGGAGGCGGACCCCGAGAAGTTCGCCGAGCTGGAGGTCCGCTCCCTCACGGGAACCGGGGCTCACTGAGGGGCTCGCCGAGCATGCTCTGTGAGTTCGACCGAACACCGTGCGTGGCCGTGTCGTGTTTCCCTACGACACGGCCGCGTTACGTCTCGTTCATTCGGGGACCCCTCCATGACACAGGCGTCGCGTAGGCTCGATTTATCGAATCTCTACAGCTCCGGACAGGGGAGGGGGCCCACAGTGCTTCTCGACACGTACGGCCGCGTCGCAACTGACCTGCGCGTCTCGCTCACCGACCGGTGCAATCTGCGCTGCACCTACTGCATGCCCGAGGAGGGCCTGCAGTGGCTCGGCAAGTCCGACCTGCTGAGCGACGAGGAGATCGTGCGGCTGATCCGCATCGCGGTCACCCAGCTCGGGATCACCGAGGTCCGCTTCACCGGCGGCGAGCCGCTGCTCCGCCCCGGCCTGGTCGGGATCGTCGAGCAGTGCGCGGCCCTGGAGCCCCGCCCCAAGATGTCCCTGACCACCAACGGCATCGGGCTCAAGCGCACCGCGCAGGCCCTGAAGGCCGCCGGCCTGGACAGGGTGAACGTTTCCCTGGACACCCTGCGGCCCGAGGTCTTCAAGACCCTCACCCGCCGCGACCGTCACAAGGACGTCATAGACGGCATGGCCGCGGCCCGCGAGGCCGGCCTCACCCCCGTCAAGGTCAACGCGGTCCTCATGCCGGGACTCAACGACGACGAGGCCCCCGACCTGCTCGCCTGGGCCGTGGAGAACGAGTACGAGCTGCGTTTCATCGAGCAGATGCCGCTCGACGCCCAGCACGGCTGGAAGCGCGACGGCATGATCACCGCCGGGGACATCCTGCAGTCCCTGCGCACCCGCTTCACGCTCACCGAGGAGGGTGCCGACGAGCGCGGCTCCGCCCCGGCCGAGCGCTGGATGGTCGACGGCGGCCCGGCCACCGTCGGTGTCATCGCCTCCGTCACCCGCCCGTTCTGCGGCGCCTGCGACCGTACGCGGCTCACGGCCGACGGCCAGGTGCGTACGTGCCTGTTCGCCACCGAGGAGTCGGACCTGCGCGCCGCCCTGCGCTCGGGCGCCCCGGACGAGGAGATCGCCCGGCTGTGGAAGGTGGCGATGTGGGGCAAGAAGGCCGGGTCCGGTCTCGACGACCCGTCCTTCCTGCAGCCCGACCGCCCGATGTCGGCGATCGGCGGCTAACGGCCTCCGCTCCGGCGGACGGCGCCCAGCGCCCAGCCTTCAGCGCCCAGCCTTCAGCGCTCGCGCTCCGAGCCCTCCGGCTGCACCCACTCGCCGAGCTTCACGACGTCCTTGAGGAAACCGCGGACCCCCAGGAACTGGGAGAGGTGTTCGCGGTGTTCCTCGCATGCCAGCCAGGTCTTGCGCCGCTCCGGCGTGTGCAGCTTCGGGTTGTTCCACGCCAGCACCCAGACGGCCGCGTCACGGCAGCCCTTGGCGGAGCAAGTGGGGGTTTCGGTATCAGGGGTGGTCACGCCTCAACCCTACGGAAAGGCGACGCCGAGCAGCCACGGGGGGAGCTGCCCGGCGTCGGTCCGTCGCTCCGACGGGGGATGCGGAGCGCGTAGGCAGTATGTCACGCAGGACCCGGTACGGTGCACTGGAACTTCATGATTGATCTGAGCTTTTCTTGAGGTTTCCCGCCTCCAGAGCAGGCCTCACGGGCGCCGGGACGAACTGTGAGGGCAGCGAGGGGGCCGACTCGCGCCCCGCGTTGGCGATGACCACGGCGACGTAGGGCAGCAGGGCACCCGCGACCAGCGTCACGATCGCCACCGGGCGCTGCACGTTCCACAAGAGCACGGTCGCGATGACCGACAGGGTCCTGATGGCCATCGAGATCACATAGCGCCGCTGGCGGCCCCGCACGTCCTCGGCGAGCCCCATCCGCGCGCCGGTGATCCGGAAGACCTCGGCCCCGTTCCGCTTCTGTCGCTTCGTCCGCTCCACACTCCACCACCCGATCACCCGCCGGACACTCCCCGGCCCGGACCCTCCCACCGTACGCGGCCGCCCGGAGCGCGAGGAGAGGGGGTGTCGCTCGAATGGGGTGTCCGAAATGCGTGTTACGCCGCACGGGTCGAGACTGGGCGCACGTGCGCACAACGCGCCGGGAGGAGGCTCGACATGTCTTGGTTGTGGGCGATCATCGTCGGTTTCGTGCTGGGCCTGATAGCCCGGGCCATCCTGCCGGGCAAGCAGCACCAGCCCCTCTGGCTGACCACCCTCTTCGGCATCATCGGCGCCGTCATCGGCAATGCCGTCGCCGCCTGGATCGGTGTCGCGGAAACCAGGGGCATCGACTGGACCCGGCACTTGCTGCAGCTTGCCGGTGCGGTCCTGATCGTCGGTCTAGGTGACATGGCGTACGGGGCGGTCCGGGGCAAGCGGCAGACGACCTAGCCGGCCCCCGGCGCACCCCGGGGGGGGCCCCCCCCCCCACGGAGGCGGCCCCCCCCCCCCGCGGGGCCGGGCCCCCGGGGGCCGCCGCCGCCGCCCCCGCC
>NZ_JBIAHP010000002.1:22916-29107 GCF_042870715.1 Streptomyces sp. NPDC006463 | reverse complement strand
TGGCGCCGGGGGGGGGGGGGGGGGGGGGCGCGGGGGCCCCCCCCCCCCCCGGCCCCCGCCCCCCCGGGGGGCCCCGCCCCCCCCCCGGGGCCCGCCCCCCCCCCTCCGGTGCGCCGTGCCGCCGTGTCCGTCGCGACGCGTCAGGCGCCGGTGACCTCGACCGCGGCCAGGCTCTTCTTGCCGCGGCGCAGCACCAGCCAGCGCCCGTGCAGCAGGTCCTCCTCGGCGGGGACCGCGTCCTCGGCGGTGATCTTCGCGTTGTTCACGTAGGCCCCGCCCTCCTTCACGGTCCGGCGGCCGGCCGACTTGCTCGCGACGAGACCGGTCTCCGCCATCAGGTCCACGACCAGGCCGAGCTCCGCCACCTGGGCGTGCGGCAGCTCGGACAGGGCGGCGGCCAGCGTGGCCTCGTCCAGCTCCGCCAGGTCGCCCTGGCCGAACAGCGCCTTCGACGCGGCGATCACGGCGGCACACTGGCCGGCGCCGTGCACCAGCGTGGTCAGCTCCTCCGCCAGCGCCCGCTGCGCGGCGCGCGCCTGCGGCCGCTCGGCGGTCTGCGCCTCCAGCTCCTCCAGCTCCTCACGGCTCCGGAAGGACAGGATCCGCATGTAGGTGGAGATGTCCCGGTCGTCCACGTTCAGCCAGAACTGGTAGAACGCGTACGGCGTGGTCATCTCCGGGTCCAGCCAGACGGCCCCGCCCTCGGTCTTGCCGAACTTGGTGCCGTCCGCCTTGACCATCAGCGGGGTCGCCATCGCGTGCACGACCGCGCCCGGCTCGACCCGGTGGATCAGGTCGAGGCCGGCCGTCAGGTTGCCCCACTGGTCGGAGCCGCCCTGCTGGAGCACGCAGCCGTGGCGCCGGTAGAGCTCCAGGAAGTCCATGCCCTGGAGCAGCTGGTAGCTGAACTCCGTGTAGCTGATGCCCTGGTCGGACTCCAGCCGCTTGGCGACCGAGTCCTTCGTCAGCATCTTGTTGACCCGGAAGTGCTTGCCGATGTCCCGCAGGAACTCGATCGCGGACATGCCCGCCGTCCAGTCCAGGTTGTTCACCAGGACCGCCGCGTTCTCGCCCTCGAAGGACAGGAACGGCTCGATCTGCGAGCGCAGCCGGTTCACCCATTCCGCGATGACCGCGGGGTCGTTCAGGGTGCGCTCGGCGGTCGGGCGGGGGTCACCGATCTGGCCGGTGGCCCCGCCGACCAGCGCGAGCGGCCGGTTCCCCGCCAGCTGGAGCCGGCGCATGGTGAGCACCTGCACCAGGTGCCCCACGTGCAGCGAGGCCGCGGTCGGGTCGTAGCCGCAATAGAACGTGACAGGACCGTCCGCGAACGCCTTGCGCAGCGCTTCTTCGTCGGTGGACTGGGCGAAGAGCCCGCGCCACTTCAGTTCGTCGACGATGTCCGTCACGGTTCTCTCGACTCCTTTGGTGTAGGGAAAAACAAAGCCCAGTCTAGGTGGGTCAGACCCCCTTGCTGACCGAGCTCATGTTGAAGTCCCGGATGCGCAGCGCCGGCATCGAGGCCCGGGTGAACCAGTCGCCCCACTCGCGCGGCAGGGTCTTCTCGGTCCGGCCGGCCTCCGAGGCCCGCGACAGCAGGTCCACGGGGGACTCGTTGAACCGGAAGTTGTTGACCTCGCCGACGACCTGCCCGTTCTCCACCAGGTAGACGCCGTCCCGGGTCAGGCCCGTGAGCAGCAGGGTGGCCGGGTCGACCTCGCGGATGTACCAGAGGCAGGTCAGCAGCAGACCCCTCTCGGTGCCCGCAACCATCTCCTCCAGCGACTTGTCGCCGCCCCCGTCCAGGATCAGGTTCCCGAACGAGGGGGAGAGCGGCAGCCCGGTCAGCCCGGCGGTGTGCCGGGTCGTGGTCAGCCGCGTCAGCTCCCCGTCCCGGATCCACTCGGTGGCCGGGACCGGCAGGCCGTTGTCGAACACCGAGGCGTCGTCCCCGGAGCTGTGCGCGATCACGAACGGCGCGGACTCCAGGCCCGGCGCGTTCGGGTCGCTGCGCAGGGTCAGCGGGAGCTCCGACAGCTTCTCGCCGATCCGGGTGCCGCCCCCGGGCTTGGAGAAGACCGTACGGCCCTCCACCGCGTCCCGGGCCGCCGCCGACCACATCTGGTAGATCAGCAGATCGGCCACGGCCGTCGGCGGCAGCAGGGTCTCGTACCGCCCGGCGGGCAGCTCGATCTTCCGCTCCGCCCAGCCCAGGCGCACGGCCAGTTCCGCGTCCAGCAGGGTCGGGTCCACGTCCTTGAAGTCCATGGTCGCGCGGCCGGCCCAGGCCGAGCGCTGCCTGTCGGGGGACTTGGCGTTGAGCTCCAGGGTGCCCTTGGGCTGGTCGTGGCGCAGCCGCAGGCCCGTCGAGGTGCCGACGTACGTGGAGACCAGCTCGTGGTTGGCGAAGCCGTACAGCTCGCGGCCGCCCGCGCGGGCCCGGGCGAAGGCCTCGCCGAGGGCGGGCGCGAAGTCCGCGAACACCGCCGAGGAGGTCTCGGCGGGCGAGTCCGTGAAGTCGGGCGAGGCCGGGGTCCCGGTCACCAGCGGCTGGGCGTCCTCGGCGGGACCCGCCCCGCGCGCGGCCGCCTCGGCGGCCCGGACCAGCGGCTCCAGGTCCGCGGCGGTGACGGCGGAGCGCGAGACGACCCCCGAGGCCGTGCCCTCCTTGCCGTCGACCGTCGCGATGACGGTGAGGGTGCGCCCGCGGGTGACGCCGTTCGTCGTCAGGGCGTTGCCCGCCCAGCGCAGGTTGGCGCTCGACTCCTCGTCGGCGATGACGACGCAGCCGTCGGCGGTGGACAGCTCCAGGGCCCGCTCGACGATCTCGTGGGGCTTGGTGCGTCCGTTCGAAGGGGTGCTCATCGGCCGGCCTCCTGCGTGGTGTTCAGGATGTTCACGTCGCGGAACAGCGCGGAAGGGCAGCCGTGCGAGACGGAGGCCACCTGGCCCGGCTGGGCCTTGCCGCAGTTGAAGGCGCCGCCCAGGACGTAGGTCTGCGGGCCGCCGACCTTCTCCATCGAGCCCCAGAAGTCGGTGGTCGTGGCCTGGTACGCGACGTCGCGCAGCTGCCCGGCCAGCTTGCCGTTCTCGATCCGGAAGAACCGCTGCCCGGTGAACTGGAAGTTGTAGCGCTGCATGTCGATCGACCAGGAGCGGTCGCCGACGACGTAGATCCCGCGCTCCACCCCACCGATGAGGTCCTCGGTGGACAGACCGCCCGGATCCGGCTGGAGCGACACGTTCGCCATCCGCTGCACGGGCACGTGCCCGGGGGAGTCGGCGTACGCGCAGCCGTTGGAGCGGCCGAGACCGGTCAGCTTCGCGATCCGCCGGTCCAGCTGGTAGCCGACCAGCGTGCCGTCCTTGACCAGGTCCCAGCTCTGCGCCTCGACGCCCTCGTCGTCGAAGCCGATCGTGGCCAGCCCGTGCTCGGCGGTGCGGTCACCCGTCACGTTCATGATCGAGGAGCCGTACTTGAGCTTGCCGAGCTGGTCGAAGGTGGCGAAGGAGGTCCCCGCGTACGCCGCTTCGTAGCCCAGTGCCCGGTCGAGCTCGGTGGCGTGGCCGATGGACTCGTGGATGGTGAGCCACAGGTTGGA
Source organism: Streptomyces sp. NPDC006463 (assembly GCF_042870715.1). Lineage (NCBI taxonomy): Bacteria > Bacillati > Actinomycetota > Actinomycetes > Kitasatosporales > Streptomycetaceae > Streptomyces > Streptomyces sp. NPDC006463. The sequence continues at coordinate 25,505 of NZ_JBIAHP010000002.1, read as the reverse complement.
CGGGTCCACCACCAGGTCGTAGCGCCCGGCCTCCACGCTCGGCGCCCGCATCTTCTCGGCGAGCAGGCCGGGGATCTGCTCCAGCTCGGCGTTCCAGTCCCAGCCGGTGCCCGTCAGGTACTCCCAGCCGCGCCCGGCCGGCGGGGCGATGGTGCGCATGGAGTCGAACTCGCCGGTGGTGGCGTTCACGGCGACGGCCGTGAGCTGCGGGTGGATCCGGACCCGCTGCTGGGTGGTCACGGTGCCCGCGGTGTCGGCGTAGAACTTGTTCTCGTGCACGGCGAGCAGCGAGGCGTCCACGTGCGCGACGCCGTCGGCCGCCAGCAGCCGCGAGCTCCAGTCGGCGAGCAGCGCCGCCTTGTCCGCGTCGGGAACCTCGAAGGGGTTCACGTCGTAGGCCGAGATCCAGGTCCGCTCCGAGTGCACCGGCTCCTCGGCCAGTTCCACCCGCTCGTCGGAGCCCGCGGCCTTGATCACCTGGGCCGAGAGCTTCGCCATGGCCACGGCCTGCGAGGCCACCTTCGCGGCGGCGTCCATGGTCAGGTCCACACCGGAGGCGAACCCCCAGCTGCCTCCGTGCACCACGCGGACCGCGTAGCCGAGGTCGGTGGTATCGGACCCGCCGGAGGGCTTGGCGTCGCGCAGCCGCCAGGAGGCGTTGCGGATCCGCTCCAGCCGGAAGTCGGCATGCTCGGCGCCCAGCGCGCGCGCCCGGGCGAGCGCCGCGTCGGCGAGCGCCCGCAAGGGCAGTGCGGTGAAGGCCGCGTCGATGGAATGGGGCACGGAAGTCCTCCCGGGGTCGGGGCCGGTCGCCTCGATCATGTCGCGCTCAGGGCTCTTGTGCCTACATCTTTCTGTAGGGACTCGACAGAGCCCGCCGCAAGGCCCTGTCGGAGATCGATTCTCCGTACGAGAGATGCGGCCTATAGGTTTTTGGTATTCAGACCGCTAGCGAAAGGGTGATCCGTTGAGCCGCTCGGTTCTCGTCACCGGAGGAAACCGGGGCATCGGCCTCGCCATCGCCCGTGCCTTCGCGGAGGCCGGGGACAAGGTCGCGATCACGTACCGGTCCGGCGAGCCGCCGGAGGCACTGACCTCGCTCGGCGTCCTGGCGGTCCGCTGCGACATCACCGACTCCGAGCAGGTGGAGCAGGCCTACAAGCAGATCGAGGACACGCACGGCGCGGTCGAGGTGCTGGTGGCCAACGCGGGCATCACCAAGGACACGCTGCTGATGCGGATGTCCGAGGAGGACTTCTCCTCGGTCGTCGACACCAACCTCACTGGCACCTTCCGGGTAGTCAAGCGCGCGAACCGTGGCATGCTCCGTGCCAAGAAGGGCCGCGTCGTCCTGATCTCCTCGGTCGTCGGACTGCTGGGCTCGGCGGGCCAGGCCAACTACGCCGCCTCCAAGGCCGCGCTGGTCGGCTTCGCCCGTTCGCTCGCCCGTGAGCTGGGCTCGCGCAACATCACGTTCAACGTGGTCGCCCCCGGCTTCGTCGACACGGACATGACTAAGGTGCTCACCGACGAGCAGCGCGCGGGCATCGTGGGCCAGGTGCCGCTCGGCCGTTACGCGCAGCCCGAGGAGATCGCGGCAGCCGTGAGCTTCCTGGCGTCCGACGACGCCGCGTACATCACAGGAGCCGTCATTCCCGTTGACGGCGGATTGGGCATGGGTCACTGATCACCATGAGCGGAATTCTCGAGGGCAAGCGCATCCTCATCACCGGGGTGCTGATGGAGTCGTCCATCGCTTTCCACACCGCCAAGCTGGCCCAGGAGCAGGGCGCCGAGGTCATCTTGACCGCGTTCCCCCGCCCGACGCTGACCGAGCGCATCGCCAAGAAGCTGCCCAAGCCGGTCAAGGTGATCGAGCTCGACGTCACCAACGACGAGCACCTGGCCCGCCTGGAGGGCCTCGTCCGCGACGAGCTCGGCGGCCTCGACGGCGTCGTGCACTCCATCGGCTTCGCGCCGCAGGACGCGCTCGGCGGCAACTTCCTGAACACCCCGTTCGAGTCGGTCGCCACCGCCATGCACGTCTCGGCGTTCTCGCTGAAGTCGCTGACCATGGCCTGCAAGCCGCTGTTCCCGCACGAGGGCGCGGCCGTCGTCGGCCTCACCTTCGACGCGCAGTTCGCCTGGCCGCAGTACGACTGGATGGGCCCGGCCAAGGCCGCGCTGGAGGCCACCAGCCGCTACCTCGCCCGTGACCTGGGCAAGGAGAACATCCGCTGCAACCTGGTCTCGGCGGGCCCGATCGGCTCGATGGCCGCGAAGTCCATCCCCGGCTTCTCGGAGCTGGCGGACGTCTGGAACTCCCGCTCCATGCTGGAGTGGGACATGAGCGACCCGGAGCCGGCGGGCAAGGGCGTCGTCGCCCTCCTCTCGGACTGGTTCCCGAAGACCACCGGCGAGATCGTCCACGTGGACGGCGGCCTGCACGCGATGGGTGCCTGACGGCTCCCGACTCCGCACGGCGGGGGGGGGGGGGGGGGGGGGGGGGGGGCCGGCCGCCCCCCGGGCGGGGGGGGGGGGGGCGCCCCCCCCGCCCCCCCCCCCACCCCCCCGGCGCCGGGGGCCCCC
>NZ_JBIAHP010000002.1:0-22906 GCF_042870715.1 Streptomyces sp. NPDC006463 | reverse complement strand
CCTACCCCCCGGGGCTCTTGGTCCCGGGGGGGGGGGGCCGGGGCGGGGGGGGGGGCGCGGGGCCCCCCCCCCCCGCCGGGGGGGGCCCCCCCCCCCCGGGGGGGGGGGGGGCCCGCCGCCGTTCTCGTGGGTCGCGGACCGGCCCGCGGCGCCACACTCGATCAGATGTTCGCCGTGCGACCGGATCTTCCCGAGTCGAAAACCGGGACAGATACCTGCAAACTGACCGAGTCGGGATCTTCCCGGCTCCGGCGGGGAGGAGGTACGGGAGTGCGCGCGAGACCGAGCCGAACGCTATCGCTGCTGTTCACCTCGGTGTTCCTGACCGGACTCCTGGGCCCCGGTGCGCTCGCGCAGTCCCCGGGCGAGGAATCGGCGCACGGCCCCGAGGCGGCCGCCCCCGTCGTGGTGGACCTCGCCGACATCCCCGTCGAACCACCCGTGCAGCCCTCGCGGCCCGACCCCCGGGAGCACTTCGGCGCCGACTGCGACACCGAGATCAACGGTTCGCAGGTGACGGCGCACTGCCACAACGGCTACCCGCAGACCGACCTGGTGCGGCTGCACGTCGAATGCGACCGCTGGTGGGACCTGGACGGCGACGGCGCGGCCGTCGCCGTCGGCCCGGCCGGACGCGTCGAACTCGTCAGCCGCTGCTGGAAGGAGGTCCGCTCGGCTTGGGTCAGCCACCAGCGGCCGTGACCGCCCCGCTGCCCCGGCCGTTTCTCCGGTCCCTCAGGCGGTGCCCTTGCCGAGGCAGGCGAAGGGATAGCCCGCCGCCTCCGAGGCGGCCGCGTCCCCGTCGCCCCGCCGGATCGCCTCGATCAGCCGGGCGTGGTCCAGATGGGCGGAGGGGTGCAGCTCGGTCCCGACGTCCGCGCGCAGCCAGTCGGCCACCAGGTCGCCGAGGTCGGCGTACAGCTCGACCAGCACGTCGTTGTGCGAGGCCGTGACCACCGCCATGTGCAGGCTCACGTCCGCCGCCACGAACAGCTCCGCGTCCCCGGTCGCCCAGGCCTCCTCACGCCGCGCGAGCAGCGCGTCCAGCTGTACGAGGTCCCGCTCGGTGCGCCGCTCCGCCGCCAGCCGGGCCGCCGAGGACTCCAGGGTCGAGCGCAGCTCCGCGATGTGCCGCGGGTCGGCCCCGGCGAAACGGCGGTGCATCACCCCGGCCAGCTCGCTGGTGGCGATGACGTACGTACCCGAGCCCTGTCGGATGTCGAGCAAGCCGTTGTGCGCGAGCGCCCGCACGGCCTCGCGCACCGTGTTGCGGGCGACGCCGAGCAGCTCCACCAGCTCCGGCTCGGTGGGGATGCGGGCTCCGACCGGCCACTCGCCGGAGGTGATCTGGTTCCGCAACTGGGTGATCACCTGGTCGACGAGCGCGGAGCGCCGTGGCGAGGTCAGCGGCATGTGTTCCTCTTCGTTCCACTGAGGGCGACTGGACAATCAATCATCCCATGATTCTATGATGGTTGAATGCCCGACGAAGAAATCCAGACCATGAACCGCTCGCCGGTCGTGCACACCGCCCCCGACCGGCCTCTTCCCGCCCCCGTCCACGTCGCCCCCACGTGGCTCGGTCCGGTGCTCATCGTCGGAATCGTGCTGGCCGCCCTCAACCTGCGGCCCGCCATCACCAGCCTCGGCGCCCTCTTCGAGGAGACCCGCACGGGCCTCGGCATGAGCGGCACCGTCGCCGGAGTCATCACCTCCGTCCCCACCCTCTGCTTCGCCGTGTTCGGCGTCACCGCGCCCCGGCTCTCCCGCCGCTTCGGCCCGGCCGCCGTCGTCTGCGCCGGCATGGCCGCCGTCGCCGCGGGCCTGCTGATCCGCCCCTTCGCGGACGACGCCGCCGCATTCCTCGCCGCCAGCGCGCTGTCCCTGGCCGGCATAGCCCTGACCAACGTCCTGCTCCCGGTGATCGTCAAGCGCTACTTCCCGGACCGGGTCGGCACCATGACCGGCCTGTACTCCATGGCGCTGGCCGCCGGCACCTCGCTCGCCGCCGCCGCGACCGTCCCGCTGACCGGCGCCCTCGGCGGCAGCTGGCGCACCGGCCTGATGATCTGGGCCGTGCTCGCACTGGTCGCCGTACTGCCCTGGCTGCCCATCGCCCGCGCCTCGCGGCGCGCCGCACGGGCCGAGGCAGCGGCCGCCGGCTCCGGGGAGGGGACCGCCGTACGGGCCGACACCGGCCCCCGGGTCGTCCGCAGCCGCACCGCCTGGGCCCTGGCCTGCTACTTCGGCCTTCAGGCCACCGGCGCGTACGTCACCATGGGCTGGCTCCCGCAGATCTTCCGCGACGCGGGCGTCTCCGCCTCCACCGCCGGCGTACTGCTCGCCGTCACCATGGTCATGGGCGTCCCGCTCGCCTTCGTCATCCCCGGCCTGGCCGGCCGGATGCGCAGCCAGGGCCCCATCGCCGTCACCCTCGGCCTCTTCGGCCTCGCCGGGTACCTCGGGCTCTACTTCGCCCCGGCCGCGGGCGCGTGGGCCTGGGCGCTCCTGCTCGGCGTCTCCAACTGCGCCTTCCCTCTCGTCATCACGATGATCGGACTGCGCGCCAAGTCCCCGGCCGGCGTCGTCAAGCTCTCCGCCTTCGCCCAGAGCACCGGCTACCTCATCTCCATCCCCGGGCCGCTGGTCATCGGCACCCTCTACCAGCACAGCGGCGGCTGGGACCTGCCCCTCGCCCTCATGGCCGGACTGCTCGTCCCGCAGATCGCACTCGGGGTCCTGGCCGGACGGGACCGCACGATCGAGGACGAATGCGGCATGCGAGACTGAGCGGCATGTCGCCCGTACTTGACCCGAACCCGCAGCACGGCCGCCGCAAGCTCGGCCTCGTGCTCGGCGCGATGCTCGTCGTGACCGTGATCATCTCCGTCATCGCGTCGATCGCCTCCCCCTGACCGGGAGGCTGGTGGGGTTATCCCCACCGACCCCTAGGGGGCCAGGCTCAGGGTGAACTGGGGTGCGCCCCGGATGGGATCCGCTCCTTCGAATCCATAGATTCGAAGGAGCGAGCCAGTCCCGTCAGCACCCCGGAGGCGGCCATGTCGGCCCCCACGCACACCCGCTCCCTTCCGTCCGGCCTCCGAGCCGCCGCCCGCCCCGCCGCCGGCACCCGGCACGGCGCCGACGCCCGCCTGCACTGGTGGGCGCTGGCCCTGCCCGCGCTCGCCTTCGGCCTCCTGCTGCTCCTCCTCGCCGGATCCGGCGAGGCCCACGCCGCGACCGGCGAGGCCACCGGGCTGATCCACGTCACCCAGCAGCTCCTGCGCGCCGTCGGCTGAAGGACGTACGCCCGGGGTGCGCCGGGGTGCGCCGGGGTCTGCCCCACCACCGTGCGAGGGCCTTCAACACCCTGCGCCCCGTGGCCCGTTTCATGCGAAGCTGGGAGCCATGAGCGCCGACACAACCCGCAGGATCGCCCTCCTCCGGCACGCCAAGGCCGACTGGCCTGAGGTGTCCGACCACGACCGCCCGCTGGCGGAACGGGGCCGCAAGGACGCACCGGCCGTCGGTCTGAAGCTCGCCGAAACCGGCATCGCCTTCGACCTGGCCCTCTGCTCCACCGCAGCCCGCACCCGCGAGACCTGGAAGCTCGCCGTCCAGGAGATGCCGCACCGGCCGAAGACCTCGTACGAGGAGAGGCTGTACGACGCCTCGCTGGGCGAGCTCATCGCCCTGCTGAACGAGACCTCCGACGAGGTCACCGACCTCCTCGTCATCGGCCACAATCCCGGCATGCACGCCCTCGCCGACGCCCTCTCCGGGCATGCGACGGGCGACACGCTGGCGCGGATGACCCGGACCGGATTCCCGACCGCGGCCTTCGCCGTTGTCTCCTTCACCGGCTCGTGGAAGTCCCTGGAGCACGGCGTGGGCACGCTGGTCGACTTCTGGACGCCCGAGGGCCACTGACCGGGCCCGAGGAGCACTGGCTGGGCCCGAGGAGCCTGACTGGAGGAGGGCCCCGGCGGCCGGTGCGGCTGCCGGGGCCCTCCCGTGTCGTACGTACGGACCACCTGCGGATCAGGCCAGGTCGGCGGCTTCGATCTCCTCGCGGGTGATCCCGAGCAGGTACAGCACCGCGTCGAGGAAGGGCACGTTCACCGCGGTGTGCGCGGCCTCGCGGACCACCGGCTTGGCGTTGAAGGCCACGCCCAGCCCGGCCGCGTTCAGCATGTCCAGGTCATTGGCGCCGTCGCCGATGGCCACCGTCTGCGACAGCGGTACGTCGGCCTCCGCGGCGAAGCGGCGCAGCAGCCGGGCCTTGCCCGCCCGGTCCACGATCTCGCCGGTCACCCTGCCCGTCAGCTTCCCGTCGACGATCTCCAGCGTGTTGGCGGAGGCGAAGTCGAGCCCCAGCCGCTCCCGCAGATCGTCCGTCACCTGGGTGAAACCGCCGGACACCACGCCCACCTGGTAGCCGAGCCGCTTCAGGGTACGGATCAGGGTCCGGGCGCCCGGGGTCAGCTGCACCTCGGCGCGGACCTTGTCGACGACGGAGGCGTCCAGCCCGGCCAGCAGCGCCACGCGGGCGTGCAGCGACTGCTCGAAGTCCAGCTCACCGCGCATCGCACGCTCGGTGACCTCGGCGACCTCCGCCTCGCACCCGGCGTGCGCGGCGAAGAGCTCGATGACCTCGTCCTGGATCAGGGTCGAGTCCACGTCCATCACGACCAGGCGCTGGGCCCGGCGGTGCAGCCCGGCCGAGACGACGGCCACGTCCACGCCGATCTGTGCGGCGGCGGTGGCCAGCGCGGTGCGCAGGGGCTCGGTCTCGGTGCCGGAGACGGCGAACTCCACCGCGGTCACCGGGTACTTGGCGAGGCGGAAGATGCGGTCGATGTTGCCGCCGGTCGCGGTGATCCTTGCCGCTATGGTCGCCGCGGACTCGGCGGTGAGCGGGTGCCCGAGCACGGTGACGTGGGACCGGCCACTGCCGCGCGGCCGGTTGTCGCCGGTACCGGAAAGGATCTCGGCCTGCAGCTTGAGCGACTCGGCCCAGCTGTGGACGGTGGCCCGCAGCTCGCCCTCGGCGCCGCCGGCGGGCTTGGTGACGAGGGCGCACAGGACGATGCGGCCCCGGGTGACGACCTGCTCGATGTCGACGACGTCGACGGAGTAGGCGGCGAGGGTGTCGAACAGCCCGGCGGTGATCCCGGGACGGTCCTTGCCGAAGATCTTGACGAGGAGGGTGGGGACGTCGGAGGTCTGCGAAGCGCTCATGGTGCCCTCACCGTATCTTCCCCGCCCCCAGGACAGGACCCCCGTCCCACGTCGTGAACGCGCCGCGCTCTTGCGCGCCCTTCCTCGGCGCGCCGCCGCGCCGGACCCCGTGCGCCGAAGCCGGGGGCGGTCACCGCGGCCCCGGCGGCCCCGGCGGCTTCGGCGGCGGCGGTGCTCCGGGCGGGGGAGGCGGGGTGAAGGGCGGCCGCCGGACCGGTTTCGCCGGCCTGGGCGGCCTCGGCGGGAGACCGGTGACCGTGACGTCCCAGGAGACGTCCGGATCCGGGTACGGGTACACCCGGCCCGGCGCCGGCCCCCAGCCGTACGCGGCCGTCGGCGCGTCGGGCTCGGGCCACGCCGGGACGGCGGCGGCCCCGCCGGATCCCGGCCCCGCCCCCGGCCGGGGGCTCCGGCGGCCCCGGGTCAGCAGGGCGCCCGCCGCGCCCGCCGCCGCGCCCCAGGCCGCGCCCAGCGCCAGGGCGATCGGGACGGACCCCCGCAGCTCCACCCCGGCATCCACCGCGTCCACCCCCAGCACGGCCGGCGACGCATCCGCCGAGAACCCCGTCAGCCACACCAGCCCCGCCAGGGCCACCCCGGTCACGGCCGACAGCCGCGCCGCGCACCCCGCGATCCCGCGCCCCGGAGTCCGTACGGCGGCCAGCACACCCGCGCAGAGCAGCAGCAGCGCCGCCCCCGCGACCAGCAGCCAGACCCGCCCGTCGTACTCCGCCAGGCGGGCCACCGTCACCGGCTCCCGCACGGAGCCCGTCAGCAGCTCGTCCAGCGGATCCGGCAGCAGCCGGGCCGACGCACCCGAGACCCGGCCGCTCAGCGGGACGAAGAGCCCGAGAAGGACCCCCCACCAGCTCCCGTTCGGCGCGCCCAGCAGCGCCGCCCCCAGCACCCGCCCGGGGTGCTCGTCGCCCGGCGCGGCCCACACCGCCGCGGCCAGTCCGGCCGCCACCGCCACCAGCAGCATCGTCACCACCGCCGAGACGGCCGGCCGCAGCCGCGCGAGCGAGGCGGGCCCGCGCCGCGAGACCAGCAGGGCCAGTGCCGCTACCGACACCGCCCACAAACCCGCGCCCACCAGTGTCGGCCCCGGCTCCACCGAGAACCCCACCCGGGCCCGTGTCCCGATCAGGTCCCCGACGCGGTCCGGGAGCAGCCCGCCGATGTCCCCGATCCCGGGGATCTCCACCTTCGCCGGGGTCCTCGGCAGCGCGGCCCCGTCGAAGGTGACCACGTCGTGCCCGGCCCACGCCAGCGCGCCCGCTGCGGTGACGAGCAGCGCCGCGACCACCACCACCCGGGCGGCCGTCTCGGCGGCGGCCCCGGCCCGTACCGACCGCAGGAACAGCCGCGCCAGGACGAGGGCCCCGGCCAGCCCCACTCCCAACGGCACGACGTCCAGTGAGGCCTCGGCGCCCGTCCCCGCCACCCCGAAGACCTGCAGTTCGCCGGAAGGGGTCACGGTGCCGCCCACGGCCAGGACGACCACGGCCGCGGTCATCGCCCCGAGCGAGCCTCCCGTACCGTCGGCGCCCAGCAGGTGGAGCCCGAGCGCCGCGACCACCGCCATGGCCACCAGCGACCAGCCCACGGCGGCGATGCCGGACAGCAGGACATCTCCCCAACGGATGCGGCGCATGAGCGTTCCCCCGATGCGAGCCGAGCGGAGCGTCCGGGCGGGACGCCCGGTCGAGAAGTCCGGTCGAGAAGTCCCGTATCTCACTCTCCGGGTGACTTTCGCCCTCGTCAACGGGCAGGCGTAGACGCCCTGGCAAGGCCCGGATTCCCACATGTGGCCGTGGGCCTGAAATAGTTCCCCCGGATGTTCGCCATCCCTAGACTCCCTGACGTCATGGGGGGATTCTCGGGGGACTTAAGTGGGGCTGGAGTGCCGGAACTCGTACTGGAATTGAATGGAAGGACCTGGACGCTCGATCCGTCCAGGTCGTACTCGCTGGGGCGTGACCCCCAGGGAGACGTGGTGATCGATGACGCCAGGGTGTCCTGGCGCCACGCCACCATCAGCTGGAACGGCCGTGGTTGGGGAATCGAGGACCACGGCAGCACCAACGGCACCTACGTGCACGGAGCCCGGGTGCAGCAGGCCGAACTCGTGCCCGGCACGCCGGTCCACCTGGGCAACGCCACCGACGGCCCGCGGCTGAATCCCGTCGGTGCCGCGGCGCCCCAGCCGGCCGTGGCCCAGCAGGCGCAGGCGTACGCCCAGCCGCAGGCGCCCGCGTACCAGGCGCCGCAGCAGCAGCCTCAGCAGCAGGCCTGGGAACAGCAGCAGCACGCGCAGCCGCAGCAGCAGGCGCAGCAGGCGCCGCACTTCCCGCACCAGCAGGGCGGCGGCCCCGCCGCGGCGCGCCCGGCGCAGGGCGCCGTACCGCACCACGGGGGCGACCGCAGCCCGACGACGTTCCACCAGCTGTCGCTGGGTCACGTCATGCGGATCGGCCGTGCGCTGGAGAACGAACTGGTGGTCTCCGACCTCCAGGTCTCGCGCCACCACGCCGAGTTCCGCTCGATGCCCGGCGGCCGGTTCGAGATCCACGACCTCGGCAGCCACAACGGCACCTACGTCAACGGTCAGCCGCTGCCCAAGTCCGGTACCGCGATGCTCGGTCCGAACGACATCGTCGGCGTCGGCCACTCGACGTTCCGGATCGTCGGCGACCGCCTTGAGGAGTTCGTCGACACCGGTGCCGTCTCCTTCTCGGCCCGCCACCTCACGGTCACGGTCGACGGCGGCAAGCAGATCCTCAAGGACGTCACCTTCGGCGTACCGGAGAAGTCGCTCATCGGCGTCATCGGCCCGTCCGGCTCCGGCAAGTCGACCCTCCTCAAGGCGCTCACCGGCTACCGGCCCGCCAACGAGGGCGACGTCCTCTACGACAACCGCAACCTGTACAAGCAGTTCGCGGAGCTCCGCCAGCGCATCGGCCTGGTCCCGCAGGACGACATCCTGCACAAGGAGCTGAAGGTCAGCACGGCCCTCAAGTACGCGGCCAAGCTGCGCTTCCCCGGCGACACCGCCGATTCCGAGCGTGCCGCCCGCATCGACGAGGTGCTGCGCGAGCTCAAGCTCGACATCCACAAGGACAAGAAGATCACCGCGCTCTCCGGTGGTCAGCGCAAGCGCGTGTCCGTGGCCCTGGAGCTGCTCACCAAGCCGTCGCTGATCTTCCTGGACGAGCCGACCTCCGGCCTCGACCCGGGCATGGACCGCGACGTCATGCAGCTGCTGCGCGGCCTCGCCGACGACGGCCGCACGGTCCTCGTCGTCACCCACTCCGTCGCCGAGCTGTCCCTGTGCGACAAGCTGCTGGTCATGGCCCCGGGTGGTTCGGTCGCGTACTTCGGCCCGCCGGACGAGGCGCTGAACTTCTTCGGCTACACCACGTGGGCGGACGTCTTCTCGGCCTTCGAGAACTACCGCGACTACGACTGGGCCGGCCGCTGGAAGGGCTCGCAGCACTACCAGCTGTACGCCGCCGACCTCGACTCGGTCGCCCCGCAGCAGGTCGCGATGCCGCCGATGCAGCAGATGATGCCGCCGAAGGCACAGGGCTGGGGCGACCAGCTGTGGACGCTGATCCGCCGCTACGTCTCGGTCATCGCGTCCGACAAGGGCTTCATGGCCCTCATGCTGATCCTGCCCGCGGTCCTGGGCGTGGTCTCGACGGTCATCCCCGCGACCTTCGGTCTCGCGCCGCCGAAGCCGCCGTCCCGGTTCAACGGCGACGCCGGCACGATCATGCTGATCCTCTGCGTCGGCATGTGCTTCTCGGGCGCCGCGAACTCGGTCCGTGAGCTGATCAAGGAACGCGTCATCTACGAGCGCGAGCGCGCCACCGGTCTGTCCCGGTCGGCGTACCTCATGTCGAAGGTGATCGTCCTCGGCTTCATCACGGCCATCCAGGGCGTGGTCATCTGCGCGATCGGCTTCACCCCGCGCGACCTGCCCACCGAGGGCCTGCTGATGCCGCCGGCCGTCGAGCTCTGCCTGTCGGTCACCGCGCTCGGCTTCACCTCGATGATGTTCGGCCTCGTCATCTCCTCGCTGGTCAAGACCGCCGAGAAGACGATGCCGCTGCTGGTCATGTTCGCGATCGTCCAGGTCGTGTTCACCGGCATCCTCTTCCAGGTGTACGACTCCCCGGGCCTGGAGCAGTTCGCCTGGCTGATGCCGTCCCGCTGGGCCGTCGCCGCCGCCGGCACCACGCTGAACCTCGGCGTGCTCATGCCGCCGTGGGACCAGCAGAACCCGACCAACACCGACCCGCTGTGGGAGCACTCGGTCGGCCAGTGGAGCGTGGACATCATCATCCTGCTGCTCATCGGCGTGGCCTGCGGCTTCGCGGTCCAGCGACTGCTGCGCCGCCACGAGCCCGAGGTCATGCGGGCCGGCAAGTAGTCCGCGTAAGCGCGAAACGCCTCAGGGCGGCACCCGGTGTTCCGGGGGCCGCCCTGAGGCGCGTGGGGGGCTTTGATGCCGTCGGCGTCCTAGTAGGCGCTGTTGACGTTGTCCATCGAGCCGTAGCGGTCGGCCGCGTAGTTGCAGGCGGCGACGATGTTGGCGACCGGGTCGTACTGGTCGAACTTGGTGCCCTTGACGTGGTACGTCTTGAAGGTCGGGTAGATGACCTGGAGCAGACCCTTGCTGGGGATGCCGTTCTGGGCGTTGATGTCCCAGTTGTTGATCGCCATCGGGTTGCCGCTGGACTCGCGCATGATGTTGCGGTGGATCCCGGCGTAGGTGCCCGGAATGCCCTCCTTCTTCATGATGAAGAGGGCTTCCTTGATCCAGCCGTCCAGGTTGTTCGCGAAGACGGGGGTGCGGGCGGCGGAGCGGCTCGCGGCGGCCTTCTTCTCGCGGTCCTTCTTCGCGGCGGCCTCGGCCTTGGCCTTGGCCTTGGCGTCGGCGTCGGCCTTGGCCTTGGCCGCGGCCTTCGCGTTCGCGTCGGCGATGACCTGCTGCGCGGAGAGGTGGCCGTACATCGCCTTCGTCTGCGTCCCGTTGACGGCCTGGGTCCATGCGACGGGGGCGGCGGTGACCGTCTCGGCCTCCGCGGAACCGGCGGGGACGAGGGAGAAGGCGAGCGCGGCGGTGCTCAGCGTGGCGACACCGGCGATGGACAGCTTGTGTGCCTTCGTCAGACGACTGTGACCGGGGGTGCGGGAAGCAGACATGGCGGGGCAACCTCTTCGAATAGCGGGGGCCGCAGGAAGGCGCTTTGTGGATCCGGGGATCCGCGGTGCTGTGCGACGGGAGCAATTCTTAGCGGCGGCAAAAAGCTGTGGCAAAGGTGTGACGTACGATCCCGCTTAGTGGATCAGGCACGGGCGCCGAGGCCCGATCCCGGGCCTCGGCGCTACGCACGCCCGTGCTGACAGGGCCTTTACGTATCCACTACGGAGCTTCGTAAGTGATGTGGGTCCTATGCCCGGGCTCACATCGGGCACGTAACGGTCTCACCCCGCGTTGCTGGAGCAACGCACTCAGTGACTGCTCTCGTCCTTGAGCAGCAGATGGACGTCCCCGAACTCGTGCCAAAGGCAGAGGCGGGCCACCGCCTCCGCGTACCCGAGTTCTACGGCCGCACGCCCCGCGACCGCCTCCAGCATCAGCAGATGGGACGCCTCCGGCTCGTGCAGCCCGGTCAGCAACCCGTCCACCACCCGCACCCCGCGTTCCGGCGTCACCACCAGCTCCGTCCAGCCGGCGGCGGGGCGCACCGCCCCTCGCGGGTCCGCGGCCGATTCCAGAGCCCGTACCGCCGTGGTCCCCACCGCGATCACCCGCCCGCCCGTCGCCCTGGCGGCGTTCACCAGCCACGCCGTGGCCGCCGGCACCTCGTACCGCTCCGGGTACGGCGGCTCGTGAGCCTCCTGCGAGGCCACGCCCGCGTGCAGGGTCAGCGGCGCGAACTGCACCCCCCGGCTCACCAGCCGCGCCACCAGCTCGGCGGTGAAGGGCCGGCCGGCGCTCGGCATCTCCGCCGACCCCGCCCCGTCGGCCCGCGGCACGGCGAACACCGTCTGGTACGCCGACAGCGGCTGGTCCCGCTCCGTGTAGGCGTACCGGATCGGCCGCCCGTACGCCCGCAGCAGGCCGGGAACGTCGTCCGTCGAGGGCCGCGCCCACCACAGCCGGTCCGCCCCCGCCGCGAGGGGCTCCTCCAGTACGAGGTGGTGCCCGCCCGGCAGCTGCGCCACCGATCCGGCCGGGCCCCCGGCGCGCGGCCCGGTCGTGCCCCCGCCGGCCGGGGTCCGCAGCTCCACGGACCACCGTCCTCCCCCAGACTCCGTCCCGGGGTACCCCCGGTCGCCCCGGGTCGAGAAGTGCACCACCACGGCCTCGCCGCCGAGCCGGGCGTCCACGGCGGCCGCGAGCGTGGCCGAGGTGTTGACCACCAGTACGTCCCCGGCGCGCAGCAGCTCCGGCAGCTCCCGGAAGGCGTGCAGCGACACCTCCGTACTGCCCCGTGATACCAGCAGCCGCACCGCGTCCCGGCCCAGACCCGGCCCGCGCTGCTCGGCCGGCACCCGGGCCAGAAGGTCCGGCGGAATGTCCCTTATATAGGGACTCGTCTTTTGTGGTGCCGGGCGCCCGCTCACGGTTCTGCTCACGGACCCACTCGCCGGTCCGCTCACCGCCCCGCCCCCGCCCCCGCGCCCGCCGCCAGCCCCTCGGCCGTGTACCGCCCGCTCGGCAGCCCGTCCGCCACCAGCCGCAGCAGCACCGGCGCCACCTCCTCGGGCGCCGGCAGCCCCGCCAGGTCCTCCCCGGGCTCGGCCGCCGCCATCATCCGCGTCCGCATCGAGCCCGGGTCCGCCCACCACACCCGCAGCCCCGGCTCCTCCACCGCCAGCACCGCCGACATCAGGTCCCCGGCCGCCTTGGTGGCCCCGTACGCACCCCACGTGGCGTACGGAACCACCGCGGCGTCCGAGCTGATGTTCAGCACCGCCCCGGCCGCCGAGGCCCGCAGCAGCGGCAGCCCCTCCTGGAGGAGCCCCAGCGGCCCGACCACATTGACCTCGAAGGCCTCGCGCAGCCCGTCCAGCGGATGGACCGCCAGCGGCACCAGCGGCTCCGCCCCCAGCACCCCCGCGTTGTTCACCAGCAGGTCCAGCCCGCCCAGTTCCCGCGCCGACGCCAGCAGCGCCGCCCGGTGCTCCCCCGAGGACACGTCCCCCGCCACCGCCACGACCCTCCCCACCCTCCCGCCCGTCTCCCCTCCCGACCGCCCCAGACCGGCCGCAGCCTCCTCCAGCGCCGCCGTGCCCCGCGCACTCAGCACCAGGTCCCAGCCGCGTGCCGCCAGCTCCCCGGCCAGTGCCCGGCCCAGTCCCCTCGACGCCCCCGTCACGATCGCCACCGACATGACCGCACCCCTCGCCTTCCGTCCCGATCAGCAGATGCCCCCAACCTAGGAAGTCCGCACCCGCCGCCGCGTCGGTCGCAGGCCCCACGCGCACACGTCCGTTGGACCTACATCCACCGCCCGATCCCGCAGGTCACCCCCGCCGGTACGGTGAGGCCATGACCGGTAGCCCCATGTACGGCGGCCCCCGCAGCGGCCTGGCCGCCGTGAGCACCGCGCTGCTCGCCATGAGCCGCCGCCTGGAGGTCCGCGACGTCCTGCGCACGATCGTCGTCTCGGCCCGCGAGCTCCTGGACGCCGAGTACGCGGCCCTGGGCGTCCCGGACGACCACGGCGGCTTCGCCCAGTTCGTCGTGGACGGCATCAGCGCCGAGCAGTGGCGCCGCATCGGCCCCCTGCCGCGCCAGCACGGCATCCTCGCCGCGATGCTCCACAAGGACGGCCCCGAGCGGCTGGCCGACGTACGCAAGGACCCGCGCTTCGAGGGCTGGCCCGCCGCCCACCCGGAGATGTCCGACTTCCTCGGCCTGCCCGTCCGGGACGGCGAGGAGACCCTCGGCGCCCTCTTCCTCGCCAACAAGAAGAGCGCCCCGGGCGGCAAGCACGGCTTCACCGACGAGGACGAGGAACTCCTCTCCCTGCTCGCCCAGCACGCCGCGATCGCCCTCACCAACGCCCGGCTCTACGAGCGCAGCCGCGAGCTCACCATCGCCGAGGAACGCTCCCGGCTCGCCCACGAGCTGCACGACGCCGTCAGCCAGAAGCTCTTCTCGCTGCGCCTCACCGCCCAGGCCGCCGCCGCCCTCGTGGACCGGGACCCGGACCGGGCCAAGGACGAGCTCCAGCAGGTCGCCGTACTGGCCGCGGAGGCCGCCGACGAGCTGCGCGCCGCCGTGACCGAGCTGCGCCCGGCCGCCCTGGACGAGGACGGCCTGACCGCCACCCTGCGCACCCAGGTCCACGTACTCGACCGCGCCCACACCGCGCACGTCACCTTCACCTGTGACGGCGTACGGGCCCTCCCCGCGACCCAGGAGGAAGCCCTCCTGCGGGTCGCCCAGGAGGCACTCCACAACGCCCTGCGCCACTCGGCTGCGGACCGGGTCGAGGTCACACTGGCCAAGGGTCCCGCCGGGGGAGCGGTCCTCAAGGTCGTCGACTCCGGCAAGGGCTTCGACCCCCAGGCCGTCCGCAGTGCCGGCCGCCACCTGGGCCTGGTCTCCATGCGGGACCGCGCGAGCGGTGTCGGGGGCCGGCTCACCGTGCACTCGGCGCCCGGCAAGGGCACCACGATCGAGATGGAGGTTCCCGGTGGCTGACACCCCCGGCCGGAGCGGCAGGATCGGCGTGCTGCTGGTCGACGACCACCAGGTGGTCCGCCGGGGCCTGCGCACCTTCCTGGAGGTCCAGGACGACATCGAGGTGGTGGGAGAGGCCTCCGACGGCGAGGAGGGCGTCGCCCGCGCCGAGGAGCTGCGGCCCGACGTGATCCTCATGGACGTCAAGATGCCGGGCACCGACGGCATCGAGGCGCTGCGCAGGCTGCGCGAGCTGGCGAACCCGGCCCGGGTGCTGATCGTCACCAGCTTCACTGAGCAGCGGACCGTGATCCCCGCCCTGCGGGCCGGCGCCGCGGGATACGTCTACAAGGACATCGATCCCGACGCCCTGGCCGGAGCCATCCGCTCCGTCCACGCCGGCCACGTCCTCCTCCAGCCGGAGGTGGCGGTGACCCTGCTCTCCCAGGAGGAGCAGAGCCCTTCGGCCGGCCGCCCGGGCTCACTGACGGACCGCGAGCGCGAGGTGCTGGGCCTGATCGCGGACGGCCGCTCCAACCGCGAGATCGCCCGTGCGCTGGTCCTCTCCGAGAAGACGGTCAAGACCCACGTCTCGAACATCCTGATGAAGCTGGACCTCTCCGACCGGACGCAGGCCGCGTTGTGGGCGGTCAGGCACGGGCTCGCCGAGTGAGCGGGGTGAACCGGACCGTCTCATTCCAGACTGAGATTCATACGGTCGGGTGTATGTAGCCCACATGGCGTATCCGGACCGCCGGGTGGCCGTTCTCCATGGCGTGTCGCGACGGCTGGTCGCGGCAGACGTACTGGAGGACGAGAACGTGAAGAACTTCAAGAAGGCCGCAGCCGTCACCATGATCGCGGGTGGCCTCATCGCCGCCGGCGCCGGTGTCTCCTCGGCGCACGGCGGTGCGTCGGCGGAGGGCGAGGCCCTGAACTCGCCCGGCGTGGCCTCCGGGAACCTGCTCCAGGTCCCGGTGGACGTCCCCGTGAACGTGGTCGGCAACTCGGTCACCGTGATCGGCCTGCTCAACCCGGCCTTCGGCAACACGGGTGTGAACGCCTGACCCCCGCCTGACCTGCGGCCCCGCTTCCACCCTCTCCCCGGGAAGCGGGGCCGCCGCCGTCCCCGCGCGGCCGCGCCCGGCAGGCCTGGGGCGTGTTTCGAAAGTCCCTCCCCCAGCCACCTCCCCCAGACTCCGTCCGGGGGGACCCCAGGGAGGTTCCCCCAGGCCCGCAACGCCTGGCACCACACCTCGCCGCGTTGTCGCAGGCGCCCAAGTACGTCCAGAAATCGGGCGACCCTCCGGCCTTGCGATGCACGGCACCAGACGCCGCGGACCGGCCCTTCGGGCGTCCGGCGCTGCTGCCCCTAGCGGCCCCGCTCACGCTCCTCGACGGCCGAGTTGTACGCCGCGACGAGGGCCCGCCGGGCCACTCGCTCCACCGGCCGCAAGGCCTCGGCCCGCGCCGCCATCTCCGAGGCGGCCACCGCACCCCCGTGCCCGTTCTCGTACGCCAGCGAAACCATCAGGTCCACCCGCTGCGCCAGCGCCAGCACCCGCACCGCCCGCGACGGGTACCCCGGAGCCAGGACCTCCCGCCCCGCCTCCGCCCGAGCCCGGTACGCCGACAGCGCCGCGTCCGCCACCGGCCCCGACGCCGCCACGTCCAGCCGCGTCAGCACCACGGTCGCCTCGCGCAGCGCCTCCGCGAGCTCCCGCTCCGCCTCGCCCAGCGACGGCACGTCCGCCGGCGGGGCCTCCCGTACCGGCAGGCAGTGCCAGGTCACCGACACGTGCACGTCCCCCTCGGGCCCGGCCTCGTACACCTCCGGCACGAGCCCCAGCGCCGCACCCACCGCGACGACCGCCTCCTCGGCCTCCAGTGCCCGCGCGTTGAACTCCGGCGGCCCGCTCAGCCCCAGCGGATGCCCCGGCGCAGGCAGCGCGACCCGCAGCCCGGTCACCCCCAGCGCCCGCATCCGCCCCAGCGCCAGCGTGAGACCCACCGGACCCGATTCCCCGGGCAGCCCCGCCACCCGGTGCACGGCGTCCTCGCCCACGATCGACAACACGGCCTCGTCGGGCGAGACCAGACCGGCCAGCAACGCGTTCCCCCAGGCGGCCAACCGCCCTGAACGTGG
Organism: Streptomyces sp. NPDC006463; assembly: GCF_042870715.1. Classification (NCBI taxonomy): domain Bacteria; kingdom Bacillati; phylum Actinomycetota; class Actinomycetes; order Kitasatosporales; family Streptomycetaceae; genus Streptomyces; species Streptomyces sp. NPDC006463. Next base: position 6,812 of record NZ_JBIAHP010000002.1, on the reverse strand, counting down.
TTCGAAAAGCATCCTTCAACTCTACGGACCCGCCGCATGGCCCGGCCCCGGCCCCGGACCCCTGCGTGAGTGGCGTAGGTTTTCCCCTGGGGCTGCGCCTGCCGGCGCACAGAGAACCGTGACTGCAAGGGGTGACAACACGCTCATGAGCGATGTTCTGGAGCTGGTGGACGTATCCGTGGTCCGCGAGGGCCGGGCTCTGGTGGACCAGGTCTCCTGGTCGGTGAAGGAGGGGGAGCGCTGGGTGATCCTCGGCCCCAACGGTGCCGGCAAGACCACGCTGCTGAACCTCGCCTCCAGCTACCTCTTCCCGACCAAGGGCGCCGCCACCATCCTCGGCAGCACCCTCGGCAAGGTGGACGTCTTCGAGCTGCGCCCCCGCATCGGCATCGCCGGTATCGCGATGGCCGACAAGCTGCCCAAGCGGCAGACCGTCCTGCAGACCGTCCTCACCGCCGCCTACGGCATGACGGCGACCTGGCAGGAGGAGTACGAGGAGGTCGACGAGCAGCGCGCCCGCGCCTTCCTCGACCGCCTCGGCATGACCGAGTACCTCGACCGGAAGTTCGGCACCCTCTCCGAGGGCGAGCGCAAGCGCACGCTGATCGCCCGCGCCCTGATGACCGACCCCGAGCTGCTGCTCCTCGACGAGCCCGCCGCGGGCCTGGACCTGGGCGGCCGCGAGGACCTCGTACGGCGCCTCGGCCGCCTCGCCCGCGACCCGCTCGCGCCCTCCATGGTCATGGTCACGCACCACGTCGAGGAGATCGCCCCCGGCTTCACCCACGTCCTGATGATCCGTCAGGGCAAGGTCGTCACCGCGGGCCCGATCGACCTCGAACTGACCTCCCGCAACCTGTCGCTCTGCTTCGGCCTCCCGCTGGTCGTCGAGCGCAACGGGAACGACCGCTGGACCGCGCAGGGCCTGCCCCTCGGCTAGTACGAGCCCCCGCACCCTGTCACGACCGCGCCCACCGGACCTACCATGACCATGTGGACGACATCGACGCATGGGTGTGGTGGCTCGTCGGGGCGGTCGGACTGGGCATCCCCCTCGTCCTGACGGCGATGCCGGAGTTCGGCATGTTCGCGGTCGGAGCGGTGGCGGCTGCCGTCACGGCGGCCGTCGGCGGGGGAGTGGTGGCCCAGGTCCTGGTCTTCGTGATCGTGTCGGTCGCGCTGGTCGCCGCAGTCCGGCCGATCGCCAACCGGCACCGCGACCAGCGGCCCCAACACCGCAGCGGGATCGACGCGTTGAAGGGCCGGAGCGCCGTCGTCCTCGAACGCGTCGACGGCACCGACGGTCGCATCAAGCTCGCCGGCGAGATCTGGTCCGCGCGCACCCTCGACGCGGACAGCAGTTTCGAGCCGGGCCAGTCCGTGGACGTCGTGGAGATCGACGGGGCGACCGCCGTCGTCATGTGACAAGCAGCCTGCTCGCAGCCCGCGGGTCTGCGAGACTCCGTTCAACGGGGCAGCACAGACAGCAGGAAGGGCACGGGGAACCGCATGTCATCGATCATCATCGTCCTGATCATTCTGGTGGTTCTGGTCTTCATCGCACTGGTCAAGACGATCCAGGTGATCCCGCAGGCCAGCGCCGCCATCGTCGAACGCTTCGGCCGCTACACGCGCACCCTCAACGCGGGCCTCAACATCGTCGTCCCGTTCATCGACTCCATCCGCAACCGCATCGACCTGCGCGAGCAGGTCGTGCCGTTCCCGCCGCAGCCGGTGATCACCCAGGACAACCTCGTCGTCAACATCGACACCGTCATCTACTACCAGGTGACCGACGCCCGCGCCGCGACGTACGAAGTGGCCAGCTACATCCAGGCCATCGAGCAGCTCACCGTCACCACGCTGCGCAACATCATCGGCGGCATGGACCTGGAGCGGACCCTGACCTCCCGTGAGGAGATCAACGCGGCTCTGCGCGGCGTCCTCGACGAGGCCACCGGCAAGTGGGGCATCCGCGTCAACCGCGTCGAGCTCAAGGCCATCGAGCCGCCGACCTCCATCCAGGACTCGATGGAGAAGCAGATGCGCGCCGACCGCGACAAGCGCGCCTCGATCCTCCAGGCCGAAGGTGTCCGCCAGTCCGAGATCCTGCGCGCCGAGGGCGAGAAGCAGTCCTCCATCCTGCGCGCCGAAGGTGAAGCCAAGGCGGCCGCCCTGCGCGCCGAGGGCGAGGCCCAGGCCATCCGTACGGTCTTCGAGTCCATCCACGCAGGAGACGCCGACCAGAAGCTCCTCGCCTACCAGTACCTCCAGATGCTCCCGAAGATCGCCGAAGGCGACGCCAACAAGCTCTGGATCGTGCCGAGCGAGATCGGCGACGCCCTCAAGGGCCTGTCCGGAGCCATGGGCAACTTCGGCCCCATGGGCGGCGGTTCGGGCTTCAACCCGCAGAACTCCGGCAAGGAAGGTGGCGGCATCCCGGCCGCCCGTGACAAGGACGCCGCGGACCGCCGCGAACAGCCCCCCATCGACTGACCGGCCACCCCCTCCTGCATGATCAGTGTGGCCCCTCGACCTTCATGGCGGGGAGGCGACTCACTCATGCAAAGGGGATGGCACAGTCCATGTCCATCTGGGAATCACTCGCGGTCTTCGCCGCCGGCATCGGCGCGGGCACCATCAACACCATCGTCGGCTCCGGCACCCTGATCACCTTCCCGGTGCTGCTCGCCACCGGCCTGCCGCCGGTCACCGCCAACGTGTCCAACACCCTCGGCCTGGTGCCCGGTTCCATCAGCGGCGCCATCGGCTACCGCAAGGAACTCCAGGGCCAGCGCGCCCGCATCGTCCGGCTCGGCGCCGTCTCCCTCGTCGGCGGACTGGCGGGCGCCGTCCTGCTCCTCACCCTGCCGTCGGACTCCTTCGACACGATCGTGCCCGTCCTCATCGGACTCGCCCTCGTGCTCGTCGTCCTCCAGCCCCGGCTCGCCGCCGCCCTGCGCCGGCGCCAGGAGGCCGCGGGAGGCGACACCGGCCACCCCGACGGCGGACCCGTGCTGTTGTCCGGGATGCTGCTCGCCAGCGCGTACGGAGGCTACTTCGGGGCCGCCCAGGGCGTGCTCTACCTCGGCCTGATGGGCCTGCTGCTCCGCGAGGACATGCAACGGATCAACGCCGTGAAGAACGTCATCGCAGCCCTCGTGAACGGCATCGCTGCCGTCCTCTTCCTCTTCGTCGCAGAGTTCGACTGGACGGCCGTCGCCCTCATCGCCGTCGGCTCCACGATAGGCGGCCAGATCGGCGCCAAGGTCGGCCGGCGCCTCCCGCCGACCGCCCTGCGCGCGGTCATCGTCACGGTCGGCGTCATCGCCATCGTCCAGCTGCTGGTCCGCTGAACGACGTAGCAGAGTTACGTCGCCCAACGTCCCCGGCTAGGCGGTAGCCGGGGACAGCCGGGGCACACGACTAGGCGGAGCGCTCCAGCCACTCCGGCAGCGCCTCCTGCCCGGCCACCCCGAGGGCGAGCAGCATGGCGTCCGCCGGAGACGGAACGAAGGGCTTCCGCAGGAGCGGCATCCCCGCCTCCTCCGGAGTCCGGGCCGCCTTGCGGTGGTTGTCCTCGGCGCAGGAGGCCACCGTGTTCAGCCAGGTGTCCCCGCCCCCCTGGGCCCTGGGCAGCACGTGGTCCACGGTCGTCGCGCGCTTCCCGCAGTAGGCGCACCGGTGTTGGTCCCGGACCAACACCCCCCTCCGCGACCAGGGAGCATGTCTTCGGAAGGGCACCCGGACATACCTGCAGAGCCTGATCACCCGCGGCATCGGAAGCTCCATGGTGGCCGCGCGCACGCGCAATTCGGGATGCGACTGTTCGACCACGGCCTTGTCCTGGAGCACCAGGACCACAGCTCGATTCAGCGTCACCGTCGACAGCGGCTCGAAGCTCGCATTCAGTACCAGCGTGTCCCGCATCTCGCCCACCTCCCGTGTGCAGGCCCGCGACCACCCTTGCGGCAGGGCCCGCGACCACTCTGGCCGCGCGCGCCGCGCGGGACAACGCAATAAAAATGCCCGGTCCTGGCCGTCTTTAGACCAGGACCGGGCAAACACCGGGAGAAAAGATCAGCCCGCGGGGGACTCGTACTCGCCGATCAGCTGGGCCCGCCCGAGCGTGTGGAACCGCAGGTTGAACCCGACCACGGCGGGAGAGACGTCGTCGCCCGGGCCGAGCTTCTCCTGGTCCACCGCGTACACGGTGAAGACGTACCGGTGCCGCTCCCCGGCCGGCGGCGCCGCCCCGCCGAAGTCCTTGGTGCCGTAGTCGTTCCGCACGTGTACCGCCCCGGCGGGCAGCCCCTCGAACTTCCCGCTGCCCGCCCCGGCCGGCAGCTCGGTGACCGAGGCCGGCAGATCGAAGAGCACCCAGTGCCAGAACCCGCTGCCCGTGGGCGCGTCCGGGTCGAAGCACGTCACGGCGAAGCTCTTCGTCCCCTTCGGGAACCCCTCCCACTGCAGCTGCGGCGAGACGTCCCCGCCCGATTTGACCTGGGCGTCGCCCAGATCGGCACCGGGCGCCAGATCCGTACTGGTCACGGTGAACTCGTGCACCTCGGGATGGAAGTCGTGCGGAAGAGGAGCCCTGCTCTGCTCGGTCACTGCTGACCCTCCTACGGGATCGGAGACGCGTACCGGTCCGAGCCTAGGAGGCTAGAACCAGTTGCGCTGGGAACCGACGGACGCGATCCACTGGTTCAGGTACGCCGCCCAGTCGGTGCCCTGGTACGACTGCAGGCCCACCTGGAAGCAGCGGTAGGTGTCGCTGCCCTCGCTGAACAGCCCCGGCTTCTTGTCCATCTCCAGGACGACGTCCATCTCCCGGCCGTCCGAGACGAAGGTCAGCTCGACCTGGTTCAGCCCCCGGTACTGCGACGGCGGCAGGAACTCGATCTCCTGGTAGAAGGGCAGCGTCTGTCGCGTCCCCCGGATGTGCCCGCGCTCCATGTCCGCACTGCGGAACGAGAAGCCCAGCTGCCGGAACGCGTCCAGGATCGCCTGCTGAGCCGGCACCGGGTGCACGTTGATCGGGTCGAGGTCACCCGCGTCGATCGCACGCGCGATCTCCAGCTCGGTGCTGACCCCGATGTTCATCCCGTGCAGGTGCTGACCCCCGAAGTGGGTGATCGGCGTCTCCCAGGGGATCTCCAGCCCGAAGGGCACCACGTGCACCGCGCCGGCCTGCACCTGGAAGGCACCGCCGAGGCGCTGCTTGGTGAAGACGACGTCCTGCTTGTACTCCTGGTCACCGCCCTCCACCTCCACCCGCGCCTGCAGCCCGACGGACAGCCCCTCGATCTGCTGCTCCACGGAACCGCCCTGGATCCGGACCTCGCCCTGGACGATCCCGCCCGGCACGACGTTCGGCTCGGTGATGATCGTGTCCACCGAAGCACCACCGGCACCCAGGCTCGCGAACAGCTTCTTGAACCCCATGCTCAAACTCCCCTTGAAGGATCTGGCGACTACGCCGCTACTACCGCTTGCGAGAACACGCTCTCAGACGCGGAACCTTAGGCCCCGGTTGCAGGTGTACGCGTTCCACTACGCTCGACCGGATGAGCGCGCGCCCCGACCGTACGCCCCTGCCCCGGACCTTCTTCGACCGCCCGGTCCTGACCGTGGCCCCGGAGCTCCTCGGCCGCACCCTGGTCCGCCGTACCCCGGACGGCCCCATCGAACTGCGCATCACGGAGGTGGAGGCGTACGAAGGGGAGTCCGACCCGGGCTCGCACGCCTACCGCGGCCGCACGGCACGCAACGCCTCGATGTTCGGCCCGCCCGGACACGCCTACGTCTACTTCATCTACGGCATGTGGTTCAGCCTCAACCTGGTGTGCGGCCCGCCCGGCCACGCGAGCGGGGTCCTGGTGCGTGCGGGCGAGGTCACGGTGGGCGCCGACCTGGCCGCCAAACGCCGACTTTCCGCCAGATATCCGAGAGAACTGGCCAAGGGTCCGGCCCGCCTGGCCGCCGCCCTGGACGTGGACCGCTCCCTCGACGGCACCGACCTCTGTGGGGGCCCCGATTCCCCCCTCTCCCTTCTTACGGGCACCCCCGCCTCGCCCGACCAGGTCAGCAGCGGCCCGCGCACGGGAGTGGGCGGCGCCGGCGCAACTCACCCCTACCGGTTCTGGATCACCGACGACCCGACGGTGAGCCCCTACCGCGCCCACGCGCCACGCCGCCGCTCAACTTGACTCGGCCCTACCGGACGCCTAACGTAGTCCGAGCCGCTTGAACGGGTCACTGTTATCAACAGCCTCCCGGAGCGGCCAACCCACTCACTGCGATCTACCCCTGGCGGGGTCCTATTCGGCATGCCCGAATTCCCTGCCAGTGGCTCGATTATGAGCCGCAAGGGATAAGCGCTAATGTGGTGGAGCGCCGAAAGGCAAAGACCCCCAACGGTCACCGAATTCAATTCCAAACCGACTGCGACTTTCGAGAAGCAGGGCGCGGAAATGATCTGGTAGAGTTGGAAACGCAAGAACACAGAACGAAAGCCCGGAGGAAAGCCCGAGAGGGTGAGTACAAAGGAAGCGTCCGTTCCTTGAGAACTCAACAGCGTGCCAAAAATCAACGCCAGAAGTTGATACCCTGTCCACTTCGGTGGATGAGGTTCCTTTGAAAAAGACCTGTAAGCCTTCCTTGTGGAGCGCTTGCAGGCAACAACACAGCGAGGACGTTGTGGCGCGTCGGTCTTATTCCGACATGACGTGCCCGCTCTAAGTGATGTGTGCACCCGATTACGGGTAAACATTCATGGAGAGTTTGATCCTGGCTCAGGACGAACGCTG
>NZ_JBIAHP010000001.1:745276-783851 GCF_042870715.1 Streptomyces sp. NPDC006463 | reverse complement strand
GCGACCACAGTTCATCCGACACGATCCACGGCCGCGACTGACGTTTCCCCACGGCCAAACCAACGAACATCCGAACCGAAGGTCACATGATCAACAGCTTCTGTTAGGACCTCTTAGTCGGCCTGGGCAGGCAGCACCGCGCCGGGACCCCGATCGCAGCCGGCAGGCCGCGCACCGGCATCGGCCCGTCCTGCAGCAGCTCCAGAACCCTTGTCCGCACCGGGTGCCCGACCATGCGGAAGGACTTGGCCGCGGCGGCAGCGTCCTGAGGATGTTGCGAATTGCAGAAGTTTGCAATCGGGATATCCTGGTCCTCCTGATCGCACGCGGGCGCCTCCGGCGCTCCGCATGTACGCACAAGCTAGGACAGAACTGATGACGGCGAGCCTGCCTCCCTGCCCGAAGTGCTCCAGTGAGTACACCTACGAGATGAACGCTCTGATGGTCTGCCCGGAGTGCGCCCACGAGTGGGTTCCGGCCGCGGCCGGGGCGGATGACGCGAGCGCCTCGGGCGAGCGGGTGATCAAGGACGCCGTCGGGAACGTGCTGAACGACGGCGACACCGTGACCGTCGTCAAGGCCCTCAAGGTCAAGGGAAGCCCGTCGGGGATCAAGGCGGGCACCAAGGTGCGCAACATCCGTCTGGTCGACGGGGTCGACGGCCACGACATCGACTGCAAGATCGACGGATTCGGCGCCATGCAGCTCAAGTCGAGCGTGGTCAAGAAGGCCTGATCCGTTCGAGTATCGGGTCGTGCACGGACTCAGACCTCCGGCACGCGCCGGTCGTCCCACACGAAGACGCCCTTGCCCTTCGCCCAGCTCAACCCGTTGATCCCCACCGGGCGCAGAATCGCAGGCGAGCCCGCGGCGTCCTGTCGGGGTCGGTGAAAGCGGGTCACGTAGAGGACCCCGCCGGTCCGGTTCCGGCAATACCGCCACGCCGTGACACCGCACTTCGAGCAGGGCTTCGCCGCACACGCATTCCATGCTCGGCGGAGCGCCGCCTTCGTGGTCGCGGAGTCGTGGTCGGCCGGCGCGGGCAGGGCGAAGTAGTCCATCGACCGATCATGGCGGTTCGAGCAGGCGGGCGTCAGGCGTTCACGAGGAGTTCGTCGGACGCGGCGGCCGGGTCGATCTCGCCCGCATCTGCACATCCCGCGCCTGGCCGGCGAGCCCGGCCACTGCCGCCAGATCGAGGTACAGGCCGGCCTAGTTCTGTGCTGTGGGGCGGACGACGATGTCGCTCACGTCGACACTGTCCGGCTGCTCGATGGCGAAGGCGATGGCGCGGGCGACAGCCTCTGGCGGAATCGCGATCTCGCCCATGCTGTCGAGGATATGGGCCTTCATCTCCGGAGCCATGGAATCAGTGAATTCCGTGCGCGTGACACCTGGCGAGACGACCGTGACGCGCAGGCTGCTGCCGGCCTCCTGGCGCAAGCCCTCGGAGATGGTGCGGACCGCGTTCTTGGTCCCGGCGTAAACCGCCTGGAGCGGCACGATGCGCAGCCCGGCCGTGGAGACGGTGTTCACGAAGTGCCCGAAGCCCTGCTCTCGGAATACGGGCAGCGCTGCGGCGATTCCGTACAGGACTCCTTTGAGGTTGACGTCGATCATCTCCTCCCAGTCCTCGACGCGCAGGTCGTCCAGAGGGGAGATCAGGCCGATCCCGGCATTGCTGACGAGGGCATCGAGCTTGCCGTACCGGTCGCAGGCCAGCCCGACCAGACTGGACAGGTCCCCCCGGCGCTTCACGTCCGTGCGTGCGTAGGCGGCCTGGCCGCCGGCCTTCTCGATGCGGGCGGCCAGCGCCTCAAGACGCTCCGGCCGACGTGCACCGAGCACCACTTTCGCCCCCCGCTCGGCCAGCAGCAGCGCAGTCGCCTCCCCGATCCCGCTGCTGGCGCCCGTGATCACAACGACTTTGCCTTCGATTCCCGACACGAGATCCTCCGAAAGTGCAGTGAGCGCAGCGCGCCGTCTACAGTGAAAACGGAGGCGCCGCCAGTTAGTGGACCGTAAGTGGAGACGCCTCCACTTTGCAAGCGGGGATGAGGGAGCGAGCCGTCGATGGCACGGGATACGGAACGCCCGCTGAGGGCTGACGCGCAGCGCAACCGGGACAAGATCCTGGCTGCCGCGGTGCGGGTGTTCACCGAAGAGGGACTGGACGCCCACTTCGAACGCATCGCCCGGGAGGCGGGTGTGGGAACCGGCACGCTTTACCGCAACTTCCCGACCCGGGAGGTCCTGATCGAGGCGGCCTACCGCAACGAAGTGGCGCGGCTGTGCGATGCCGTCCCCGACCTCTTGGCGACGATGCCGCCACGTGAGGCCCTGCGCGCCTGGATGGGGCGTTTCATCGACTACGCCACCGCCAAACTCGGCATGGCCGACGCCCTGCGGGCCGTCGTCGCCTCGGGAGCCGACCCCTACGGCCACAGCCGCGACATGATCCAGACCGCCATCTCCACCCTCATGGCAGCCGGTACCGCTGCCGGCGCCTTGCGCTCCGACATCCGCCCGACCGACATCTTCGCCGCCCTCGCCGGCATCGCCCTCACCTCGGCGAAGCCCGAGCAACGGGATCAAGCCGAACGCCTTCTCGACCTCACCCTGGACGGGCTGAAACCCGTACCGCCGCAGCTTCCCGAAAGCTGACGGTACGAACCGCGGAGACTCCGGCTCGGCGCCTGCCGTCCCCGGGGGCGGGCAGGCCGGTGCCGAACCAGCGCGGGTTCATCCCCGTCCCGTGGCGTTCCGAAAGAATCTTGGGGGAGCTGTTAAGAAACCGCCCCCGGCGGGCCTATGAGAAGGCGAAGGGCATGGTGCCACCGGAACTCCCCCTGAGGTAGATCAATATGACGGCCCAGATCATCGAGGTCATCTCGACGATCACCAGCGTGTACAGCATCGCCTGCACCGTATGGCGCTGCCCTTGGGCGGCGAAGCCACGGACGAACTTGGGGCATGCCGAGGAGGGCCCTCGGCCCGCCGGAGCGCCGAAGATTGCCGAGCTCCTGTCGGGGTTGCCGGCCGGTACTGCCGTGATGTGCGAGTTGCCGGATGGTACGCGGCTCACGGCCTGGTGGCTGCAGCCGCCGCTCGCCGACGCCGGCAGCGAGGAGTCCGGACGGTGCTGACCCATCCCCCTTCGGAGCCCGGCGATGCCCACGAAGAGGAGGCGGAAGAGCCGGAGGGGCCAGGGGAGGCGGGGGAGGAGACGTTCGACCTGCGGAAGCTCACACGGGCTCAGCACGCCGAGCTGCGGGTCAAGGTCATCGCCAGCCTCCGCCGTTTCGACCTGCTCAGCCCTGCGGTCCGCGAGGACATCGCCGACGGAGCGATCGAGCAAGTCTTCCGGAGCGGTCGTCTGGACCCGAAGGGCAAACCGGTTGCCTACATCAAGAAGACTGCCGCGCGCCTGGCCATGAAGCTGTGCCGGACCGTGCCCGTCGAGGAGCTCGCGCCTGATTGCGCATCGTTGGAAATGGCCGTCCACCATGCTGCCGCTCGTGATGGCCGATATCAGGAACAGGAGTTCGGCCCCACCACTGAGGGGGTGGACGACGCCGCGTTCTGGGGTCCGACCGACGACGAGGAAACCCTCGCTCTCGTCCGGGATGCCATTGCTGCCATTCCCGCCCGGCAGGCACGCGAGGTCACCCGGTTACGCGGCGAGGGAATGCCTGCGCGGGAGGTCGGCGAGACGCTCGGCATCCCGTCCAACCAGGTCGATCAGCAGTGGCATCGCGGCCGCAAGGCCGTCCGGGCATCGCCAGACGTGGAAGACCGCATCCGGCCATCGCTCCTGACGCCGCCCGGCCAACGGCGCCCGAAGAAGGGTGGATGACCGTGGGATTCGGCAGCGACTCGCACACTGATCGTACGAAGGAGGAGTACGGCATGGAAGGAACGGATTCCTATGCGGACCTGATGGCGCATCTCGACGGTCCGGACGACTTCTGGGACCGCCCTGCGGGCGACTGGGGAACATCCGCCGCTTCCAGCACGGCCGAAGTAGCCGATGTCCACCCCGACGTCGCAGGTGACGTCGATGCGGAAGCCCGCTCCGACGCCAATACGGCGTACCGGCTCGGGAACAAGGCCCTACGCCGGGGCGACCTCGATACGGCCGACACGTGGTTCGCCGTCGCGTGCGAGGAACGCCACCCCGGCGCGGCCTTCCGCGCTGTCGTCGTCCACGTACGGCGCAACCGGGGGCTCCTCCTCATGAGTACCGGCTCCGGCAAGACCCGTGACTTCCTCGCAACCCTGCAAGATCGCCTGACGAAGGCTGCCGAGTACGGACATGAGGACGCGCGCATCTGCGCGGTCGTCGCGCGCGGCGGCGATGCACCGCTGGACAGCGCCGAAGCCCGGCAGGCGGCCGGTGCCTTCCACAGCGTGCCCCGCACCCTGGTCCAGGGCATGGCCGACTGCATGGGCGGGAACACCGACGCGTCGAAACCGCTGGCCCACCTGTTCTACGTACCTCAGGACCCCGAGTTCTACCCCGAGGTTCGAGCGCTCCTCGCCCAGGTCCTGAACTTCGCCCTCGCCCTGGTCCCCACACCTCAGCTCAAGCACCTCCCTGTGGGCGACACCCCCTCCGCGGCCGAGCGGCTGCTCCAGTCGGCGCAGCAACCGGCGGAGCGCCCCGGGCCTACGGCGATTGATCCGAAGGCGCCGTTCCCCTCGGTGCAGTACGCCTTGCGCGTCCTGGAAACGATGGCTGGACACCCGGCCGGCGTCTCCGAGGCCCAGCTTGCCCGCGAAAGCGGTCTGCCGGCCGTACACCTCGGCCCCATGTTGCTGATGCTGCGCCGTGAGGGGTACGTGACACGTGTTTGGGACGGGGTCTACGCGATCGGTGACTCGCTGATGCGGCTCGGCTCCGGCTCCGTCGGGCAGCATGCCATGCAGTCCAAGCTTCAGGGGACGCTGGAACAGCTCCGTGACTCGGTCGGCGGAGGCGTCTACCTCAGCCGGGACATCGACGGTGAGGGGCTCAGGATCACGCAGTACGCCGGCAGCCCCCAAGAACGGAAAGCGCGTGAGTGGTTCGACTTCCGTACTGCGGAGCACGCGAGCGCGGTCGGCAAGTCACTGCTGACGCAACTCGTCCAGCCTGATCCGCCGCGGCGCGGCAACCTCATCAAGTCCAAGCTCCTTCGGCGGACCCCGAGAACGCGGGGTGACGAGCGGACGCTGCTCTCCGCGCCCGAGCGAAAGCCAACTCCTGAGCATGTACCGCCTCCGGAAGTCCAGGAGTACGCAGCAGGCACGGTCTGCGCGGCGATGCAGATCAACAGCGGGTCTTCGGTCGGATGCCTTACGGTGTCGGTGCCGGTCGAGCGCATGCACCGGCTGGCAGCGGCGGCGGACCTTCTCAAGAGGGGCCCGGCGAAGATCCCGGCGCTCGAGCAAGGTGGGTTGACAGCGCTCGCCCATCACTCGAACAAGCTCGTCACCGAGCCGATTGCGCCCCGGACGCCACCTGCAAGGACCACGACCGACTCGGGTACTCCGCTCTGGCTGCAGAAGTCGCAGGACCGCAGCTCCGAGCTCTACCTGGTGGCCGACCCCGATTCGCTCTTCATCTTCAGCCTCTCGAACAAGCCGGAGAGCGTGGTGCACCTCGCCACACCCACATGCCGGTTCACCAGGTCTGGTCTGCTCGTCGAACCAGACCCGGCACTCGAACTCGAATGCCTCATCGAGGAGATCGAGGAATTCGCCGCCAAGGTGAGGGAGACCGCCAGGTGAGCGCCGCGCGGACCCACGCAGTCCCTGCGCGGGTCCGCGCAGGGACACTCGGGGCCGGTGTTCCTCTGCTCGGGAACAGTGAGGCGCGAGTCCTCCACCGAGATCCTGGCGCAACCCTGGCTGATGCATCGTCAACGGCGGTTGCTATTGCGGCAGGAGAGCGGTTACGGTCACGCTCGATGGTCAGCGCTTGGAGTCCTGGAGTGTATGCGGTGAGTGACAGGTCTGCTCCTGATCCGGTGAGCACCGTTCGACGCATCGTGGCCATCCTCGACCGGGTCGGCCGTGATCGCGAGGAGGTGCTGCGGGTCGAGGGCGAGAGCGGGCTGTCGTACGCCTCCGGATTGCCGACGCAGGACGTCGAGGCTTTGCTGCGCGGCGAACGGGCGTCGTCCGACGTGGCCGTAGGCCTCGGGGCGGATCCGGTGGAGGCGCGCCGTCGGCGGGTGGTCGAGCGGATCCTCTTCCTGCGCGCTACGCGCCTGCAGCGCCTGCCCGACGGGCAGTGCCGTATCCATTCGCTGGCGGAGATCGCGGCCGGTGCGGGCACGAGCGCGCAGTGGCTCGACAAGATGATCAAGACGGGCAGAGTCCCGAACCTCGACCACGCGGACGGGATCGCGAGGTTCTTCGGGGAGCGGATCGATTTCCTGGTGGACCCGCCCGCCGAAGCTCTGGATCGCGTACTGCAGCGCATTCACGTGGGCCTGCTGGAGCAGGCCGTGGAGCAGCAGGACGCTGACGTACACAGGTTCAAGAACGCGGGCCCGGCCGACGACGTGATGTCCGAGCTGGGCGTCGTCGGGAACGCCGCCCGGTGCTTGGCCGACGTACCCGATGAGACGGCCAAGCCGATCGTGGCGCTCATCGAATCGATCGCACGACGGGCGCGTGAGGACCGGGCGCGAGAGATCCGTGATGCCCTGGCAGGGCCGGGGGCGGCGCAATCGGAGTGAGGGCGGTGTCGTGCTCCCGGAAGAGCCGCGGTTCACTGGCATGATCTTGGGATGATGCATGGGGGGCCGATGCGGCTGATGACCGAGGGTTTGCCTGATGATGCGGTCAGCTGCCTCCGGATGAGACATGACAGGACGCGATCCGCGTCAGTGCTTCACAGGGAATCCCCGGCCCCGCATGCGGACGACATCGACGGCGCCGAACTCACCGGCGTGGCCGGCTGTGTCTGGGCACCACTGGAAGGCTGACCATGCAACAAGGTGTCAACCTCTACATACCCGCGGCCGCGTTGGGCATCGTGCTACTGGTGAAGCTCCCCGCCCTGGTGAGGGGGTGGCGCAGCCCGCTGGTCCGCACCGTCAACACTCTGATCCTTCTGCACTGCGCCGGATTCTTCTTCTCCGCCCCGCCCACCGTCACGGTGGTCAACCGGCTCACCGGCGTATGCAACTTCTCCGCTGTGCTGGTCCACTGCATCCTGTGCGCGTACGCGTGTACGTGCTTGGCTCTGATCGAGAACTGGAGAGGGGACACGGAAGGCAGGGCCCATACCCGGCGGCGTGTGCGTGTCTGGATCCTGGGACACCTCCTCGTGGCAGCGGCTGTCATCAGCTGCTTCATCCTCGGCGACGCGCCGGACGAGAGGCAGCGCGACTTCGACACCTACTACGCCACCACCCCATACATCAGCGAGATGTTGCTGCTCTATCTGTTCGCGAACATCGTGGCCGCGGCCGCTGCCACGGTCGTGTGCTGGCGCTGGACGCTCGCCATCCGCAAAGAGTCCCGGAGGGACGGATCGTCCACGGCCGACAGCTGGCTGCGGGCCGGGCTGTACGTGCTCGTCGCCGGCTTCCTGACGAACCTCACCTTCGGAGTGGTCAAAGTGCTCGCCGTCGCCGCCCGCTGGACCGGACGGAACTGGGACGCACTCAACGATGGGGCCGCCACGTTCAGTTCCTTCGGAGCCATGGTCGTCACCCTTGGTTTCCTCCTGCCGATTTTCGGCCCCTGGTTCACCGAACGCCTCGTCAAGCCGGTGCGTACGTTCTTCGCGCTCGCCCATCTGATGCGGGTCGTGCGGCCACCCGCCACCAGTGGCCCGGGCCCCCTCGCGCTGGCCACCCCCTGGTACGCCGGTCCCGAGCAGCACCTGGTCAACCGCATGACGAACATTCAGGACTGCATACTCCAACTGCGCCCCTACTGCGCCGACGGGATACGCGAACTGGCCTACCGCGAGGCGGCTTCGAAGGGCGTGCGCCAGCCGGACGCCGTCGCGGCCGGTCTTGCCGCCATGCTGGAGGCAGCGGCTGACGCCCGTGCACGCACCGCCCCGGTCGGCGACGACGAGAGCAGCCGTGCCGCCCACGCCCTGCGCTCGTCCGAGACCGAGTACCCAGACCTCCTGGTGCGCATCTCCCGGGCTCTGCGGCTCGGGCCTCGCCACCGCGGCGCTGCGCCCATGGCAGGGGCGCAGCGGTCTCCGACGTAGAATCTCTGGCTGAGGGCAGATCATTCATCATTGCTCTCACGTTGCGTGAACGGCTACGGTCAGGGCTCGAAACGTCAAGGCCATCGGAGTCCGTGGGAGTAAGCGTTGAGTGACAGACCTACCGCTGATCCTGTGAGCACGCTCCATCGCATCATCGCCCTTCTTGACCGGCTGGGTGATGAGCGCGAGGAGGTGCTGAGGGTCGAGGGCGAGGGAGGGCTGTCCTATGCTTCCGGGCTGCCCGTGGCGGAAGTCGAGGCGTTGCTGCGCGGTGAGCCGGTGACCTCTGCCGCCGCGGGCGGTGCGGACGTGGTGGAAGCACGCCATCGGCGAGTACTGGACCGGATCCTCTTCCTGCGCGCCACACGTCTGAGGCCCTCGGCCGACGGTCAGCGCCGTATCTACTCGCTGGCGGAGATCGCGGCGGGGGCGGGTACGAGTCCGCAGTGGCTCGACAAAATGATCAAGACGGGTAAGGCCCCGAACCTGGACCACGCCGCTGGGATCGCGGAGTTCTTCGGGGAGAGGATCGAGTTCTTGGTGGCCAGCCCCGAGGAGGCCCTCGACCGGGTCCTGCTCGAGATCCACAAGGATCTTCTGGAGCGGGCCTTCGAGCGCCAGTCCGAAGACCTCCAGCGTCTGGAGGGCAGGGACACGGGATCCGGCCTGAATCCGGAACTCGGAGTGGTCGGATACGCGGCGCGCGCTCTGGCCGAGGTGCCCGACGACACGGCGCAGCCGCTCATCGCCCTGATCGAGTCGGTTGCCCGGCGGGCACGAGAGGAGCGGGCCCGGGAGGCCCGGAATGCGTAGACCGCACCTGCAGGGGTGGTACGGGATGTGATGTATGGGGGGCGCGGTGGGGACGTACCGCGAAATGAAGCGGCATCGCGATGAGCTTTTCACGGGCACGGCCCGTCCATTGCCGGACACTCCGGTCGAACTGTTGCGGGCCGTCTGCGCGTACGTGACGGAGAGCAGCGGGCGTGAGGTGCGTCTGATGCTCGAGCCGTTTCCACAGGACACGGTCAGTGGCCTGTGGCTCGACATGGGCGACTTCGAGGCGATCGTCGTCGAGGCGAACACCTCGCCGCTGCACCAGATGGTGATCGTCGGGCACGAGCTGTGGCACCGCAAGGAAGGAAGCTGCGGGCAGCACGGCAGTACCCCCCGTGCGGCTGTCGCGGCGCGCATGATCGGTGACCGGTGGAGCCTCGCCGAGGCTGTCGCCCGTGTCGCCGCCCGCACCGATGTCGATCTCGACGAGGAGCGGAGGGCCGAGAAATTCGGTCGCATGCTTGCCGCGAAGTTCCGCCCACACCTGGAAGGCATGCGCCCCGGCAAGGTACCCGCGTCCGGCGTGGCCGGACGCATATGGGCCTCCCTGGAAGGCTGAGCGTCCGGCGTCGTAGGTGCCGGCTCGGCGCGTCATGAACTGCGGATCATCGTTCCGCGCCGACCGGGTCCGGTGAGCGTTCCCGTGTCGTCGTCCGCCCCTCCAGCGGATGGATCCGGTGCAAGAGGGGCCCCGTCATGATGGTGGTGTTCACCGCCATGAAGACCATGGCGGTGAACATCCTGGAGTCCAGCGGAGCGTCTGGTGCGGGAGCTTCCCGCCCTGCCGAGTGGCAGAAGGCAGTTCGGCCCCGACATCAACATCATGTCCTTCAACTACAGCCTCGGATACGCGGGTCACCCCGCCACGGTGCACAACCTGCGCCCGGGCCCCGTGGATGACCTGACCGTCAACGTGTACGACCGCATGGACGGCCACGGCCTGGACGTCGTCCTCGACGGCAATGCGGAACTGTACGGCTCCACCGAGCTCTCAGCCCATGTCGCGGACCTCGTCTCGCTGCTGTCCTCGGTCGCCGGTCTCCTGAAGGCGGACTCCATCACGTCCTGAGCAGGCCGTTCACACGCCGTCGACGGCGCGGGTGGTTTCACAGGGCGGCGGCACATGCCGGCGCGCCGTGGAGGGGGAGGCCGCAGCTCGATGCCCTGCCGGTCCTCAGGCGAGGCCCTGCCCGACCGACACCCCGGTTTCCGACAGGCAGCGCGCCGCGTGAGCCACCGAAGCCATCGTCACATGCCGGTGCCACCCCGACAGCGAACGCCCCGCGAAGTCCCGCAGCCCCACCTCCTGCGCGCTGCGGGCCGAGGTCGCCGACACCCGGCCCATGTGCTTCGTCAGCCGCAGCAGCGCGGCCGCGGTGAGCGGCGCGGGCTGGGTGAGGTCGGTGAGCCACAGCTGCGAGGGCGCGCGGTGGCCGTCGGTCCATTCGCCGAGCAGGGTCAGATGCCGGCGTCGCGCGGGCGCGGGGTCCGGCATCATCACCCGTACGGCGGCCACCAGTGTGGTGCGCGGCCGTCCCGGGTGTATCGGGTCGGCCCATTTGACAGGGGTGCGGAGCGTCCTGACCTTCTGCATCACGTCCGAGGCCGTCAGGGCACCCGCACCGTGGCTGGGCAGCGCCGGGTCGGTCACCAGCAGCCGCGTGTCCGGGCTGACCCGGGCCATGACCGGAAGTTTCGCATCGGCGAAACGATTCATCGTGGAGCGGGTGCCGATGTTCTGAATGTCCAGCAGTACCGGCCGAGGCGGCAACCCGACCTGCCGCGCAGCCTCCAGTACGCCGGTCACCGCGCACTCCTCGTAGGTCTCCCCGAAGCCGTCACCCTCCTCCTCCGGGAGGTGGAGCCGCCACCCCACCGGGGTGACCACGTCGGCCGACGTGAACCAGATGCCGAAGGCCTGCTGCCCCCGGAACATCTGCGCGCGCTGCGGATCGTACTGCCGCCCCACTCCGACGGAGTGCTCCCCGCCCTTCGGGATCGCCATGGGCTGCACCACCCAGGCGGTCAACGGGCAGGACTGCTCCAGGTACTGGGAGAGCGCGGTACGGATCGGCCGCCAGTCCCAGGTGGATCCGGCGATGAAATGGTGCAGGCTCTGATCGGTGGCGGCCCCTCCGATCTGCTGCGCGATGTTCCGGATCGACTTGCGGCCGGGGGTCGCGAGCAGCCCCTGTACGTATTGCAGTCCCTTCTCCCGCTGGTCCCGCCGCCGTAGCGAGGTCAGGACCGCTCCGCACAGATCCTCCGCCGCCTTGTGGACGCGGCTGCCCGGTGCGGCGTAGGCGCCGGTACCGAGACGGGGCCGTGGACGATTCTGCAGATGGCTCCTGTGGGTGGTGGTGCTCACGCTTTTCCCCTTAAAGCATTGTCAGTTCCTTCACGGCCCCGGTACTGACGTCTTCTGCCGTGTGGTGTCCCTTGGCTCCGAGCGCCGTCGGCCGGGATGAAACGACGGATGATGGTCGGTCAACCCGTCGTCCTTGAGCGGTCGTTGCCGGTCCGTTTCGGGCGGGCTGGTGATCGCTGGGACGAGACCCTAGTGGCTACGACCTGCGGAATCAACCATGGTTGATCAGCCACATCTGTAGTTGATTTCCGGGGGGCGTCCGTCTAGGTTCTTGTTGGGTTCGGCAATCGGACACCCGGGCCCGGCGCCTCCGGAGCGTCTGATCGCCGGGCGACGTACGCCGTTGGCGGGATCGTCCGTGCCGACCGGCACACCGGCTCTTCGAGGGCGCGGCCCGAGGGACTTGTGGCGTGGGGGCAGGTGGTGCTGGTCGACGCAAGGCGGTTGCTGCGGGCGCTCTTTCAGGCCACCCCGGCATGTCAGCCGGTGTCGGCCTCGCCCCGCCGTACGGCGTCGTGGGCAGCAAGTGCGGCGTGCAGCGTCAGCAGGTCCGCGCCCCGGGCCGCGTCCAGTTTGGTGAGCTCGGTCGCCTTGCGCAGGCGGTAGTCCACCGTGTTGGGGTGGACCTGGAGCCGGGCGGCGGCCCGGCGTCGGTCGAGGCCGCAGGCGAGGAAGGTGCGCAGTGTGTCGAGCAGCTCCGCGCGCCCGGCCAGTGGGCCGAGCAGCGCGGCGAGCCCGTCCCTCGCCGGGCTCGGGCGGCTCAGCTGGTACTCCAGCAGCACATCGTCGAGCAGGTAGAGTCCGGGCCCTCGGCCGGATGCCTCCGCCACCCTCAGTACCTCGCCGACCATCCGGGCGGCGTCCGCGACGCCGTCCGGCGCGGCGGCAGCCGCAGCCACCAGCAGCTCGGCTCCGCACATCCGGCCGAGCTGCTCGACGAGGCGGGTGAGCCGCTCCCGGTCCGCGGTGGCGACGTCGGCGGCCGGTGTCTCGTACGGGATCAGTACCAGCCCCCCGTCTGCGGACAGTACGGACAGAGGAACGCCCGATGTCTGGCGCTGCAACTCGTTGCGCAGCCTTCGGAGTTTGCGGCGAGCGGCGACAGAGTGGTTCACGCCGGGCCGCAGCTCGTCCGGGTGCGGTCCCATGGCGATGCGCAGGACGAGGTAAGAGGGGGGCAGCCGGATGCCGGCGCGGTCGGCCGCGGCCTGCGGGTTGCCGCCCTCCAGCAGCCGGGACAGCAGGGCCTGTCGGGCGACCTGCTCGTCACCGAGGGCCGCCTGCCGCTCCTGTACGTATCCTGCCGCGACCGCGCAGCTCACCTGTCGGAGGTAGCCGAGCAGCCGGCGCTGGACCAGCAGCACGTCCGGCAGGTCGCCCGGCCCGGCCGTCGAAAGGACCTGGGCCGCGCACTCCTCCGCACCGAAGTGGTAGGCGCCGACGACGGCCTCCAGCGGCACGCCCTCGTCAGCGCGCCGGGCCGACGACTCGCTGATCCTCGCCAGCTCGGCCTCCTCCGGCAGCTCGCCGCTGCGCAGCACCTGGATGAAGGCCCGGATTCCGCGGTCCACCTCCTTGGTGATCTCGCCGCGGAGCTGTTCCGAGGGCAGTGCTCCGTAGGCGGGCAGCTGTTCGACGAGCCGGGCCATGACCGCAGGCGCCAGGGCCGGAGCGGCGGCCAGGAGCCGCTTGTGGACCGGGATGCCGCCGAACTGCGGCCCCACCGCGCTTTCCGCGGGTTTGGACTCGGTCACAATCCACCTCACGAATCTCTGTTGTACGACCCGGAGACATCGCCCCGTTCCGGCCCCATTCTGGTTACCGGGACGTTACTTACTAGTTGGTAACACGCCCGCCCGGTGGATCGCCAGACGCGTTCAGCCCCAGACCGCATCCTCCACCGGATCCCCACGCCCCCCACCCGCACCGGAGGACCGCCGTGCCCGCGCAACAGGCCGCCGCGCCCCCACCTGATCACGCCGCCTCGCTGCCGGGGTTGCCTGCGCCACCTGAGCCGTGCGCATTCCACGAACCGGGGACCTGAGCACACATCAGACCCGGCACGCGGGGGCCGATGGACCGCCGCCACGGTGGCGTTACCGCGCGCCCACGGAGGCGTTGATCGGAGCGTCCAGGTCCGGCCGGTCCATCAGACCGCGCGGAGCGGCCTCCTCGGACCGCTGCACCAGCGAGGGCGACCCGCCCGCCAGGTCTTCCCACCGCGTTGCACACATCAGTGCCGCCCGCTGACACCTTCCATCTCCGACAAGTCCTGCGATCCCATTACACGATTCGGGGGAGTCATGCCCAGAAACGCTGTCCGTCTCCTGGCCACCGCCCTTGTCGCCGCGATGGTGGTGACCGTAGCTCCGGCGGCCACGGCCGCCGCGGTCACGCCGGCGAGCGCCACCGCGAGCGACCCCTTCTACACCTACACCGGCAGCGAGCCCCTGTCCTCGTTCGCGCCGGGCACCGTGCTGAAGACGCGGACGCTGAAGTACCACCTCGTGGGCCTACCCACACCGGTCACGGCGATCCAACTGCTCTACCGCACGACCGACGCCCAGGGTCGTCCGTCGGCCAACGTGACCACGGTGGTCCGCAGTCTGACGGGCGACGGCAGCAAGGCGGTGTCCTACCAATCGTTCTACGACTCGCTCAATCCCGAGGACGGCCCGTCCCGGGCCATCGCCGGTGACCTCACCCTGGGCGGCGCCATCGCGAACGCCGAGGCCGTCTTCCTGGCGCCGCTGCTGCTGCAGGGCTACAACCTCGTCATCCCGGACACCGAGGGCCAGACCGCCAACTTCGCGGCCGGCCCGGAGTACGCGACCAACACGTTGGACTCGATCCGCGCCGCAACGAGGTCCGCGGAGACCGGTATGAACCCCGACACCAGGTTCGGCCTGATGGGATACTCCGGCGGCGCCATCGCGACCAACTGGGCGGCCGCGCTCGCACCGGCCTACGCGCCCGAGGTCAACAGCAAGCTGGTGGGTTTCGCCGAGGGCGGTCTGCTCGTGGACCCGGCCCACAACCTCAAGTACGTGGACGGCTCCCTCGTGTGGACGGGCGTCATCCCCATGGCGATCATCGGCGTCTCCCGGTCGTACGGCATCGACCTCAAGCCCTACCTGAGCAGCTACGGCCTGGAGGTGTACGAGAAGCTGGAGCGCGGGTCGATCGTCGACGCGCTGGGCCACTACCCTGGGCTGACCTGGAAGAAGCTGGCGAAGCCGCAGTACGCCGACCCGAATTCGGTGCCTGCCTTGGTCGAGGCGGTGAACAGGATCAACCTCGGCTCGGCGCCCACCCCGGCCATCCCGGGGCTCATCGCGCAGGGCAACGGGGGCGTCCTGGAAGGAACCTTCAGCAACCGTCCGGGCATCGGCGCCGGCGACGGGGTCATGGTCGCCGGAGACGTGCGGGCCCTCGCCCGGCAGTACTGCGGGACCGGCAACGGATCGATCAAGTACCAGCAGTTCGACCTGCTCAGTCACGTCGGCGTGCCCGTCGTCTGGGCACCCCTCGCGATGAGCTGGCTCGACGACCGGTTCGCGGGCAGGAACGCCCCGTCCGACTGCGGCCACATCCCCGCGGGCAACTCGCTGGCGCCGGAAAGTCCGGTGCCGGCATCCTGACGCCTTGCGCATCCCGGGCTCCCGTCGCACCCGATTCCGCGGCGGGGGCCCTCGCCTGTGCCGGGCGGGAGACCTCTTCCAGCGCGGTGAAGTCCGCCACGCGCACCACGGGGCCGGTGCCGTGCCGGGGACGGCGTGTCCCGTGCCCCCGCCATGGCTTCACCGGCCCCGATACGGCCCTGGTCGCTCAGCCCACGCGTTCGATGCGGGCCCGTCGGATCAGGTTCTTGCCGGGTTCGCGGACCTTGTCGAAGGCTGCGTTGTTCAGGAGTACGCAGCTGCCTGACGGGCCGTTCACCGTGACCGTTGTGGCTTGGCCGTTGTCGAGGTTGGTCACCTTCAGCTTCGTTCCCACGGGGAAGGTCCCGCTGGTTGCCGCCGGGGCACCCGACTGGCCCGAGAGTGTCACTGTCGATCCGGGGCACACGACCTCTCCGGTGGCCGGGGGTGCCTGTCCTGCTGCCGCGGTGGGTGTGGCTGTCGCACTGGCGGGTGCGTCGCTGCTGGCCACGCGTTCGATGCGAGCTCGTCGGATCAGGTTCTTGCCGGGTTCGCGGACTTTGTCGAAGGCTGCGTTGTTCAGGAGTACGCAGCTGCCTGACGGGCCGTTCACCGTGACCGTTGTGGCCTGGCCGTTGTCGAGGTTGGTCACCTTCAGCTTCGTTCCCACGGGGAAGGTCCCGCTGGTTGCCGCCGGGGCACCCGCCTCGCCGGACAGTGTCACTGTCGATCCGGGGCACACGACCTCTCCGGTGGCCGGGGGTGCCTGTCCTGCTGCCGCGGTGGGTGTGGCTGTCGCACTGGCGGGTGCGTCGCTGCCGGCCACGCGTTCGATGCGAGCTCGTCGGATCAGGTTCTTGCCGGGTTCGCGGACTTTGTCGAAGGCTGCGTTGTTCAGGAGTACGCAGCTGCCTGACGGGCCGTTCACCGTGACCGTTGTGGCCTGGCCGTTGTCGAGGTTGGTCACCTTCAGCTTCGTTCCCACCGGGAAGGTCCCACTGGTTGCCGCCGGGGCACCCGCCTCGCCCGACAACGTCACCGTCGACCCCGGACACACGACGTCGGGGGCGGCGGCATTGCCGGTCGCCACCGTGGCGATGACCCCTCCGGTCACCAGGGCTCCGGTGACGACAGAGAGCACGAGCTTCTTCTTAAAACTCATAGTCCGCTTCCGGGACATTGACACTCCTCGATCCGATGGACGCTGTGTCCCCCCCCGTCCTGCATACGCCCGACATCACACGCCAGGTCAGTCCTTGTCGCCGCGTTACAAATCCAGCGGCGATGAGGTTTTGGGCGCTGCGCGGCATGCCACGGCGGCTCGGCGCTCATGGAGCACGTTCAAAGACGCAGGTGGAAGCCTTGCCGCCGATGGTGATCGATTCGTGCAGCGCTCGTGCCGACCGTCTTGATCGACGCGGAGGCGAGGAGACCAGGCAGCCTTAAGGTTCAGTTGACCCACCCTTAATGCTCCGGCCGGTGGCGGGGAGCGAAGTGGGGGTTCGGCACGCGGGGGAGGTCTTGGCCCGGCTTTCCCGCCACTTCGGGGCCTGGGGGGCTGGCGTACCGCGAGGTCCAGCAACGCCATCCGGAATGGCAGGGCCTGGCGCCCCGTCTTGTCCCTGTGCAGATAGGCACGGTTGGCGCGGGAGGAGTACGCCCCATCGGCCGCCAAAGCGGCAGGGCGGGTGTGAGGCCGGCCCCGGATCCCTCACCGGACCCTGCCTTTCATACGTCTCTACAAGAGCAGCCGGTCGACCAGCCAACTCCTTCATGGGTTCGGTGACTTCCCGCCAAACGGCCTGGCGGATGTACTTGCGCTATTCCGCATTGACAGCATGTGAACAGGCACGGAAGGGACAGTGGAGGTTCCTGATGACGACTCAGACTTCTTCCGTCCGCACCACGCAGGACCTCAGTGAGTCGATCACCGACCCGGAGCAGGCCGCGCTCGACGACATGCTGCCCAAGCCGCACCCCGAGTACCACACCCCGGTCTCACCGGAGCGCATGGTCGGCGCCCCGCCGCGCTGATCACCGCGGGTGTCGCCGACCGAGCTGGTCCCAAGGCGGCACCCGCGGAGCCCCACCTGTTGCCCCGGGTGCTCTGCCGTGCGGTGTCCCGCACGGCAGAGCACCCGGGGAATCCCCACCGTCTGCGACATAGGAGTGACCATGACCGCGCACATCCAAGAGAAGAGCATCCAGGAGCTCGAGCGCAGCTGGATGGACGAGGCCATCGGCCTTGCCACCAACAGCGTGAGGAACGGCGGCGGTCCGTTCGGCGCACTGATCGCCAAGGGTGGCGAAATTGTCGCGATCGGGAACAACAACGTCACCTCGAACCTGGACCCGACGGCCCATGGCGAGGTGACCGCGATCCGTGCCGCCTGCAAAGAGCTGGGCACCTTCTCGCTAGAGGGCTGCGTCCTGGTCACCTCGTGTGAGCCGTGTCCGATGTGTCTTTCCTCTGCGCTGTGGGCGAGAGTCGACCGGATCATCTTCGCCGCTGATCGGGATGACGCCGCGGTGGCCGGTTTCGACGACCGCAAGTTCTACGACCTGTTCGAAAAGCGGCCCGCGGAGCTGTGGCCGATGACGATCGAGCGGGTGGACATGCCGAACCGTACGGCGCCGTTCGACGCGTGGCTGGCCAAGTCCGACCGCATCGACTACTGACCGGGTCATCCGCCGTCCCGGGGGTCGTCTCCAGGGACCTCGTCGTCACGCGACGCAGGAGCAGGGCCCGGGAGGCGGCCGGCGGCCGGCTGGCCGGCAAGGCGGCTCTGTGAAAGCCTCAGGACTCACTTTCCGTGACCTGGGGCTTTTGCTTTTCCTTCACCGCGTGACCGACGAAGGGTGCCCCGAGCATGTGTGCGTTCGCACGAGCGCGGGGCACCCCTGTCTATGCGGCTGGAGAGTCAGTCGCCCTCGGTTTCGAAGGTGCGCAGCAAATCGGCAGCGACGCTCACGGCGATCGTCGCCGGTTCCTTGCCGGTGATGTCGGCCAGCCCGATCGGGGTCTTGATCCGATCGATGGTGGCCTCGTCGTGACCGCCCTCGGTGGAGAGGCGTTTGCGGAACCGCACCCACTTGGCCGCCGAACCGATCAGACCGATGGAGCCGAGATGGGTGGTGCGCAAGGCGGCGTCGCACAGAGCGGCGTCCTCGGCGTGATCATGGGTCATGATCAGGATGTGGGTGCCGCGCGGCAGATCCTCCAGCACCTCCTCGGGCAGCAATGGCGTGTGATGCACGTGCACCTGTGCCACCGCGTCCGCCAGCACGTCGAGCCGCTCCTTGGTGAGCATGTCGGAGCGGGTGTCGATCAGATGGAGGTCGAGGTCCTGACGTGCCAGGATGCGCGCCAGTTCCAGCCCGACGTGCCCCACGCCGAAGACTGCCACCGCCCGTACCACCGGCAGGGGTTCGAGCAGCACCGAGACCGTGCCGCCGCAGCACTGCACGCCATGTTGGTTGGTCACTTTGTCGTTCAGGGCGAAATCGATCAGCTCCGGCTCAGGCTTGGACGCGGCGATCATCTCCCGGGCCCGATCGATCGCGACGGCCTCTACATTGCCCCCGCCGATCGAGCCCCACGTCTCACTCTGCCCCACCACCAGCTTCGCACCGGCGTCTCGCGGGGCATGGCCGCGCACGGTCGCGACGGTCACCAGCACGCCGGCTTCCCGGCGTGCCCGCAACCGTGCGACCGCGGCGACCCACGTCATGTCAGGCACCACTCAACGCTTTTGCGTCGGTTCGGACCTGGCCGATGTCGGCATGACCGTTCTGGGAGGCAGCGCCCCGGCGGGCCTCCTCGATCGCCCAGTACACCGCTTCCGGCGTCGCAGGCGAGGCCAACTCGACGCTGACCCCGCTCGGCCCGAACGCGGCGGCCGCCTGCCGCAGCGCCTCTCGCACCGAGAACGCCAGCATCAGCGGAGGCTCACCCACTGCCTTGGACCCGTACACGGCGCCCTCTTCGGTGGCGTTCTCCATCAGCATGACGTTGAACTCCTCGGGCATCTCGGAGAAGCTCGGCAGCTTGTAGGTACTCGCGGCCTGGGTCAGCAGCCGGCCGCGGTTCGGCCCGTCACTGGTGTCCCACCGCATGTCTTCGAGCGTCAGCCAGCCCGCGCCCTGCACGAAGCCGCCCTCGACCTGACCGATGTCGATCATCGGGGACAGGCTGTCGCCGACATCGTGCACGATGTCCACGCGCCGGATGCGGTACGCGCCGGTGAAGCCGTCCACCTCCACCTCGGCCGCGGCGGCGCCGTAGGAGAAGTACTTGAACGGCGAGCCCTGGAACGCCTTCGCGTCCCAGTGCAGACCCTCGGTCCGGTAGTAACCGGACGCCGACAACTGGACCCGCTGGAAGTACGCGGTGCGCACCAGGTCGTCCCAGGCCAGTTCCTTGTCGCTGCCGAGGCCGCGTGCGACGCCCTCGACGATGCGCACGTCCGAGGCGTTCGTACCCAGCTGGGTGCCGGCCACTTGGAGCAGCCGCTCGCGAATCTGCTCGCAGGCGTTCTTCACCGCGGCACCGTTGAGGTCCGCACCGGAACTGGCGGCGGTGGCAGAGGTGTTGGGCACCTTGTCGGTCCGCGTCGGGGCCAGCCGCACCTTGTGCAGCGGGATGCCCAGCGTGGTCGCGGCCACCTGCAGCATCTTGGTGTGCAGGCCCTGGCCCATCTCGGTGCCGCCGTGGTTGATCAGGACGGAACCGTCCTTGTAGACCAGCACCAGCGCACCGGCCTGGTTGAAGGCGGTGAGGTTGAACGAGATGCCGAACTTGATGCCGGTGATCGCGAGCGCCCGCTTGGTGTTCGGGTGCGCGGCGTTGTAGGCCGCGATCTCCCGCTTGCGGTCGGCGATGCCCCCGTTGTCCAGAACCTGGTTCCAGACGGCGGAGATCCGTTCGGGGTGCCCGACCGTCTGACCGTACGGCGTCGCCTGGCCCTGCTGGTAGAAGTTGCGCTCCCGCAGCTCCATCGGATCCAGGCCGAGCAGCGGCGCGCACCGGCCCATGATGTCTTCGATGACCAGCATGCCCTGCGGTCCGCCGAAGCCGCGGAAGGCGGTGTTGGAGACCTTGTTGGTCTTGGCGATGCGACCGGCGATGCGCGCGTTGGGAATCCAGTACGTGTTGTCGATGTGGCACAGCGCACGGGCCACCACGGGCTCGGAGAGGTCCAGGCTCCAGCCGCCGTCGCCGGTCAGCGTGGCGTCCAGGGCCCGGATACGGCCGTCGGCGTCGAAGCCGATCTTCCACTGGGCGTGGAAGCCGTGGCGCTTGCCGGACATGGTCAGGTCCTGGGTGCGGTTGAGCCGTACCCGGACCGGCCGGCCGGTCAGCTTGGCGCCGAGCGCGGCGATGGCCGCGAACCCGTGCGGCTGCATTTCCTTGCCGCCGAAGCCGCCGCCCATCCGCAGACACTGCACGGTCACCTCGTGGCTGTGCAGACCGAGCACATGCGCGACGATTTCCTGGGTCTCCGAGGGGTGCTGGGTGCTGCTCTGGATGAACACCTGCTCGGCCTCGTCGATGTGGGCCAGGGCGGCGTGCGTCTCCAGGTAGAAGTGCTCCTGGTCGGAGAACTGGAACTCGCCGGTGAACACGTGCGCGGAGTCGGCGAATCCGGCGTCGACGTCGCCGGTCACCATCAGGGGCCGAGCGCCGTGGAAGCTCTCGACCGCGATGGCGTCCTGCAGCGTGACCACGGAGGGCAGTTCGTCGAGTTCCACCTCGACGGCCGCCGCACCGAGCCGGGCCGCCTCCAGGGTCTCGCCGAGCACCCAGGCGACCGCATGGCCGTAGAACATGACCTCGTCGGGGAAGAGCGGCTCGTCGTGCTTCATTCCGGCGTCGTTGACACCGGGCACGTCGGCACCGGTCAGCACGCGGACCACGCCCGGCACGGCGAGCGCGGGCTCGGTACGCAGCGCGATGATCCTGCCGTGCGCCTTCATGACCTGGACCGGGTAGGCGTGCAGGACGTCCTTGGTGCGGTGGACCAGGTCGTCGGTGTACAGCGCGGTGCCGGTGACGTGCAGGGTGGCACTCTCGTGCGGCATCGAGACGCCTACGACAGGCTTCTCAGGGCGTTCGGACAAATGGCTCATGACGACACCGCCTCAGTGGTTTGCGCGTACAGCTTCAGCAGGCTCTGGCCCAGCATCGCGGAACGGTAGAGCGAGCTGGCGCGATGATCGCTCATCGGCGTGCCCTCGCCCCGCAGCTCCCGGGCCGCGGCCTCGACGGTCTCCGTCGACCACGGCTTGCCCTCCAGGGCCGCCTCGGTGGCGAAGGAACGGATCGGGGTGGCGGCCACGCCGCCGAGGCCGATGCGTGCCTTGCGGACGATCCCGTCCTCGATGTCGAGCGCGAAAGCGACCGCCACGCTGGAGATGTCGTCGAAGCGCCGCTTGGCGATCTTGTGGAAGGCCACGACCGGCGACAGCGGCAGCGGGATGCGTACCGAGCGGATCAGCTCGCCGGGACGCCGCACGCTCTGCCGGTAGCCGGTGAAGTAGTCCGCCAGCGGGACCTCGCGCTCACCGTCGGCGTCGGCGAGCACCACCGTTGCCTCCAGCGCGAGCAGCACCGGCGGGCTGTCACCGATGGGCGAGCCGGTACCCAGGTTGCCGCCGAGGGTCGCACCGTTGCGGATGAGCCGGGACGCGAACTGCGGGAACAGATCTGCCAGCAGCGGCACGTCGCCGTCGAGACGGCGTTCGATCTCGGTGAGCGTCAGCGCCGCACCGATCTCGATGTGGTCGGCTTCGACCCGCAGCTCCCGCAGCTCGGACAGCCGGTCGATACCGACCACGCAATCGGCCCGTCGGGAACGGATGTTCACCTCGACGCCCCAGTCGGTGGAGCCGGCGACCACCACCGCGTCGGGCCGCTCGCGCAGCAACCGCAGCGTTTCGGCCAGGGTGTTCTTCCGCAGGAACGTGCTGTCGTCCTGGGTGTATTCGGTGGCGACCGGTGCGGGCGGGGACTGCTCGCGACGCTGCGCCAGCGGGTCCTCGTCCGTGGGCGCACCGACGGCGAACGCGGCATCGCGGATCGGGCGGTAGCCGGTGCACCGGCACAGGTTTCCGCTCAGCGAGTGCAGATCGAAACCGTTCGGACCGTGCTCGGCGTCGGCACTGTCGGCCGAGTCCGTGCCGTCGCCCGACTCCGCGTGCGCGCAGCGGTCGGGCCGGTAGTACTCGGCGGCCATGCTGCAGATGAATCCCGGGGTGCAGTATCCGCACTGGGAGCCGCCACGGACCGCCATCTCCTCCTGCACCGGGTGCAGGGTGGCCGGTGTGCCGGGCTCGCCGGGGGTGGCGAGACCCTCGGAGGTGATGATCTCCTGACCGTCGAGCGCCGCGGCCGGGACCAGGCAGGCGTTGACCGCCACCCAGTCGGTGGGCTTGTTCACTCCGGGGCGGGCCACCAGGATCGAACAGGCGCCGCACTCACCCTCGGCGCAGCCCTCCTTGGTTCCGGTGAGGCCACGCTCGCGCAGGAAATCAAGCGCTGTGGTGTGGGGCGCAGCCGGTGAAATCGGTGCTTCTTTCCCGTTGACCGTGATCCGCGCCGCTACCATGGCAGGCCTTCGTTTCCGTGCGTGATCGGTCGATGCGTCATGTTCGCCAATTTCAGGCAGCTTTCTGTGTTCAGGCGCGCCACGCGGGGGAGGAGCGGGCGCAGAAAGGCACGCAACAGCGACGTGCCGGAAGGTGGTGACGGGAAACCCGGAAAGTGCCACGAACGGGCACATGACGTGCCACGAACGGGCACATCAGAACGGCGTGCTAGCTGCCGTGCGCGATCCGACCCGGAACCCAGACCGTGCACTGGGCGAGGCGACCAAGATCAGAGCTGGTGTACATCCGTCGGTCGCCTCCTTCCGGTCGTTATGGGTCGACAATTACCGCAAGCTAGTGGCTCAGGCCACACAGGTCAAGAGATTGACCCCGGTGTCTCGCGAACCGATCGGATCCGAGGCCGGGGGAGGTCGGAGCTGCAGCGGTGCCGGCCCGCGAATGTCTCGCGGGCCGGCAGGGGCGGGTCTCCTCGACGTCGCCGCGTCAGCCCTCGGTGCCCTCCAGGGCGGTGTCGGGGATCCAGGAGCCGTGGAGTCCGGCGCTCACCCGGTGGGGCAGGTGGACGGTGGCGATGTGGTCGAGGCCGGAGGCGTCGAGGACCAGCAATTGCGAGGCATCCTGCTTGAGGTCGGAGACGACGGTCAGGAGGTAGCCGTCGTCCTCGCCCGCGGCCCCGGCCGCGGGGACGAAGACCGCTTCGCCGGGCATGCGGGCGTCACCGACCTGGCGAATGCGGCGGGCGCCGGTGGTTCGGTCGTACTTGACGACGCCGTAGCCGCCGAAGCCCTTCTCGTCGGGGAACGAGATGGCGTACTGGTAGCGGTTCTCGGCGCCCAGGTAGCCCTCGTTGAGGGTGGGGAACTCCACCGCGAGGTCGTCGATGATCTGCTCGTCGACGGTACCGGAGGCCATGTCGACCACCCAGCGGCGTGTGTAGGAGCGGGCGACGGGCTCGGTACCCCGCCCGGGAGCGCCGACCCACCAGTTCCAGGACAGCCGGAATCCCTCGCGGTCCACGGTGGGGCCTTCCAGGACGATGCGGCCCTGGCCGTCCTCGTAGGCGTTGGCGACGTGGAGCATGTTGCCCGGTTCGATGGAGAACCAGCGGGTGCGGCCGGCGCCGTCGCTGCCGCGCGGCATGACGCCGATGCGCGACAGCTGCTGGTCGCTCCAGCCGTAGGGGATGCCGGAGCGCTCGGTCGGGTCGAAGGTGACGTTGCCCTCGACGAAGACCACGTGGTTACGGGTGAGGGCGAAGTCGTGCTTGAGGGAGGCGGTCGCACCCGGGACCTCGGCGCTGTCGACGATCTCGCCCTTGGCATCGGCGACGTAGTACGTCAGGAACGGCGGGAACGGGGAGGATCCGAAGAAGTGCAGCTCCCCCGTCACCGGGTCCTCCTTGGGGTGCGCGGTCATCGCGGTCCGCAGCTTGCCGCGGAAGTCGTGCGCTCCGACCGTCTCCAGCTCCGGGGTGAGTTCGAAGGGGAGGTTCGCCTCGCACAGGGCGAGGAGGCGACCGCCGTGTTCGATGACGTGGGTGCCGGCGGCGCTGGCCGTCAGGTCGGGGCCCTTCTCCGTCATGTACGGGGCACCCTCCAGGGCGGGGGTGTGCACCCAGCGGTTGCGGTACCACTCCGCCCGGCCCTCGCGCAGCCGGATCCCGTGGACCATGCCGCTGCCCTTGAACCAGTGCGTCGGGGTGACCCCGGGCTTGGGGTTGTGGCCGTTGCGCAGCAGCCGGCCGGTCAGCTCGGTGGGCAGGGCGCCCTCGACGGTGAGGCCGGTGGCGGTGATCTCGTCGGTGACGGGGGTGAAGTGACCGGTCAGGTACGGCTTGTCGGCAGTCATGGCAGGAGACTTCCTTCGGTTGGTCCGATGATTTCGAAAGATGTGCCGGTGGTGCGGCTGATCCAGGGGTTCAGCCGGTCCGAGAGGGGCGGGGGGAGGTTTTCGGGTCGGAGGCCGGGCGGGTGGAGGCGGTTGCGGTGCGCGGGCCGGCGCGGCGGCGGGCGAGGAACAGTGCGAGGAGCGCGGTGGCGGCCAGGACCGAGGCCGAGACCGTGAAGGCGGTGCGGTAGCCGGCGGTGAGCGCCTCCAGGCGCGGCTGGTGGACGGCGGCGTGTGCGGTGACGGAACCGGCCAGGGTCGCCAGTGCGGCGAGGCCGATCGCACCTCCGACCTGGCGGGTGGTGTTCACCAGGCCGCCGGCCAGCCCCGCGTCCTGCGGCGGGACGCCTTCCACGGCGAGCGCGGTGAGCTGGACGAAGGCGATGCTCAGACCCAGACCGACCAGGATGCTCGGACCGAGCACGTCCGTGACGTAGCTGCCGTGGGCGCTGATCCGGGACAGCCACAGCAGGCCCGCGGCCTCGGTGAACAGGGCCGCGGTCAACGCCGTGGCGGCGCCGATGCGCCGGGAGATCCGGGGTGCCAGGGCCGCGCCGAGCATATTGGCCGCGGCGAGGGGGAGTTGACCGGCTCCGGTGACCAGGGGATCCGACCCGAGGACCTGTTGCTGGTAGAGCGGCAGGAAGAAGAACAGCGCGATCCACACGGACCCCAGCAGTGCCATCAGCAGGTTGCCCGCGGCGACCCGGCCGGTGGTGAACAGGCGTGGCGGTATCAGCGCGTTCGGTCGGCGCAGCTCGATCACGGTGAAGGCCGCGAGCAGCGCGGCGGCGACGACGAGCGCGCCCAGCACCCGGGCGTCCGTCCAGCCGGCGCCGCGTGCGGTCGTCAGTCCCCAGACCAGGCAGGTCAGGGCGACGGTGACGACGACGGTGCCCAGCAGGTCGAACCGCCCGGTCGTCCGAACGGCCGTCCGTGGCACCAGCACCACCACGGCGACCAGGACCAGTGCAGTCCCGAGCGCCACCGAATGGAAGATCCAGGGCCAGCCCCAGGCCCGGGTCAAGGCACCACCCAGCAGGACGCCGCCCGCCCCTCCCGCACCGGAGACCGCGCCCCACACCCCCAGTGCTCTGCCCCGCCCGGGTCCGGGCGGGAACAGGTCCATCGCCAGGGCGAGCGCGGCCGGGGCGATGGCCGCGGCACCGAGGCCCTGAACGGCACGCGCCGCGATGAGCACGTTCGCGGAGGCGGCCAGTCCCGCCGGCAGCGAGGCCACGGCGAACAGCGCGAGACCGAGGACCAGCACCCGACGGCGCCCGAGGAGATCGGCCGCCCGGCCGCCCGCCAGGAGCAGTGCCCCGAACGCCAGGCCGTAGGCGTTGACCACCCAGGTGGTTCCGCCGTCCGACAGACCCACCCCGGCGCCGATCTGCGGAAGAGCCACATTCACGATCGAAGTGGCGAGCATGACCGTGAACTGGGCTGCGGCGAGCGCCGCGAGCGCGGCTCTCGGCCGAGGTGCGGGCGGCGCGAGGGCGGTCCGTGCGCGTGGGAGGTTCATGGCGCACAGACTCGTGCGGGACGCTGTCCACTTTCCAGGCTGAAAACGGGCCGGGACTGTCCAGTCCTGTCCGCACCCGTCCATCGGCCGCGCGCAGCCGTGTGTCGGCGGACGGTACGGACGCCGAGCTCCGGAGCGCATCGCGTCAGGGCAGCCCGCGTCCGCCGTACCGGGAAGGGCGCCGGCTACGAACCCTTGACGGGGCCGTGCAGTTCCCGCTGCCACAGGGCCTCGCACAGCAGGTCGAGGCCCTGGCGCAGGTGGCGCCGGTAGGTGCCGTACGGAAGGCCGAGACGGCGGGCCGCTGCTTCCTGGGTGGGCGCACCGGAGAAGTAGCCCGCCGTCAGGGCCTCGCGGGCCCGTACGCCGCGCGGGTCCTGGGCGAGGTCGTCGACAGCCTGGCGCAGCAAGGCGCGCAACTCCTCGACGGGCTCACCGAGGTCGGCCGCGAGACGGGCGCGCATCAGCGCACCGGCGGCGAAGGCGCCCGCATCGCGCCAGTGCGTCAGCGCTTCCCGCACGGCCTGGTCGAACGCGGCGCGCGACACGGGCGAGGGTTCCGACCGGACGGGTACCTCGGTGGCCGACATGAAGCGGCGGAGCCAGATCTCCACGGGTTCCCGGCGCCAGTCGACGCTGAACAGCCCGTAGGTGTGCTCACCGACTCGCGGTCGTGCCCCGGTATCGCTGAGCGTGCCCTTGACGCGCTCGGCCCAGGTCTCGGCGTCCTGGAAGACGGCGAAGCCGTAGGCGCGGCCGCGGGCACGGGCGGATTCCGCCTGGGCGCGGGAACTGCTCAGGTCGATGACGCGCGAGGGCACCTGGTAGCGCTCCGGGTAGACCGAGAAGCGGCTTATGCCGATGTGTTCGCCGGGGCTCACCGGAGCGGTGGTTTCGGTGTGCTTCCACGCTGCGGCGACGACGGGATCGGTGGCCAGGTCCTGGGGGTCGGGAGGGGCCGGCAGAGCCAGTCGGGCCGTGAACGCCACGATGCGGCCCGTGCTCACGAGGCGGTAGACGCTGAAGGCCTGCGGCTGGCGCTGCGCCCAGTAGCGGACCAGTTCCGCGGAAGCCGCCCCTTCGGTTTCCGTCGCCATGCGCAGCACGACGGCGAGGTCGCCCGGGTGCAGCGGGCGGTCGTGCACCTCGTCCTCGCGGGACCAGGTGCGCGTTCGCGCCAGGGTCTCGCCCTCCCGGAAGAGGTAGAAGAGCTCGTCGGTGACGGTCCACACCCGCTCCTCGGGTGCCTCGCGCAGTACGCGCAGGTACTCCTCCGCCAGGCGCCGGCGCATCGCGGCGAAGGCCGTGGGCGCCCGCCATCGCAGGTCGGCGGCCAGGGTCTCGCGTGCGGCGTCGTGGGGGTGGAGCCCACGGTGCGTGGACTCCATGAAGGGCAGGTCCCTCAGCCAGGAGAAGAGGAGGTGGGCGTCTTCCTCGGGCAGCACCGCGGAGAGGAGTTCCTCGGAGGTCGCGTACGCCTGTGCCGCCACCTCCAGGGCGCGGCGGTGAGCCGCGGTGGGCACCTCACCGATCAACCCCGCCAGCAGGGTGCGCAGGATGTCCGCCGAGGGGGCCCAGACCTCCTCCTCGCCGCACCCCGTCGACCCCGCGGCTGCCGCGAGCGACAGGGCCAGTGGGTTGCCTCCGGCGAATCGCAGTACCCGGCTGCGCAGCTCGGGGCGGAGCTGCGCTGCGGCCAGCAGGCTCCGCGCCTGATCGTCGGAGAACGGCTCCAGTTCGGTCACGTCCAGGAGTCCGGCCCAGGCGGGGTCGGCGGCCCACTGCGGCTGCGGTGCGAGCCGGCCGGCCAGGACGACCAGGGTGCCGTCCGCGGCACGGGGCAGGAAGTGTTGCCACAGCCAGCTCTCCAGCCACTGGCAACGCTCGAAGGAGTCCACGACCAGGACCGTGCCGGGAACCTCCAGGAGAGGACCGGCCGCGCGCTCGAAATCGGCCGGGTCCCGGCTGACGAAGCGGCCGTCCAGTTCGACGAGCCGTCGTCCCGCCGCACGAGCGTGGTCCGCCAGACGACGCAGCAGTGTCGACTTCCCGATGCCGCCCGGCCCGTACACGTAGAACGCGAACGGCGCCTGCGGATCGCCGGCCAAAGCCTCCCCGAATCGCGCGAGTTGCTCGTCCCGGCCGATGAAGGCCCGAACCCGCGCCGTGCTGAGTCTTTCTCCCACGGACACCATGGCGGCTCCCGATTCCCCTTGTCCCGGCGCCGGACAGCCCGTGCCCGGAGGCACCGCGCACCGGTGCCCGCCTCATGAAGACGGTCACGAGGCACGTGTGGTGCCGGTCCGGCCCCTCCTTCTTTCGCCCGGCGGGGTAGGGCGTCAGCCGTGGCCGGTGCCGCCCGCGTGGACGGGAGTGAAGTCCGGGGACAGGGAGGCGGGACCGCGGGTGTACAGGCCGGTCTCCCGGTAGTGGAAGCCGGGGCTGTAGCGGACTGGTCCAGCAGGGGCAGGAGCATGCCGGCGACGGTCTCGATCTCGGCGCGTGCGAAGGCGGCGCCGACGCACTGGTGGAGTCCGGTACCGAAGGCGAGGTGCTGGGCGGCGGCGGTGAAGGAGCGGGCGGTGCCCAGGCCTGGTTCTCGCGGGCACCGCCCGTTCAGCCCCCCAGACCCCCACCGCCTTGATCGCCGTACGCTGGCCGTGGCCGCTCCCGCCCCGTGACCGCTCGATCCGCGCAGCGCAGGCGGCACCGGCCGCTCCGGCCCGTGTTCCGACTCGCCCGAACGGTCCCGGGCGCGACAGCATGGAGGGAGGGCGGTCGGCCGGAGGTCCTCGGGAGGAGGCGATACGGACAGTGACCAGACATCGCTTTGCGTTCTGCGGGGCTGAGCTCGCCGCTGTCTACGTGGTCGCCGACCAGAACAGGGAGCTCCATCTGGCCGAGCTGACCGGAAACCGCGGCGTCCTCTACGGACTGCCCGCGATCCTCGCCGTGGCCGGCCATTCACCCGCCGCCAATGCGTTCCGCTCCGGCCGCCCGCTGTGGCTGACTCCCAAGGAACTCGCCACGTTCATCGAGGATGATCCCCACCACTTCCCCACCCGGGTCCGGGACGGTGCCCCCAACTCGCCCGCCAAGATCTCGCTGGGCGCGCTGCCACTGGGACACGGCGACCAGGAGCTCGGGTGCCTGATCGTCGCCGGCGACGTCGGGGACGGCTTCAGCGCCGACGACCGCAGCCTTCTGGAGCTCTACGCCGATCAGGTGGCCGCCGGACTCGAATCGGTCGCCGCTCGCTTCGCCGGGCGCAAAGCCCCGCAGTCACATCTGGGTCAGTCCCTCGTGCCCCACCAAGGCGGCGCGTTCATCCTGGAACTGGGCACCGGCCGAATGGAGGCCCACGCGCACGTGCTGGAACTGCTCGGTCTGCCTCCCGAGCAGTTCGACGGGCAGGTGGAGACCCTGCTCGCCTGCGCCGTCCCCGACGACATGCCGGCACTGATGGCGATCGTGGAGCCGGACCGGCTGGGCGCCGCAGGGCAGCAGCTGGCGTTCCGTATCCGCCGCCCGAACGGCGAGCTGCGCTGGCTGGGGCTGCGCTGCCGTGTGGAGGTGGACTCCGATGGCACACCGCAGCGCGTCCTGGGCGTGGTGGCCGATGCCACCTATCTGCGCCCCAGCGCCGACGAGGTCTCCCTCGTGCAGCGGCTGTCGGCCACGCTGGCGGGAGCGGCGACCATCCGGGAGGTCAGCCGACTGGTGGTCGCCGCCCTGCGCGAGCCGCTCGGCGCCTCCCGGGTCGCGGTCGGTGAACTGGAGCCCGAGCGGCTCATCGTCACCGCCCTCGACCCTCCGGACCCGGATGCCTGGCCCGAGGTCTGGCGCTCGGAATGGCGGTCCGAGTGGCCCGACGTGTCGCTCAGCGGCCTGCCCACCCTGCAGAGCGCGCTGCGTGGGGGGCACATGAGTCTGTGGCCGCCGGGCGCGGCTCTGGAGCCTGGTCTCCTGGGCGTCGGGCCCGGTGGTCTCGCGGTGCTGCCGCTTCCCGCCGAAGGCAGGATCGTCGGGGTGTGTCTGGTGGGGTGGGACGCGGAGCACCGGTTCGGACCGGAGGAGCGGTCGCTGCTCACGGCGACCGCGGGGCTGGTGGGGCAGGCTCTGGTACGCGCCCACGGACTGGACGCGAGCCGCGAACTCGCCACCATGCTCCAGCGCAGTCTGCTCCCCCGTAAGCTCCCGGAGCTGCCGGGCGGGGTGGCTGTCGCCCGTTACCTGCCCGCGACGGCGGGACTTGAGGTCGGCGGCGACTGGTACGACGTCATCCCGCTCGGCGACGGTCATGTGGCGTTCGTCATCGGGGACGTACAGGGGCACAGCGCGGGAGCCGCCACCATCATGGGCCAGATGCGTACGGCGGTCAGGGCCTACGCGGTGGAGGGCCACCCGCCCGATGTGGTGGTCGCGCGGGCCAACCGTCTGCTCGTCGGCATGGAGACCGATCTGTTCGCCACCTGCGGGTATGTGGACCTGGACATGGAGGAGGGCATCGCCAGGGTCGTACGGGCCGGCCACCTGCCGCCGATACTGCGCCATCCCGACGGCGTCGCCGAGGAGATGGCGGTCGAGGGCGGGCCCCCACTGGGCGTGCTCGCAGAAGCCGAATTCCCCATGACCGAGGTGGGGCTGCTCCCCGGAACCCTGCTCGTTCTGCTGACGGACGGCCTGGTCGAGTCCGCCAGGCTGCCTCTGGAGGAGGGCATGCGGCGGGTGTGTGACGTGCTCGCCGCGGCCGACCCGGTCGATGCCGGAGGGGTGGCCGACGAGTTGGTCTTGGGTGTGGGCCGTCGCGACGACGACGTGGCGTTGCTGTTGCTGCGCTACGACGGCACGCAGGGCAGGCCCATGCGGAGCCACTGGACGGTGTGGCGGCTGCCCAAGGCGGTCTTGCACGCGCGCCGCTTCACCGCACGCACCCTGCGCTCCTGGGGAGTGGTGGAGGAACTCGACGCGGCTCTGCTGGTCGTGTCCGAGCTGGTCACCAACGCCATCGCGCACACCCAGGGCGAGGTGGGGATGGATCTGACCCTGTCGACGGACCGGCTGCGGATCGCAGTGAACGACGCGTCGCCGCGCAGCCCCGTCAAACCGGTGTCGGTGAGCTGGGAGTCGACCGGCGGCCGCGGGCTGCTCATCGTCGAGGCGACTTCGATGGCCTGGGGCTCGGTGCCGCTCAGCGGCGGCAAGCAGGTGTGGGCCGAGATCCCCTGGCGCCGCGCGAGCGGCTGACGCAGGGGGCGGCGGCCTCTGTCCCCCGCCGTGATCACGACCGGGTGCCGGGGCGGCGGCTCCGGTGCCAGGTCCGTACGACCAGGACCACTGCCGAGGCCGCGAACAGGGCCGCGGTGATCAGCATCCACCGGGCCAGGAAGCCGTCCGCCGGGAGGGCGGTCGCGGCCGTGAAGTGCCCGACCTGGCGGAAGACCAGCGGCCACCAGACCAGCAGCAGGACACCGGAGACGAACGCGGGCACACGGACGTAGTTCACGCTCACCCGTGGCGCGGGCCGGTCGTCATCCCGGCCGTGGGTGAACAGTGCCTGCACCGCCCGGTCGGTCACCGCATACAGGGGAAGCAGTACCAGGTCGTGGAGGAGGGCCGCCCCGACGAACCAGATGGCCACGCCGAGCGTGTCCCCTTCGAACAGGCGCAGTCCGGCGTAGGCGGCGAGGGCGAAGGAGACCAGGACGAGGAGCAGGTGCAGCGGGGAGGCGCCGTAGCGGCGGCGGAAGACGGTCGAAGCGGTCATGCCGGTTCTCCGAACGTCAGACGGGTGACCCACTTGGTGTTGTGCACCCCGGGAGCCCCGGGGACGATGATCCGCGCCGGATAGCCGTGGTCGGGCGAGAGGACCGCTCCGTTGACCCGGACGGCCAGGAGCGAGCGGCTGTCGCGGACCTGGTTGTCGCGCAGCACGGCCGAACGGAACGAGCCGCCGCGCTGCACCGACTCCACCAGGACCTCGGGCGTGTGCCCGCCGAGCCCGACGGCGGCGGCCAGATCGGTGAGCCGGACCCCGCTCCACAGCTGGTCAGGGGTCGACCAGCCTTCCACACACGCGATCGGCAGGGCCGCCTCGCGCTGCGTCATGGCCAGCAGCTGCTCGTACGTCAGGTCGACCTGCTGTCCGGCGCCGCGTACGGTCAGCCGCCAGGCGGGACCGATGTCGCTGGGCCGGACGCCGACCGAGGCGGCGGTCTTGTTGACCTGGAAGCCGTTCGGGCCCGAGCCCGGGTCCCGGCCGTGCGGTGCCAGCAACGCCGTCTGCCGCCACCATCCGCCGATGCTCTGCCCCGCAGTGACCACCAGCAGGGTCATCGACCCGAGCCCGACCATGGCCACGGCGCCCCGGCGCGAGATGGTCGGCTCCGCAGGCCGCGGCGAGACCAGCCCGACCGCCTCCTCGGTACCCGCCGCGGGCTTTTGGAACCTGTGCCTGACGGCCCGCAGCGCCCTGGGCAGCCGGAAGGTCACGTGCACCACGAAGGCGCCGATGAACACCCAGGCCCCGTAGAAGTGCAGCGTGTAGAAGGAGCCGGGGAAGACGTAATGCAACTGGACGTTGAGGATGCCGGTGACGAACTCGAAGCCGACGCCGCCGACCAGCAGGATCAGCGACAAGCGGTCGAGGGCGTGGCTCGCCGAGCGGATCGGGGGCCACTCGAACAGCTTCGGAATGACCGACCACAGCTTCGCGAGCAGCACGGGCACCAGCACGATCCCCAGCGTCACGTGCACGCCTTGGGTCAGCCGGTAGAGCCAGGACGGGGAAGTCGGCCAGGAGAACAGGTAGAAGCCGAGCCATCCCTTGTCCGGAGTCTGGTCGTTGACCGCCGCCAGATCGGGGTTGTACGCCGCGTACGACAGCAGGCCCGTCACGAACAGCACCGTGATCCCGAACAGCAGGACGAGCCCGAACACCGCGGTGAACCACGGGCCCCGCAGGGGACTGCGCCAGAACTCCGGACGCGTCGGCCCCGGGGGAGGCCCCGCCCCCGCGGCCGAGTCCACGGCCTTCCGTAGCCGCGCCAGTGGACCTGGCCCGGGTTGCCTGCGGCGCGGCCGTCCGGCTGTCGGCGGTGGCACGTCATCCGGTTCTTCCTGCCCGACGCCACTCACACCCATCGGAAACCTCCACGTGGGGCTCACAGGGATCGGGTGCGGTGCGTGAGCAAGCTGGTCCACAACGGCAACCCGCCCCGCAGCCAACGGAAAAGCCATGGTCCCAGGCTGGTGCCATGCTTCTGACGACCGACACCACCACCGTGCACACCGCACCCGCTCAGGCGATGCCCTGGCAGCGGGCCCGGGAGCTGGCCCATGGAGCGCCGCTGCCGCTGGCCGCCCGCACGGTACCCCTGGCCGCGGCAACGGGGCTGACCCTGGCCGACGCCCTGCGGACCCACCACCCGCTCCCGGCGTTCGACACGGCAGCCATGGACGGCTACGCGGTGGCGGGCCAGGGGCCCTGGCGCATCAGGGGGACGGTCCGGGCCGGCACCGCCTGGGACGGACCTGTCGCGCCGGGAGAGGCAGTGGAGATCTCCACCGGGGCTCCGGTCCCGGCCGGTGCCTGCGCGGTCCTGCCACTGGAACTGGCGGGGGGAGGCGACGGCTGGGTGTCGGGACCCGCGCAGGCACCCGGCGAGCACATCCGGCGCGCCGGCGAGGACGCCCCGGTGGGGACGTGCCTCGCCCCGGCCGGCACCCGGGTCGGCCCGGCGCTGCTCGGGCTCGCCGCATCCTGCGGCTACGACGTGCTCCGGGTACGGCCCCGGCCCCGGGTCGGGATCCTCGTCACCGGTGACGAGCTGGACCGCGACGGCATGCCCGGCCCCGGGCGGATCCGGGACGCCCTGGGCCCGCTCCTGCCGCCACTGGTCACCGCTCTCGGTGGCGCGGCCGTCGGAGTGCAGCACGTCCCCGACCGCCCGGCCGTGCTGCTCGCCGAAGCCGTACACGGGCTGCGGGACACGGAGGTCGTCGTCGTCACGGGGTCCACCTCCGTCGGGACCACCGACCAGCTGAGGCAACTGCTGGGCGACGCCGACGCCCGGATGTCCGTCGACACGGTGGCCTGCCGGCCCGGACATCCGCAGCTGCTCGCGGGACTCGGATCAGGGCGGTGGGTGGTGGGTCTGCCGGGGAACCCGTACGCGGCACTCGTCGCCGCCCACACCCTCCTTGCCCCGCTGCTCGCCGGGCTGTCCGGCCGCAGCCTTCCGCCCTTGCCGCAGGTCCCGGTGCGCGGCGACGTACGGCCCGTCCCTGGTGTGGCGCGGCTGGTGCCGGTCGCCTGGGACGGCTCGGGCGCCCGCGTCGTCGGCGGCCACCGCGCGGCCTTCCTCCGCGGGGCGGCGGTGGGCGACGCCCTCGCCGTCATCACCGAGGGTTGGGCGGACGGAAACCCGGCCCCGCTGCTCCTCCTGGCCGGATGAGCGGTCCTGGGCGCCGGCGGACGCCGCCCCGGCCGCGCCCGGCCGGCCGGGCTCAGCTCTGGCTGGGGGTGAGCAGCACGAAGTCCGCGTTCGACGGGTCGAGGCAGACGGCCAGCCGGCCGACACCCTCGGCGTCCTCCGGCCCCATCTGCACGCTGCCACCGTTCTCGGTGACCCTGGCGACCGCGGCGTCGCAGTCGGTGACGTTGAAGACCGGGTGCCAGTACGGCCGTCCGCCGGACAGGGCGAGGTTCTCCTCGGGGAGTTCCATGAGGCCGCCGTGCATGCGCTCCTCGGGCAGCCCGGCGGGGGTGATGAGGCAGTACGTGCCCCCGCCGCCCGGCAGCGGCATGTCGCTGAACCGCCAGCCGAAGACACCGCCGTAGAACTCCTTCGCGGCCGCGGCGTCGCTCGTGTACAACTCGGTCCAGGACAGCGAGCCCGGCTCGTCCACCAGCTCGGCGCCCTTGTTCGTTCCCGGTTGCCAGACGGCGAACTGGCCTCCCAGCGGGTCGGTGTACTGCGCCATCCGGCCCCACTCGTCGAGGTCCCTGGGCGCCACCCGCACCGTGCCGCCGGCGTCCTCGACGGCCTGGGTCGTGGCGTCGGCGTCGGCGACGCTGTAGTAGATCATCCAAGCCGAGCGTGCGCCCCCCTCGGTGAGCTTTCCGAGCCCGGCGACGATCTTGCCGTCCTTCCGGAACATCCCGCCTTCCGTCTCCTCCCCCTCACCCATGGACTCGTAGTCCCACCCGAGTACGGCGCCGTAGAAGGCGGCGGCGGCACGGACGTCGGGGGCGCCGAGGTCGAGCCAGCAGGGGGAGCCCGGGACGAAGTCAGTGGTGATCATGGCGATTGCCTTCCGTGGACCGTGTATCACCTCAGCGTGACACCGGTCACTGACACTCGCCCCTCGACCGCTCCCGCACAGACGGCATCGTCCTGAGCTAGACGTGCCGTACCGACCCCGCCACCGGGGAACCCGCGCAGAGCTCCAGGCCGGGGCCGGCGAAGGTGGAGCGGAACCGGTGGTCGTGGGAGACCGCGACCACCGCGCCGCTGAAGGCGGCCAGGGCCTCCTCCAACTCCTCGACCAGTGCCGGCGACACGTGGTTGGTCGGCTCGTCCAGTACGAGGAGTCCGGCGGGCCGGGTCACGAGCCGGGCCAGTTCCAGCCGGCGGCGCTGGCCGACCGAGAGCGAGGCCACGGGTACGCGCAGGTCCTCCGCGCGGAACAGCCCGAGGCCGAGGAGCTGCTCTGCGTACTCCTCCGGGTCGCCGGGGCGTCCGGCCGCGAAGCCGTGCAGCAGTGGATGTCGGCCCGGATCGAAGGCGACCTCCTGCGGGAGGTAGCCGACCGACGTCCCGCACCGCACCGTGCCCTGGTCCGGTGTGAGGTCACCGGCGAGTACCCGCAGCAGCGTGGACTTGCCCGCCCCGTTGGGGCCCGAGACCAGCAGCCGGGCTCCCGGGCCGATCGCCAACTCCGGAACGTTCAGCCGCCCGCCGACGCGGACCGCGGCCAGTTCCGCCACGTACGGGGTGTCCTCCGGGAGGGCGGCGCCGTCCTCGTCGATCCGCGCGGTGAACCGAAGCGGATCGGGCGGCGCCGCGACCGGCTCCCGCAGCAGCTGGTCCAGATGCCGACGCGCTGCCCGGACCTGCCCGGACAGCTTGGCCTCGTGCGAGCGCCGGTGCTTGCCGAAGCCCTCCCGCGGGTCCTTGCCGG
Organism: Streptomyces sp. NPDC006463; assembly: GCF_042870715.1. Taxonomy (NCBI): domain Bacteria; kingdom Bacillati; phylum Actinomycetota; class Actinomycetes; order Kitasatosporales; family Streptomycetaceae; genus Streptomyces; species Streptomyces sp. NPDC006463. The sequence continues at coordinate 747,576 of NZ_JBIAHP010000001.1, read as the reverse complement.
TGGTGGCGAGCCGGTGCCCTGCGGCGTCGACGAGGCGCCGCGTACGGGCGAGTTCGCCGACGTACTCCTGGTGGCGCTGCTCGCGTCCCCGACGGGCGGCGGCCCGGGCGGCCCGGTAGCCCGCCCAGCCGTCCCCGTACCGCGTGACGGTCCGCAGATCGCGGTCGACCTCCAGCACGGTCGTCGACACGGCCTCCACGAACGCGCGGTCATGCGTGATGACGACCGCCGTGCCCCGGTGCGCGCGGAGCCGCTCCGCCAGCCACGCCACGGCCGGTTCGTCGAGGTGGTTCGTCGGCTCGTCCAGCAGCAGCAGTTCCGGGGACGCGCCGAGTACGCAGGCGAGGGCGAGCCGGGACTGCTCGCCGCCGGACAGGGAGCCGAGGGTCCGCTCGCGGCCGATGTGCCCGATGCCGAGCACGTGCAGGGCCGCGTCGGTGCGGGCGTCGGCTGTGTAGCCGTCGCGGGCCTCGTACGCGGTGAGCAGGTCACCGTACGCGTCGAGCCCGGCGGGCCCGGTGTGGGCGAGCGCGGCCTCGGCGGCCCGGATGTCGGCCTCCAGCGTCCGCAGCTCGTGCAGGGCGGAATCGACGGCGTCCCGCACGGTGCGGTCCGGGCCGAGATCGAGGGTCTGCGCGAGGTGACCGATGCCGCCGGGGAAGCTGCGGGTGATCTGGCCGTGGTCCGGTGCCTCGACCCCGGCGATCAGCCGCATGAGGGTCGACTTGCCGGCACCGTTCTCGCCGATGACGGCGGCCTTCTCGCCGGGGCGCAGGGTGAAGGAGACCTGGTCGAGCACGACGCGGTCGCCGTAGGCCTTGCAGACGTCGGTGAGGGCGAGCTGCGAGACCGGTGTGGTGGAGGCGGCAGCGGTGGGAGCGGCAGGACTGGTGGAGTGCATGGGAATCCTCTGGGGCGTGGTACCTGCTTCCTGGCGAAGGGCAGCGCGAACCGGCTACGCAGTGGCCGTGTCCGGATCACGCAGCGGGGTCAGAGGAACAGGTAGTGCACGCACATGGGAACAGCCTACTGCGGTGCGAACCGTCTCGTCTTGTCGATTTCCACAGGTGGAGGGATGGGGGAGAAGGGGAGCCGGAGCACGGCGACCGGTTCAACTGCCGTTCACACCACGCTCGCCGGGCCTCCCTAACCTCCTCCTGTCCATCACCCGACCGAGGGGAATCCGGTGTCCTTCACCGTCTCTGTCCGCTCCGCCGCACTGCCCGCCGCCGTCCTGGCCGCCCTGGCCCTGCCTGCCGCTCCCGCGCAGGCGGCGGCCGTGTCCGTAACGGCCACCGTGGAGACCGCTCCGGTCTCGCACAGCGGCGACGCCGCCGACGACCCCGCGATCTGGGTCCACCCGACCGACCCCGCCAGATCGGTGGTCGTCGGTACGGACAAGAAGGGCGCGCTGGAGGTCTACGACATGACCGGCGCCCGGATCCAGCGGATCAGCGGAGACCACGGCAACAACGTGGACCTGCGCGGCAACATCGTGGTCTCGGCGGACGACGAGGCCGCGGGCGGCAACGGCGCCATGCACATCTACCGCATCGACCCGGCGACCCGGCAGCTCAAGTGGCTGCGGGACGTGCCCACCGAGGTCACCGCGCACGGCATCTGCCTCTACACCTCCCCGGCCTCCGGCAAGCTGTACGCCTTCCCCAACTCCACGTCCGGCCGCGTCGAACAGTGGGAACTCGCCGTCAGCGGCGACACCGTGACCGCGACCTCCGTGCGGCTGTGGGACGCGGGCTCCGCCGTCGAGGGCTGCTACGCGGACGAGACCACCGGCAAGCTCTACCTCGGCGAGGAGGACGTCGGCGTGTGGGTGTACGGCGCCGAGCCCACCGCCGGGACCGCGCGCACCAAGCTCGACTCGACCGGCTCCGGCGGCCACATCACCGCCGACGCCGAGGGCATCACGGCCGCCGGGAACCGGATCTACGTCTCCTCCCAGGGCAGCGACGACTTCACCGTGTACGACCGCACCACCCGCGCCTACCTCGGCCGCTTCTCCGTCTCGAACGGCGCCGCGGCCGACGACTGCGAGGACACCGACGGCATCGACGCCTCCGCCGCCAACCTAGGTCCGGCCTTCCCGCAGGGCGTCTTCATCTGCCAGGACGGCTCCAACGGGGCCCCCGGCACAAGCGGCAACCAGAACTTCAAGTTCGTCCCGCTCCAGCGCATCACGGCGCAGTTCGGCTGACCGTTACGACCCGCGGGACCGGCCGCAGGACGCCGTGGACCCGGCGCGCGGCCCCGGCTCCGCGGGCCCGCGCCCGGGCCCGGGGGGC
>NZ_JBIAHP010000001.1:600798-745266 GCF_042870715.1 Streptomyces sp. NPDC006463 | reverse complement strand
CCCGCGACCCCGCCGGCTCGCGGTGGTGGGCCTCGCCCCCCCCCGCGCGGGGGCCGGCGGGGGGGGGGGGGGCGGCGGGGGGGGGGGGGGGCGCCCCGCCCCCCCCCCCCCCGGGTCCGGGGTGCCGGGTACTGCCTCCAGGACCACCACCGCGGTCTCGGACGACCGCAGCGCCGCGTAGGCGTCCAGGTTCGCGTCGATCTCGCACCAGCGGGCCCACAGCCGCAACCGCTCCGCGCCCGTTGCGGCGTGAGCGCGCACCAGCCGCCGCCCGTCGGCCAGATCGACCGTCGCGTCGGGATGCGTCTGCAGGTTGAGCCACCAGGCGGGCTCGCCCTCGCCCCATCCGTTCATCGCCAGCGAGACCAGGTTCGGACCGTCCTCGACGTACCCGAGGATGACGCTGCGCCGCTGCCCGGTACGGCGCCCGGTGGTGGTCAGCCGCAGCGTGCCCCACCCCGCGGCGCGCGGCCGCCACAGCCCGATCCGGCCGCGAAAGACCCGGTACACCGCGCGGTGCACCGACCACGTCAGACGGATGAACCAACGCGGCGGGAGCCACGGTTTCTTCGTCCCGTTCCCGACCGGCATGGCGACCTCCCACATACCTGACTGGCTGCGGTCGCAACGGATGCTAGTCGCAGCCGTCGGCGGGCCGGTAGGGCCTGACGGCCCTCGGTGGCGCCGACCGGCCACCGCTCCGCCCCGCGCGACACGTTCGGACGCGTGCCGGTTGCCCGGCACACCGGCCGCCGAGGTCATGGGCGGCGGGGCCCGCCGTCACGTGCGGGCCCTGCTCGTGCATGCGGAACGCGCACACAGAAGACCACTGCGGCCGCGCGACGGTGTCCCGCTGTGCGTTGTCCGCCGGGAGCCCGGCGGCGACCCGGGCCAAGTACGCCACCTTGCCGGAGCGCCTCGCCGGGCGGCCGGTCGGGAGCTGGACGTGCGCCCGCGCGGTGAGCGAGGTCCGCAGCGGGTTCTCCACCGTGCAACCCTGCAGTCGCTGTGGCAGGGACGGGCGCCGGCGGAGCCGCCGGCGCCGGCCGGGCCCGCCCGCTATCCGGGGTTCGAGCAGTCGCTCGCGGTGCTGTGCGCCGAAAGCCCCAACCCCGCCTCGTCCGGGCGCTATCCCGCGCTGGAGGGGCGGGCCGTGAAGCAGGCGGGGGCGCTCGCCCGGTGGTGGGTCTGGGCCAACGAGCCCTGCACCGCGCGGCCGGTCCGGGCGGCCGCCCCCGTACACGGGCCCGTGGAATGGACCACCGGGCACCCGGCGCTGGTGGTCAACGCGGTCCACGACCCCTCCCCGCGCTACCGGGCGGGGCAGGCGATGACCGCGGAACTCGCCGGGGCCCGGCCGCTGACGCTCGACGGCTACGGGCACACCGCCCTGGACAGTCCGAGTGCCTGTGTGAAGCGGCACGTGGTCCGGTACGTCCTGACCGGGGCGCCACCGCCGGAGGGGGCGCAGTGCCGGCAGGACACCCCGCCGTTCGGGACCGCGCGGGAGCGGCCGGCGGGAGCCGCGTCCGTCCGGGCGAGGCGGGCGGGTGGTACGCCGCACCCTTCACGTTCTGGCCGCCGCGGCCGCCGGGGGCGCTTTCCGGCCCGTCCCGGCTGGACCTCGGCCGTGATGCCGGGCGGATCATAGCCGGGCAGGGACGGGTTTCCGCCGAATCCGTCATTCCGGGTGCACGGCGGTACACGCTCAGTAGCTTCTATCTGACAGACGGTCCGGCCCCGTTGGAACCGGGGGCCGACGTGAACAGAGAGCAGTGAGGGAGCGGTCGGCGATGGCGAATGTGGAAGTCTCGTTGAAGGAGACGATGACCTCGATCGAGGGGGCGCTGGGTGTCGCGCTGGTGGACTACGCCAGCGGCATGGCCTTGGGCACCCTCGGCGGCGGGAAGGACCTCGATCTGACGGTCGCGGCCGCGGGCAACACCGATGTGATCCGGGCGAAGGTCCGCACCATGGAAATGCTGGGCATGAAGGACGAGATCGAGGATCTGCTGATCACACTGGGCTCCCAGTACCACCTGATCCGGCTGCTGAAGAGCCGCGGGAGCAATGGACTGTTCCTGTACGTGGTGCTGGACAAGAACAACTCCAACCTGGCCATGGCGCGGCACCAGCTCAAGCGCATCGAGTCGGCGCTGGAGTTGTAACGCCGCATCATCAGGGCCCACGCATGCCCACAAGTTGAAATTTTCTTCAACTCGGCACATCCGAAACCGGTCAAGTTCGGGCATGCGTGGCCCCAACGGACGCGACGATGGACACCGAAGACCGGCCGACTCGATGCCCCCGCAGCCGCGGCCGCGGTCCAAGCAACGCAGCAGGAGTGTTCGTGGGATTGCAAGTACCGCTGTACCAGGCCAAAGCCGAGTTCTTCCGGATGCTCGGACACCCGGTTCGCATCCGAGTCCTGGAGCTCCTGCAGCACGGACCCATGCCCGTACGGGACTTGCTGGCGGAGATCGACATCGAGCCGTCCAACCTCTCCCAGCAGCTGGCGGTGCTGCGTCGCTCGGGGATCGTCGTCTCCACCCGGGAGGGCGCCACGGTCAGCTACGCCCTCGCCGGCGGCGACGTCGCAGACCTGCTGCGCGCGGCCCGCCGCATCCTGACCGAACTACTGGCAGGGCAGAGCCAGCTCCTGGCCGAACTCCGGCAGGTGGAACCGAGCCCCCGAAGGGAGGCGGAGACCGGCACGGCCGCGCACTTGGGCCACTGAACCCGCCGCGCATGGCGGCAGACTCGGGAGCCGGGCCGCACCCTGTGCCCTCGCCGCGTCGACCGTGGTCGGCGGCGAGGGCACAGGGTCAACAGCCGCGCTGCGGCCGAGTCGTCGTGATGGGTGGCGGAACCGGAGGGCGCGAGCCCTGCTCTGTCATCCGGCCGTTCTGTACGGCCCGTGTGAGGTCAGCGCGGCGTACTCGTTCACCAGGACGGGAACCGCGCCGGGGTTCAGCTCCCGGTCCGTGCCGGTCTTGCCGTCCAGCACGATGGGATCCCCCGGCCGGCCGTCACACAGCGCCCGGCCGGTTCCCCGCCCTTGGTGGTGCGTGCGAAGCAGCAGGTGTACGCCTGCTGGTCGTAGACGCACTCCTGGCTGCCGGAAGTGTGAGGCAGCGGAGACTAAGAAGAGCACACGTCGGCCCTGGGAGGTCGATGACGGCCTGTGGGAGCGGATCGAGCCGCTGTTGCCGCAGGTGAAACGCAATCCGAGGTATCCGGGCCGGCCGCGTGTGGACGACCGCAAGGCGTTGAACGGCATCCTGTTCGTGCTGTACACCGGGGTCCGGTGGGAGTTCCGGCCGCAGGGGCTGGGCTTCGGCTCGGGCATGACGTGCTGGCGGCGGCTGCGCGACTGGAACGAGGCCGGGGTCTGGCAGCGGCTGCATGAGGTGTTGCTGGCCGAGTTGCGGGCCGCCGACCGGACCGTCGCCGGTGGACCGAGGCAAGACCGGCAGCAAGCACCATGTGATCGTCGAGGCGCACGGGATCCCGCTGGCCGCGAGCCTGACCTGCGGCAACCGCAACGACGTCACCCAGCTCATCCCGCTGCTGCAGGCCGTCCCACCGATCCGCGGCAAGCGCGGACGGCCCCGCCGCCGTCCCGACGTGGTGTACGCCGACCGTGGCTATGACCACGACAAGTACCGTCGCCTGGTCCGCGAGCTGGGCGTCCGCCCCGAGATCGCCCGGCGCGGCACCGAACACGGCTCCGGGCTGGGCATGTTCCGCTGGGTCGCCGAAACCGCGTTCGCCCTGCTGCACTGGTTCCGCCGACTGCGCATCCGCTGCGAGATCCGCGACGACATCCACCAGGCGTTCCTCACCCTGGGCTGCGCCATCATCTTCTGGCGCCGACTGAAGACCTCACTTTGGACCTGAAACCTAAACGCCTTCGATGATGCGGAAGTCGCGCTCGACGCCGTCGGACAGCGCGAGCAGCGCCTGCTGGTAGGCCTCACTCGCGTGAGCTGCGACGGCCTGTTCGAAGCTGTCGAACTCGACCAGGATGACGCGCTCGGCGACGCCGTCCTCGTGGGCGACGACCCGCCCGCCGCGGGCGAGCGTCCGTCCGCCTCCGGCCTTGACGGCCGCAGCGGCCAGCTTGTTGTAGGCAGCCAGCTTCTCGGGGTCGGAAATGGTGCGGTAGACGCTGACCCAGTAGCCCTTGGCCACGAGAACCTCCAGTGTTCGAAAAGTGCGCGTCCGGGAACGCGCGTCGGAAAGTGCACGTCTGACGCCGGATCCACTGCTGCGGGCGAGCGTACCCGGCGGAAGATCACCGGGGTGGTTCAGGGAACGTACTGCTCAGCGACCCGTCGGAGCCTCGCCGCTGAGCAGGGGTTGCAGGAGTGGGATGTACAGGTCGGCGACTTCGTCGGGAGCCAGGCTCGTCAGCTGGTCGGCCTGGACGGTCGCGTACAGGGCCCCGAGGCCGAGCAGCACGCCGATGGCCAGTTCCGCTCGCAACGCGGCGTCCGGCCCGGGGAGTCGGGCGGCGAGGGCGTCGATGACCTGCGTGCGGAAGTTGGCCCGGGCCTGTCCGCCGAGTTCCAGGTGGTGACGGGAGAAGGCGATGCGCAGGATCGGGTCGCGGGTCTGGCCGCGCTGGGTGGCGAGCAGGTGCAGGACCATGTGCCGGGCGAGGCCGTCCAAAGGGGCGTCGAACAGGGCGGTGGCGTCGGCGTCGAAGGTGAAGACCTGGTTGAACAGGTGCTCCTTGGAGCCGTAGTACTTCATCACGAGCGCCGGGCTGACGCCCGCGTCATCGGCGATGGCGGCGATGGTCGTGTCGGCGTAGGCATGGCGCGCGAACGCACGCCGGGCGGCGGCGAGGATCTCCGCGCGCCGCGCGTCGGCGTCACGTGTTCGTGCCGCCCGGTCCGGTGCCGGGCCGGGCGTCGGCGGCGCCGGCACTGGTGCCGGCGGGTTCCTGGACGTCGTTCGCGGGCGGCCGCTGCGGGGGGAGGCGGAGCTCGGGCCGGGCATCGTGTTCAGCCTCCTGGAGGGGGGACGGCGCGGGTCGCGGCTGGCGCGGGATGAGGCAGGCGGCCGCGCAGGCCAGCAGCGCAACCGCGCCTGCCGCGGCGAAGGCCACGCGGTACCCGCCCAGGGTCGGCGCCGCCACGGCCGCGCCCGCCGTGTCGGAGAACAGGCGGGTGTGCGGTCAGCGAGGTGAGCGTGACCACCCACCCGACATCGACCGGCGCCGCGCCGGTCAGCCGAGGCAACTGCGGCAGCAGCGGCACGACGGCGGTCTGCACCAGCGTGGTGACGACACCCCCTGCCGCCAGAACGGCCATGACGCGGCGATCGGCGGACGGGGATGGGGATGGGGATGGGGATGGGGATGGGGATGGGGATGGGGATGGGGATGGGGATGGGGATGGGGATGGGGATGGGGATGGGGATGGGGACGGCGAATCAGTGGGCACCGCGAAACCCCCTTGAAGGTGAATGACGTTCACCACCGTAGGTGAACGTCATTCACCTCGCAATGCGGTTCCGTGGAGCGGCCTGCCACGACGGCCTTTCAAGGTCCTCCGCGCGGCACCAGGAGTGCCGCAGGCGCTACGGTGCGTGGCGGCGACGCCTGGAGAGGGGAGAGGGTACAGGGCACCCCGCCTCGAGCACCGGGCTCTCGGAGCGCGCGAAGCCTTCCGCCGGTGCGATGCTGGAAGGGAAGCGGAGGGCCGGCAGCCGAGCTGTCCGGTCCACCCTGTCAGCAAGGGAGGAACGACGTGCCTGGTCTTCTTCGAGGAGTAGCGCGTACCGCCGTGGTGGCCGGTACGGCGACGGCGGTTTCCAACCGGGTCTCGCGGCGCCAGCAGGGCCGGTGGGCCCAGCAGGAGGCTCAAGCCCAGCCGGAGCCTCAACCCCAGCAGCAGTACGCCGCACCCGCACCTGCCCCCGCACCCGCTGCCGCGGCCCCGATGGCCGATGACATGAGCAGCAAGATCGATCAGCTCAAGGAACTCGGAGCACTGAAGGATCAAGGACTTCTGACCGAAGCGGAGTTCGCGGAGCAGAAGAAGAAGATCCTCGGCGCCTGACCCTCCGGTCGTGCCGACCGGATCGCAGACCCGTACGACGGAGGCCGGGACAGCGTCCCGGCCTCCGTCGTACGTCCGAGGGGATCGTGGCGGCGCACCGCCTGCCCCGGTCATTCCGTGGCAGGCGGACTGCCCTTCTCGGCGGCCTCCACCGCGTCGATGGAGGCCAGCAGCGCCTGCACGGGGATGCGGCCGCTCGCCACCATCTGCGCGCCACTGCGCCGGAGGGCTACGGCGAAGGGCGCCGCCCACCGGTTCTCGTACACCATGATGGCGGCCGCGTTGCCGGGCTGCAGGGCGTTGCCGGCCTCCTCCAGGTCGTCCTGGCCCAGCAGTTCGGATGATGCGCCGTCGAAGACGGACAGGCTGAGCGTGCTCTCACCGTCCCCGGCTTCCGAGAGTTCCATGGCGGTCACGGTTCCGTCGGCGTCCTTCCTTACGAAGCGGAGGTCGAGGAGGCGGATGATCCCTCTGTCCACGAGGTCGACGAGCAGGGGGAACGCCTCGCCCGTCATCTTGTTTCCGGGGAACTCGACGACCACGTAGTCGACGGGGCCCATTTCTTCGATGTTGTCGCTCATGAGCGCTCCAAAGCGGTGTTTGCGGTCTGGTCGAGTGCGGTGTCGAGTGCGAGTGCCGCGGTGATGAGGGAGAGGTGGGTGAAGGCCTGCGGGAAGTTGCCGAGCTGCTCGCCGGTGAGGCCGACCTCCTCGGCGAAGAGCCCGACGTGGTTGGCGTAGGTGAGCATCTTGTCGAAGGCGTAGCGGGCCTGGTGGACGCGGCCGGCCCGGGCGAGGGCGTAGACGTACAGGAAGCTGCACAGGGAAAAGGTGCCCTCGGATCCCTGCAGGCCGTCGGGGGAGGCGGCGGGGTCGTAGCGGTAGACGAGGCTGTCGGAGACGAGTTCCCTGTCCATGGCGTCGAGGGTGGAGAGCCACCGCGGGTCCTTGGGGGCGATGAAACCGACGAGCGGCATCAGCAGCAGGGAGGCGTCCAGGACGGGGCTGCCGTAATGCTGGACGAAGGCCTGGCGTTCCTCGCTCCAGCCGCGGGTCATGATCTGCTCCATGATCGCGTCGCGCGCCGCGGTCCAGCGGGGCAGGTCGCCCGGGCGGGCGTGGGCCCTGGCCTGGCGGATGCCGCGGTCGAAGGCGACCCAGCACATGAGCCGGCTGAATGTGAAGTCCTTCTGGCCGCCGCGGGTCTCCCAGATTCCCTCGTCCGGGCGGTCCCACGTGTCGCAGAGCCAGTCGAGCATGGCGGCGGAGCGCAGCCAGTCGTCGTAGCCGAGGACACCACTGACCTGGCCGGTCTGGGCCAGGGCGAAGACGGCCTCGCCGTAGATGTCCATCTGCAGCTGGTCGGCCGCGCCGTTGCCCATACGCACCGGGGCGGATGCCTGCCAGCCCTCCAGGTGTTCGAGGACCTCTTCGGACAGGTGCGGGTCGCCGTCGACGCGGTACATGATCTGCAGGGGTTCGCCGTTGGGCGCGCCGCCGTCCCTCAGACGGTCTTCGAGCCAGCCGCGGAAGGCGTTCGCTTCTTCGGTGAAGCCGAGCTCGAGCATGGAGCGCACCGCGAGGGAGGCGTCACGGACCCAGGTGTAGCGGTAGTCCCAGTTGCGCTCGCCGCCCACCTGCTCGGGCAGCCCCATGGTCGCGGCGGCGATCGGCGCGCCCGTGGGCGCGTACGTCATGAGCTTGAGGGTGATCGCGGAGCGGTTGACCGTCTCCTGCCAGCGGCCGCGGTAGGTGCAGCGCCCGATCCAGTCGTGCCAGAAGCCCCACACGGCGTTGAACTCCGCCGTCATACCGTCCGTGCTCAGCGGCGGCGGGGCGGGGCTGTCGGCGCCGCAGACCGTCAGGACGACGGCAGCGCGTTCACCCTGGGTCAGGGTCACGGTCGCCCGTACGTCCACCTCGTCCGCCTCCAGCGCCACGGGGCCCATGACCTGCAGGTGCGCGGTGATGCCGGGTCCGTCGAAGCGCGCCGTGGCGCCGTCGCACATCAGCTCGTGCGGTGCCCGGCCGTAGTCGAAGCGCGGTCGGCACTCCAGCGTGAAGCGCACCGTCCCGCGTACCACACGGAGGATCCGCACCACTTGGTGCCGGTCGGTGGCGGCCTGCGGTTCGCGGACGGGCATGAAGTCGATGACCTCGCCGACGCCTTCGTGGGTGAGGAAACGGGTGATGAGGACGGCGGTGTCGGCGAGGTAGAGCTGGCGGTTGACGACGTCGGCGTTGCTCGCGGGCTCGCCTTCGGAGACGTCGGGCGCGTCCGCGGTGATCGCGAAGTATCCGCCTCGGTCGTGGTCGAGCAGGCCGGCGAAGACGCTGGGCGAGTCGAAGCGAGGGGAGCAGAACCAGTCGAGCACTCCCTCCGACGATACGAGCGCGCAGGTCTGCAGGTCCCCGATCAGGCCGTGCTCGGCAATCGGCGGATACACGCGCATCGGGTTCTCCAGGGTGGGCGGGCCCTGTCGCCGCCCGGCCGGGCGGCGACAGGGTTTGCGGCGGTGGATTGCCGTGGCAGGAAGGACCGGCTCTCAGGTCGAGAGGACCTTGGCCTTGGCGGTCTCGTACTCGGCCGCCGTGATGTCACCGCGGTTCTTGAGCTCGGCCAGCTTGGACAGTTCCTCGGCGTGGCTGGTGGGCCCGGCGCTCTCGCGCACGTAGGAGCGGAAGGCCTGCTCCTGCTGCTGGGCCCGCATCAGCTCGCGTTCGCCCATGCCGCGTCCCCGGGCGATCAGATAGACGAAGACGCCCAGGAACGGCACCAGGATGACGAAAATGGTCCATCCCGCCTTGCCCCAGCCGCTCAGGCCGTCGTCACGGAAGACGTCACCGATGACGCGGAAGAGCAGCATGAACCAGAGGATCCACAAGAAGAAGATCATCATGGTCCAGAACGCGTTCAGCAGGGGGTAGTCGTAGTCCGCTGCCAGATCGAGCGCAAAGTACCGCATGGCCTGGTCTCCTGTCGGTCGTGACGGGTGTTCCGCCGCTGCCTCGTCGGAGTCGGCGACGACTCCGCCTGGGGATCGTTCACCGCGTCATGCGGGTATCGGGGCGAAGGGGTGCAGTGCGTCCGCCCCGGGCTGTACGAGGCCGTAACTGCTCTCCGGTACCTCGTTCCAGACGCCCGGCAGATCGCCGAGGGGTTCGGACACGATGAGGCGGGTCTCGTCGGAGATTTCCTTCAGGAAAGCCATATCGGGGTGGAGCTTGCGCAGCGAGTCGACATTGCTGCTGTAGAACAGCGACCGGGAAGCGCCCTGGGTCGAGTAGCGGAAGGCCCACACGCTTTCCCCGTTGGTCACCGCGACCGTCATCTGGAGCGGGAACTCCACGCCGTGTTCGCTCCCGACGCGTTCCACCACCCCGGCCATTCGGGCCACGGCGGTCGGCGGGTCCTGGTCCAGGCCGTAGGTGAGGGCCAGGTGGAACATCACCTCGGAGTCCGTCGTTCCCTCGATGTCGGTGAACTGGGCGGGGTCGACGAGCAGGCACAGATCCCGGCGCATGAGATGGAAACCGGCGATGGAGCCGTTGTGCATGAACATCCAACGGCCGTGCCGGAAGGGGTGGCAGTTCGACTGCTGTACCGCTGTGCCCGTCGACGCCCGGATGTGGGCGAAGAGCAACGGGGAGCGGACATGATCCGCGATTTCCCGCAGGTTGCGGTTGTTCCACGCGGGGCCGACGTCTTTGAGGAGCGCCGGGGTACTGTCCTCTCCCGTGTACCAGCCGATGCCGAACCCGTCGCCGTTCGTCGTCTCCACACCCAGCTTCGAGTGCAGGCTCTGGTCGATCAGCGAGTGGGTGGGTTTGTACAGGATGGTGTCGAGGAGCATGGGTGTTCCCGAGTAGGCGAGCCATCGGCACATACGCGATCACCTTGTTCCTACTGCACCGCGGGAATATCACTGCGTTCCCGTCCGTGCTGCGGGCGGCGCCGTCTGCTACCGGGCGCCTTCATCCGGCCATCTCATTCTCGTCTCGCTCACCGTGTATCGCCATCCGGCCCGCAGGCGGCCGTTCGGCCCCTCGTACGATCACGCTCAATTCACCGCGCCGACGGGTGAAGCGACCCGTCTTCAGATCCTGTCCGGCCGCTGGCTTCCCGGCTCGGGAGGACTCCGCACTCCCACGCGCTTCGGGTGCCGCGTGGGAGGGCGGTTCGGGCGGCAGACTCATGTAGTTCCGAGCGACGGTGGCGAGGCGAGGGCGCTCATGACCTGTCGCACCGCTTCCATACAGGCCGCGCAGTGCCCCTCCTCTCTGGTCTCCGGATCGGGGGCCGGGCCGGGGACGACCTGGCCGCACAGGGCAACCTGCTGAGCTCTCGGGATGACGTGCCAGCCGAGGCCGGTGACGGTGCACGCGGGACCTATACGCATCTCGTACATGGCTGCCTCCTCACGCCGGGGCGGGGGTGCTGGGCGTACTCCCAATAGGCCACCGCGCCGACCGGGGTGCGGGTTGTGAGCGGCCGTTCGGGTGACGCGGCCCTGCCCCGGGGGAGGATCTCCCGCTTCTTCGGGCCCCGCGCGGGGTCAGGCCACCGGGGCGGGGTAGGGATCGGTGTCGGTGCACAGCGCCCAGATGATGAAGACGTCGACGGCGATCGAGAGGATCGCCCAGAACGGCGTGTAGGGCAGCCACATGAAGTTGAGGACGATGCTGCAGGCGGCGAACGCCACACCCAGCGCCCGCGCCCAGCCCGCGAGCTTGAGGACGCCGATGCCGACGACGACGAGGATGATGCCGAGGATGAGGTGGATCCAGCCCCACGCCGTCACATCGAACTTGAAGACGTAGGCACCCAGGCGGGTGTAGACCTCGTCCTCGGCGATGCTGGTGATGCCCTTGATGAGGGCGAAGGCGCCGTCCACCAGAAGCAGGACGCCGGCGAACATGGTGCCTCCCGCCGCCCAGGCGCTACGGCTGTCCTGCTGCCCGCTGGGAACGCGCGGCGAGGCCGGGGTCGAAGGCTGTGCCATGAGGAGCTCCTTCATCGGACTGTGCGCCCGGAAGCGGGCGCCGCTGTGAGGTGGGGGCGACCGCACGGGCCGACCGGTCTGTCAGGTGCGCAGGCAGCTGTTGACTCCGTCGTGGGTGTCCGCGTTCTCGTCGTTGAACCAGTAGTCGCCGGCTGCCAGGTACCGGAAGGAGTGCTCGCTCTTGCCGGGCAGGGTGACCGTGACCGCCCGGGTGCCGTCGCTGCGGGCTTCGAGGGGGTGGGCGCCGGGCTGCCAGTCGTTGAAGTCGCCGACCACACTGACCGGCCCGGGCGGGGCGTCGGCGGGCAGGACGAAGGTGACCTCGGTACGGCCCTTGCGTGGCTTGCGCTCCAGCATTGATCGACTCCAGACGTCGTGACGGGTTGGGATCGAGACCATCCTCGGCACGGGACGGTCGATCCGCATTCCGGCGCAGCCGCCGCGTCACCCTTCTGCCGCATCTTGCTGCCGTTAGGGGAGGAGGGCCTGTTCGGTCCAGACCGTCTTTCCGTCGGCCGTGTACCGGGTGCCCCATCTCCTGGCGAGCTGGGCCACGATGAACAGGCCGCGTCCTCCTTCGTCGACGGTGCGGGCGTGGCGCAGACGAGGGGTGGCGGTGCTCGCGTCGTGGACCTCGCAGGTGAGGGTGCGGTCCTTGATGAGGCGTAGTTGCAGGGGCGGCGTTCCGTAGCGCAGCGCGTTGGTGACCAGTTCGCTGACGATCAGTTCGGTGGTGGCGGCGGTGTCCTCGCCCACGTTCCAGTCCGCGAGTTTCTGCCGGGTGTGCCTGCGGGCGGCGGCGGCTTCGCCGAGGTCGTGGCCGAGGACCCAGGTGGCCGTGGCGTCGGCGGGAAACGCGTGCGTGCGGGCGAGCAGGAGGACCGCGTCACCCGCGCTGCTGCCGCGGCGGGCGTAGAGCGCGTCGTCACACAGGTCCTGGAGAGTCCGGTGGGGCTGAGCGAGGACGTCCCGGAGCAGGGCGGGGTCGCCCTCGTTGTCGTCACGGCCCGTGGAGTGGAGCGAGGGGGTGTAGAGGGCCAGGATGCTGCCGTCGGTGAGTTCGGCGGTGGTGGTGGCGAAGGGCGAGCCCTCCGCGCTGCCCAGGGCGGGTCCGATGGTGATGTCCGCGGTCTCGGTCGTTCCGTCGGCGTGGACGATCAGCGGCGGCGTGGGGTGACCGGCCGAGGCGAAGGTGCAGGTGCGGGTGAGGGGGTCGTACACCGCGTAGACGCAGCTGGCGGAGAGCGGCTGCCGGTACATGGGGTCACCCGTGGGCAGCGCCGTGCGTTCTCCCGCCAGGAAGGCGGCCGTGTCGTTGAGGCGCGCGAGGAGCTCGTCCGGATCCAGCTCCAGTGCTGCGAGAGCGTGGATCACCGTGCGCAGCTGTCCCATCGTGGTGGCGCACTGGATGCCGTGGCCGGTGACGTTGCCGAGGACCAGGGCCGTGCGGGCCCCGGACAGGGCAATCGTGTCGAACCAGCCTCCCCCGCCTTCGGTGCCGGGCACGTGGAGGTGGGCGGTCTCCAGGGTGCTCTGCGGGGAGGGGCGGCCGGACAGCAGATGGTGCTGGACCGTCGCGGCGATGGTGTGCTCGCGGGTGAAGCGCCGCGCGTTGTCGACGCACAGGGCGGTGTGGGCGGTCACGTCCCGTGCGAGGCCGATGTCGTCCTCGCCGTAAGGATCGGACGGTGCGGTGCGGTAGAGGCTCAACAGGCCCAGGGCCGTCTCGCGCCACGCCAGGGGGGCCACGAGCAGGGTGTGGGCTCCGGACGCGCGGATCGCGGCGGCTCTCGGCGGGTCGTTCCCGAGCCACAGGCTGTCTTCGCCCAGTGGTACGAGCCGGGGCACCAGATCGGTCAGGGTCTGCGTGAAGGGAGTGGGGGAGTGAAGGCTCCGGACGTCGCCCACGGGGTGCGCCTGAACCCAGTGCAGGCCCTCGCGGGCGCGGAAGGCCGCACGGCGCAACGGCACGTCCTGGGCGAGCGGCCCGGTCGGGGGCTCCTCACCGCGCACCACCGCATCCACCACTTCGACGACGGCGACATCGGCGAATGCCGGCACCAGGGTCTGCACCAGCTCCTGGCAGGTGGAGATCACGTCGAGGGTCTTTCCCACCTTCTCACGCACGCTGTCCCGCACGCGCAGCCGGGCCCGTGCCTCTTCCCGGTCCGTGACGTCGACCACCGCGAGGGCGGCCCCCAGGACCGTCCCCTGCGGGTCCTGCAGGCGGAACACCGAAAGCGAGTACGTCCTCTCCCGGCCATGCTCGGCCGCGAGCCGATAGGCCACCAGCCGCTCGCGCACGGCCACCCCGCTGTCCAGCACGCCGCGGATCATCGTCTCCACTTCCCCGGGTGCGGACAGACCCCCGAACTCCGGTGTGGAGAGATCGGCGAACGCTTCGGTGATGTGCCGCCCGAGGATCCGCTCGGCAGGCACGCCGTGCATGGCCCGGGTAGCGGTGTTGATCCGCACCACCCTCAGCTCCGTGTCCAGAACCTGCAGGCCCACCGGTGACTGGGTGAACAGGGCATCCAGAACCGCCGGCCCCAGGTCCTCCGGAACGCCCTGCGGCAGCTGCCGGAACGGATCATGGTGCGTCACAGCGATCACCTCCGGTACCAGCCTGCCCGACGGAGCTGCCGACGGCCGTGCGCGATACCGGGACGTACCTCGATCAGCCCCTTCCCCGACCGGGCTGGAGCCCCGGTGGAGTCCAGGCTGACCAGGGATTTCGTAACGGAGGGGGGCAGCGGGAGCGTGCGGGCGGCACCCCTTGAGAGGCCGAAGAAGCGGGGAGGTAGCATATGAGCGCCGCCTAGCTCGAAAGATAAACCTGTGACTGTCAAAGACGACTCGTTCACCAACTGGAAGAACCGCGAGGAGATCGCGGAGTCGATGATCCCGATCATCGGGAAGCTGCACCGGGAGCGGGACGTCACGGTCCTGCTGCACAGCCGCTCCTTGGTGAACAAGTCGGTGGTCAGCATCCTCAAGACCCACCGGTTCGCCCGCCAGATAGCCGGCGAGGAGCTCTCGGTCACCGAGACCCTGCCGTTCCTGCAGGCGCTCACCACCCTCGATCTCGGTCCGTCCCAGATCGACATCGGCATGCTCGCCGCGACGTACAAGAGCGACGACCGTGGCCTGTCGGTGGAAGAGTTCACCGCCTCCGCCGTCGCCGGCGCCACCGGCGCCAACAAGATCGAGCGCGGCGACGGCCGCGACGTGGTCCTCTACGGCTTCGGCCGCATCGGCCGCCTCGTCGCCCGCCTCCTCATCGAGAAGGCCGGCTCGGGCAACGGCCTGCGCCTGCGCGCCATCGTCGTCCGCGGCGGCGGTGACCAGGACCTGGTCAAGCGCGCCTCGCTGCTGCGCCGCGACTCCATCCACGGCCAGTTCCAGGGCACCATCACCGTGGACGAGGCGACGAGCACGATCATCGCCAACGGCAACGCGATCAAGGTGATCTACGCCAACGACCCGTCCGAGGTCGACTACACGGCGTACGGCATCAAGGACGCCATCCTCATCGACAACACGGGCAAGTGGCGCGACCGCGAGGGTCTGTCGAAGCACCTGCGTCCCGGCATCGACAAGGTCGTCCTGACCGCTCCGGGCAAGGGCGACGTCCCGAACATCGTGCACGGCGTCAACCACGACACGATCAAGCCGGACGAGCAGATCCTGTCCTGCGCCTCCTGCACGACCAACGCGATCGTCCCGCCGCTGAAGGCCATGGACGACGAGTACGGCGTCCTGCGCGGCCACGTCGAGACCGTCCACTCGTTCACCAACGACCAGAACCTTCTGGACAACTACCACAAGGCCGACCGTCGCGGCCGCTCCGCGCCGCTGAACATGGTCATCACCGAGACCGGTGCTGCCTCCGCGGTCGCCAAGGCGCTGCCCGACCTCAAGGCGCCCATCACCGGCAGCTCGATCCGCGTCCCCGTCCCGGACGTCTCGATCGCCATCCTCAGCCTGCGCCTGGGCCGCGAGACCACCCGCGAGGAGGTCCTCGACTACCTCCGCGACGTCTCGCTGCACTCGCCGCTGAAGCGCCAGATCGACTTCACCACCGCTCCCGACGCCGTCTCCATGGACTTCGTCGGCTCGCGCCACGCCTCGATCGTCGACGCCGGCGCCACCAAGGTCGACGGCGACAACGCGATCCTCTACCTGTGGTACGACAACGAGTTCGGCTACTCGTGCCAGGTCATCCGCGTCGTCCAGCACGTCTCCGGGGTGGAGTACCCGACCTACCCGGTTCCGCAGGTCTGATCCGCACGGCCGACCGCCGACTGCCGCTCCGAGCGGCGGTCGGCGGTTTGCTTTTTGCTGCCGAGATGTCATGAACATGATTACCACTGAGGTGGCGTGTTCGCTATCGCATCGACAAGTGTCGTCTGTGTGTGGGTAGTTCGAAGAGTGTGGTCATTGTGAGGGGCCCGCGGGGAGGTCTCTTTGAGAAACCTTGTTGAATAACGCTGACGGCCGGGGCGGCCTTGAATCAACTCCGTTAATCGGTCAGGGTTTCGACCTGACCCCCGGAGATCTTCCGGTCCTGAGGGGTCGCGCAACACGCATTGACGCCCCACACGTCAACACGAGGAGCACTCTCTTCATGTCAACTCGACTGCACGCACGCACACGTTCGCGCGGCTTCCGGATCCTTGCAGTGGCCACGGGAGTCGCCACTGCAACCGGTGTCTGCATGCTCTTATCCCCCCTCGCCGGCGCGACCGCTCCGGCCGAGGGAACGGTGTACGGGCTCGGCGCTCCGGGAGCGCTCAGCGGCAGCTACATCGTCATCCTCGACAAGAACGCGGACAAGCAGGCACTCGCCAAGAAGTACGGCGGCGAGCTGAAGCGCACCTACACGTCCGCCGTCAACGGCTTCTCCGCGGCCGGCCTTTCGGAGACCGGGGCCAAGCGGCTCGCCGCCGACCCGGCGGTGGGCAAGGTCGTCCAGAACAAGAAGTTCTCCATCAACAGCACCCAGGACAACCCCCCGTCCTGGGGCCTCGACCGCATCGACCAGACGGAGACGGCGGGGGACAAGAAGTACACGTACCCCGACGCGGGCGGCGAGGGGGTCACGGCGTACGTCATCGACACCGGTGTACGCATCACCCACAAGGACTTCGGCGGTCGCGCCCAGCACGGCTTCGACGCCGTGGACAACGACCAGAGCGCCGACGACGGCAACGGGCACGGTACGCACGTCGCCGGGACCATCGCGGGCACCTCCCACGGGGTGGCCAAGAAGGCCAAGGTCGTCGCCGTCCGGGTGCTCGACGACAACGGGTCGGGCACCACCGAGCAGGTCGTGGCGGGCATCGACTGGGTGACGCAGCATCACAGCGGGCCGTCGGTGGCCAACATGAGCCTCGGCGGGGGCGCCGACGAGGCGCTCGACGAGGCGGTGCGCCGGTCGATAGCCGCCGGCGTCACCTTCGCCGTCGCGGCGGGCAACGAGTCCTCCGACGCCGGACAGGGCTCTCCTTCGCGGGTCAAGGAGGCCGTCACGGTGGCCTCCAGCGCGGCCGACGACTCACAGTCCTCGTTCTCCAACTTCGGCTCGGTCGTGGACCTCTACGCGCCGGGATCGGAGATCACCTCCGCCTGGAACGACAGTGACACCGGTACGAAGACCATCTCCGGCACCTCGATGGCGACCCCGCACGTGGTCGGGGCGGCAGCCCTCTACCTGGCCGGTCACAAGGACGCGTCGCCCGCGCAGGTCGCAGAGGCCCTGACCGCGGGGGCGACCGCGGGGAAGATCAGCAACCCGAGCAGCGGGACACCGAACAAGCTGCTGAAGGTGTCCGCGCAGTAGGCGGATCCGCCCTCAGGAACACCGAGGCCGTCGCACCCGAGGGGGGATGCGGCGGCCTCGGCGCGCGTCAGAGACGCGAGCCCGTCAGCTCACCCACGGCTTCCAGACCCCCTCGTTTCGCTCCACCCACTTCTTCGCCGCCTGCTCCGGCGGCAGCTTCTCCTCGGCGATCATCAAGGCCACCTCGTTCTGTTCCTCGACGCTCCAGCGGAACTTCTTCAGGAACGCGGCAGCCTTCCCGTCCGACTCCGCGAAGCGCGTGTTGAGGTACTTCTGCAGCGGCGTGTGGGGATAGGCGCAGGCCACCTTCTGCGGGTCGGCGTCGCAGCCCTCCTTGTACTCGGGCAGCTCCACCTCCGTCATGGGGACCCGTTCGAACAGCCACTGCGGCTTGTACCAGTAGGTGAGGAAGGGCTTGTGCTCCTTCGCGAACTGCCTGATCTGGGTGATCTGCGCGGCCTCGGAACCGGCGAAGACCACCTCGAGGTCCAGGTCCAGATTCTTCACCAGCGCCTTGTCGTTCGTCACGTACGACGGAGAGCCGTCCAGCAGCTGGCCCTTGCCGCGGCTCTCGGCGGTGCGCAGCTGGCCGGCGTACTTGTCCAGGTTCTTCCAGTCGGTGACGTCCGGATGCGCCTCGGCGAAGTACGTCGGGACGAACCAGCCGATGTGCCCGGTCACGCCCAGTTCGCCGCCCCGGGTGATGGTCTTCTTGTCCTCGACGTACCGCTTCTCCTGCTCCGGGTGGCCCCAGTCCTCCAGGATCGCGTCGACCCGGCCCTGGCTGAGCGCGTCCCACGCGGGGACCTCGTCCACCTGGACGGTGTCGACGCGGTAGCCCAGCTCGTGTTCGAGCAAGTAGGCGGCGACGGCGGTGTTCGCCTGGGCGCCGACCCAGGACTGGACGGACAGGGTGACGGTCTTGGCGCCCTGCGCGGCGGCGTACGGAGAGGCCTGGCGCGTCATGTCGGCCGCGCCGCAGCCCGTGAGCACGACGAGGGCGGTGCCGGTGGCGATCGCGGCGGGGAGCACGGCGGCGACCCGTCGGCCCCGGCGGCCGGGGGCATGGTGTCGGATCGGCATGTCAGGCCTCCTTCGCGGGCTGGGTGACGCGGTCGAGCAGCAGGCCGAGGCAGACGATGGCGGCGCCCGCGACCAGGCCGGTGGCCAAGTCGCCCTGCGCGAGGCCGAGCACGACGTCGTAACCGAGCGCGCCGCCTCCGACCAGGCCTCCGATGATGACGACGGCGAGTACCAGTACCACGGCCTGGTTGACGGCCAGCAGCAACGCGGGCCGGGCCAGAGGCAGTTGGACCTGCCGCAGTTGCTGTGACCCGGTGGCGCCCAGCGAGCGGGCCGACTCCAGGGCCGCGGGGTTCACCTCGCGCAGGCCCTCGGTGGTGATGCGTACGACGGCGGGCAGCGCGTACACGACAGCGGCGGCCGCTGCCGGAGCCCGGCCCACGCCGAACAGGGCGACCACCGGGATGAGGTAGACGAACTGGGGCATGGTCTGGCACACGTCGAGCACCGGGCGCAGCAGCCGCTGGGCGCGGGCGCTGCGGGCGGCGCCGATGCCGATGGCGAAGCCCAGGACGAGGGTGACGGCGACGGCGGCCAGCACCTGGGAGAGCGTGTCGAGGGCGGGCTCCCACACGCCGAGGACGCCGATGGCGGCCAGGGCGAGCACGGCGGTCAGCGCGGAGCGCCAGGTGCCGACGATCAGGCCCAGTACGGCGACCAGGAGCAGGAGCAGCCACCACGGCGCGGCCTGCAGTCCGGAGCGCAGCGGGTCGAGGACCCAGCCGGTGAAGCGGGCCGCCCAGTCGGCGGTGCCGCCGACGACGGGCACACCGGAGTAGAGGTGACCGGTCATCCAGGCGACCGCCCGGTTGACGGGCTCCGCGATCGGCACGGTCCACGACCCGGGCCACAGGGAGCTGCCCGCCATCCGGCCCGCGACCGCCACGGCGACGCCCGCCAGGACGGTCAGCAGCCGTCCGTACCAGCCCGAGAACACCCTCCTCAGCAAGGGCTGTTCCGCGGGCGGCGCCGGTGGGACCGACAGCCGGGTGCCCGCCGCTTCGGTGGTGCGGTCCAGGACCACGGCGAGCAGCACGATGGGGATGCCGGCCGCGAGCGCGGCACCGACGTCCACCGAGGCGAGGGCCTGGTAGACACGGTCGCCGAGGCCGCCCGCACCGATCACGGAAGCGATGACGGCCATCGACAGCGCCATCATGACCGTCTGGTTGACGCCGAGCAGCAGCTGCCGGCGGGCCAGCGGGAGCCGCGCGGTGAGCAGGCGCTGGCGCCCGGTCGCGCCGAGCGAGGCCGCGGCCTCCAGCACCCCGGCGTCGGCCTCGCGCAGGCCCAGGGCGGTGAGCCGGGCCATCGGCGGGGCCGCGTAGACCACCGTGGCGAGCACGGCGGCCGGTACGCCGATGCCGAAGACCAGCACCATCGGCAGCAGATACGCGAAGGCGGGGAGCACCTGCATGGTGTCGAGGACCGGGCGCAGCGCGCGGTCGGCGCGCGGCGACAACCCGGCGGCGAGACCCAGCAGTGCGCCGACCGCGACGGAGGCGGCGACGGCCACGACCATCAGGGCCAGGGTCTGCATCGTCGGCACCCACATGCCGAGCAGTCCGCAGGCGGCGAAGGCGGCCACGCAGGTGACGGCGAGCCGGACGCCGGCCAGGCGCAGGGCGACCAGGCCAGCCAGGGCGGTGACGCCGGTCCAGCCCGCGGCGAGCAGGACGACGTACACCGCGCGGACGGACACCACCACGGCGTTGCTGACGTGCCCGAAGAAGTAGAGGAAGAGCGGATGGCCGTCCCGGTTGTCGATGATCCAGTCCCCGGCCCGGCCGAGCGGCCCGGAGAGGTCGACGGCGAGGGCGGCCGGCCAGCTGCCGGTGCCCGGGTACGCCATCGCGAGGGGGAGCAGCACCAGGGCGAGGACAGCGAGGGGCAGCACCCTGCGGCCGGCGCGGCGGTGGAACAGCAGGGCCTTCAGGCGGCCGCCGGGCGACCCGGCGGCCGCGGACCGCAGGCGATCGGGCCGTCCGCCCGTGCCCGGCCGGACCGTCCGTCCGGATCTTCCGGACCGGTCCCGCTCTCCGGGGTCCCGTACGGGTGTGGTGGTCGCGGTCATCCGCACCACCTCCCGGTGCCGTGGACGGGGACGACTGAGCCGGCACGGTGCGTCATGCCGCCACCCCCCGCCCGGTCGCGGCCGGCAGCCCGGCGACCACGGCGAGCAGCCCCGCGTCGTCGACGACACCCAGGCACCGGCCGTCGTCGACGATCCGCGCCGGACCGCCGCTGCGGGCGACCGCCTCGATGGCTTCCGCCACCGTGGTGGCGGGGGCGAGCGCGGGGCCCTCGCCGGCCTCGCCGGCCGTCGCGGGGCGCATCGCACTGCGTACGGTGAGCACCTGCTCGCGCGGCACGTCGCGGACGAAGTCCCGCACGTAGTCGTCGGCGGGTGAGCCCACGATCTCCTCGGGAGTGCCGAGCTGCACGATCCGCCCGTCGCGCATCAGCGCGATCCGGTCGCCGAGGCGCAGCGCCTCGGACAGGTCATGGGTGATGAAGACCATCGTGCGGCCCTCCTCGTGGTGGAGCCGGGCCACCTCGTCCTGCATCTCGCGGCGGATCAGCGGATCGAGCGCACTGAACGGCTCGTCGAACAGCAGCACTTCGGGATCGGCGGCCAGGGCGCGCGCGAGACCGACCCGCTGCTGCTGACCGCCGGACAGCTGGCCGGGACGGCGGTCCTCAAGGCCTTCGAGACCGACCTTGGTGATCATCTCGGCGGCCTTTGCGCGCCGGTCGGACCGGCTCACGCCCTGGATCTCCAGGCCGTAGGCAACGTTGTCCAGGACGGTGCGGTGCGGCAGCAGTCCGAAGTGCTGGAAGACCATGGCGGCGCGGTGGCGGCGCAGTTCGCGCAGCCGGGCCGGGTCCATGGCGAGGACGTCCTCGCCGTCGATGGCGAGGGACCCGGCCGTGGGCTCGATCAGCCGGGTCAGGCAGCGCACCAGGGTGGACTTGCCCGAGCCGGACAGGCCCATGACGACGAAGACCTCCCCCTTGCGGACGTCGAAGGTGACGTCACGGACGGCGGCGGTGCAGCCGGTCCGCTCCCGCAGTTCGGCGGCCGGCAGCGCGGCGTGCTCGGAGCCCGGCACGCGGGCGGCCTTGCGCGGCGGGCCGAAGACCTTCCACAGGCCCTGGATGGAGAAGACGGGAGCGGCGTCGGTGTCGGGGCCGCCGCCCGCACCCGGGGCGGCGGGGCCGGTATGGACCGCGGTCACCGGACCTCACCGCCCAGCAGCTCGGCGGCCTTCTCGCCGACCATCAGCACTCCGATCATCGGGTTCACGGCGGGCATCGTCGGGAAGACGGAGGCGTCCGCGATGCGAATGCCGTCGAGGCCCCGCACCTTCAAGTCAGGTCCCACAACAGCCCTTTCATCGTCGGCGGCGCCCATCTTGCAGGTGCCGGCCGGGTGGTAGACGGTGTGCGCCACCGAGCGGGCGTACGCGCTCAGCGCCTCGTCATCGGTGATCTCCGGGCCCGGGCACACCTCGCGCTTCAGCCATCCGGCCAGCGGCTCGGCCGCGGCGATCTCCCGGGCCAGCTTGATGCCGTCCACCAGCGTCCGGGCGTCGTAGTCGTCCTCGTCCGTGAAGTAGCGGAAGTCGAGGGCGGGCTTGACCTCGGGATCCGCGCTCGTGAGGTAGAGGCGCCCGCGGCTGCGCGGCTTGGGGATGTTGGGAGTCAACGAGACGCCGTGCGCCGGGCGTTCGTAGCCGAGGCGTTCCGGGTTGTCGGTGAACGGGATCTGGTAGAAGTGGAACATCAGGTCGGGCCCGGGGGAGTCCGGGTCGCGCCGGACGAACAGTCCCGCGTCGCTGTCCATCGCCGAGTTCTCGGGGATCGGACCGTCCGTCTCCCAGACGATCACGGACTCCGGGTGGTCGAGGAGGTTCTCGCCGACTCCCGGCAGGTCGTGGAGGACGGGGATGCCGAGTGCCTCCAGATCGGCGGCGGGGCCTATGCCGGAGTGCAGCAGCAGGCGAGGCGTGTCCACGGCGCCCGCGCACACCAGCACCTCGCGACGGGCGCGGATCAAGGACTCCGTGCCGTCCGGGGCACGGACGTGGACCCCGCGCGCCCGGGTGCCGTCCAGCTCCAGGCGGTACGCCCAGGTCTCCAGCAGGATCGTCAGGTTGGGCCGGTCGTCCATGACCGGGTGGAGGTAGGCGACCGAGGCCGACGAGCGCTTGTTGTCCTCGGGGTGGTAGGCAAGGTCGAAGAATCCGACGCCCTCGTGGAAGGGCTTGCGGTTGAAGCCCTCGACGAGGGGCACTCCCAGCGCGCCCTGCGCCGCGTCCACGAAGTCGCGGGCGATGGCGTTCCGGTCCGCCTCGCCGACCGGAACGACGTTGTTGAGGAGCCGCTCGAAGTACGGGTCCATGGCGGCCGCGTGCCAGCCCTCGGCGCCCGCCCGCGACCATTCGTCCCAGTCGGAGGGGAGCGGCTTGAAGGCGATCAGGGTGTTGTGCGAGGAGCAGCCGCCCAGGACGCGGGCCCGGCTGTGCCGGATGTGCGAGTTGCCGCGCGGCTGCTCGGTGGTGGGGTAGTCGTAGTCGAGCTCACCGCCGAGCAGGCCCATCCAGCGGCGCAGGGTGAGCACGTCGGGGCGGTCGACGTCGCTCGGTCCGCCCTCGATGACGGCGACGGTGACGTCGGGGTCCTCGGTCAGTCGGGAGGCGATCACCGAGCCGGCGGTGCCGCCTCCGACGATGACGTAGTCGAATTCCCGGCCGTGGCCCCGGCCGGGGCCGTCGCTGTGGTTGTCGTGGTGCGTGGTGTTCGTGGTCATGCCTCTCCTGCCCCCCGTCAGCCCGCGAACCAGCGCACGGGGCGCGGAGCGAGGTTTTCGTACACGTGCTTGGTCTCCCGGTACTCGGCCAGGCCCGACGGGCCGAGTTCGCGGCCGATGCCGGACTTCCCGAAGCCGCCCCACTCGGCCTGCGGCAGGTAGGGGTGGAAGTCGTTGATCCAGACGGTGCCGTGGCGCAGCCGGCCGGCCACCCGGCGGGCGCGGTCCCGGTCCGCCGACCAGACGGCGCCGGCGAGGCCGTACTCGGTGTCGTTGGCGAGCGCGACGGCCTGCTCCTCGGTGCGGAAGGTCTCCACGGTCAGGACCGGTCCGAAGACCTCCTCGCGCACGACGCGCATCTCGCGGTGACAGCGGTCGAGGACGGTGGGCCGGTAGAAGTAGCCGGGGCCCTCCGGTCGTTCGCCCCCGGCGCGCAGTACGGCGCCCTCGGCGAGCGCGGAGGCGACGTACGACTCGGTCCGCGCCAGCTGTGCGGCGGAGACCAGCGGGCCGCATTCGATGCCCGGATCGGTGCCGCGGCCGAGGCGGATCTTCTCGGCGCGGCGGGCGAGTTCGGCGACGAAGCGGTCGCGCAGCGAGTCCTCGACGATCAGACGCGAGCCGGCCGAGCACACCTGGCCGCTGTGCATGAAGGCGGCGTTGAGGGCCTGGTCGACGGCGGTGTCGAAGCCGTCCTCGGTGGCGCAGGCGTCGGCGAAGACGACGTTGGGGTTCTTGCCGCCGAGTTCGAGGGCGACCTTCTTGACGGTGTCCGCCGCCGCGCGCATGACCTTCGTACCGCTGGTCAGTCCGCCGGTGAAGGAGACCAGGTCGACGTCGGGATGGGCGGCGAGGCGGGCGCCGACCGGATCGCCCGCCCCCGTCACCAGATTGGCGACTCCGGCGGGCAGTCCCGCCTCGGCCAGCAGCTCGATGAGGACCACCGTGGTCAGCGGGGTGAGCTCGCTCGGCTTGATCACGAAGGTGTTGCCCGCGGCCAGGGCCGGGGCGATCTTCCAGCTGGCCTGGAGCAAGGGGTAGTTCCACGGGGTGATCAGGGCGCACACCCCGACCGGCTCGTGCGCGACGACGCTGTGGATGTCGGGGGATCCGGCGTCCACGACCCGGCCCGCGCTCTCCTCGGTGACGAGGTCGGCGAAGTAGCGGAAGGCGTCGCTGACGCAGTCCACGTCCGCGCGGCCCTCTTCGAGCGTCTTGCCCGCGTCCCGGCTCTCCAGGAGACCGATGCGCTCACGGTCGCGCTGGAGCAGGTCGGCCGTGCGGCGCAGCAATGCCGCGCGCTCCGCGACCGGGGTGCCCGGCCAGTGCCCGCCGTCGAAGGCGGCCCGTGCGGCGCCGACCGCCGCGTCGGTGTCGGCGGTGGCGCCCTCCGCGACCACGGCGAGGACGGTGGCGTCCACGGGGTCCAGGACTTCCCTGGTGGCTCCCGAGGCCGCGGACCGCCAAGTCCCGGCTGTGTAGATCGTCTTTTGCTCCGACACGACGCGCAGTACCTCCGGTTTCGCCACCGCGGCGAACCCGCGGCGATCTGGCAATCACCGCGCATGCCCCCCGACCCGGAAGTCATGTCCCATCCCCCACTCGAAGTGACTGGAGTCACGCGGACCCGTGGGCCGTGCCGGGCATGGCGGGACCCCGTGGACCTCAGGGCGACTTCGCCATGCGCAGGCGCAGGCTGTCGTAGATCGGCGGGCTCCCCATCCGGTCGGCGGTCAGCGTCGCGGCGAAGCAGGCGGCGAGCAGCGGCACGAGCAGCGAGGTGGTCCCCGTCATCTCGACGACGAGCGTGATGCCCGTGACGGGCGCGCGGACGACCGCGGTGAACAAGGCGGCCATGCCGACGATCGCGAAGGGCACGGCGCCGGAACCGTCGCCCGGGAGGAGGGGCAGCGCGAGGCCGTGCACGAGAGCCCCCCACAGGGCCCCCAGCGCCAGCAGGGGAGCGAACAGCCCGCCCGGTGTGCCGGCCGAGTAGCTGAGCGGGCCCGCCAGGAACCGCACCGCGAGATACCCCGCGAGGACGGTGCCCACGGGCATGTCGCCGGCCAGCAGGCGCCCGCTCAGCTCGTCCCCGCCGCCGGCCAGCAGCGGGTCGATGCCGAGCAGGAGGCCCACGACGGCCCCGATCAGAGCCGCCCGGGCCACCGGTCCGACCCGGGTGACGCGATCGGCGAGGTCCATGAACCCGACGATGAGCCGGCTGTAGGCCACGCCCAGGACCGCCGTGGCCGCGCCGAACAGGAGGACGGCGGGCAGCAGTGCGAGCGGTGGGCCGGCCAAGGCGGCCGGGACCCGGAAGACGGGCCGGTCGCCCACGATGAGCTCGGAGCATCCGACGGCCGTGGCGGTCCCGATGAGCGTGAGCAGGACCACACGCGTCCGGACCACCTTGGTCACTTCCTCGCAGACGAACACCACCCCGCTGAGGGGCGCGGTGAAGGCCACCGCGAGCCCGGCGCCGGCGAGCGAGGTGTGCAGCAGCGTGACGTCCCGCGGGCTCATCCTCGCGCGCCGCCCCGCCTCCGCCCCGATCGCCGCACCCATGTGCACCGTCGGGCCTTCCCGGCCGAGCACCAGGCCCGAGCCCATGGCGATCACGCCGCCCACGAACTTGACGGGCAGGAGCCAGAGGAAGGGCCGCGGCTGCCGCTCGCCGCGCCACACGGCCTCGACGTCCTGGATGCCGCTGCCGGCGGCCAGCGGGACCGGCCGGGCCAGCGCGCAGGCGACGGTGGCGCCCGCCGCCGTGGTGAGGACCGGAACCAGCCAGCCGGGCCCGGCGAGGCGTTCCGAGGCGCTCAGCAGTGAACCGTGCAGTTCCTGGACCCGTACGAGGCACCAGCGGAAGCTCGCGCCGACCAGCCCGACGAGGCAGCCCGCGACCGCCGCGACGAGGTAGGCGGCCGGCCCGCCACGGGGAGCACCGGGCATGCACAGACCTCCGCCGAGCCGTGGTTCGCGTCGGTCAGAGCGTCACCCGCCGCCGCCGTGCCGTTCCGGACGTCGGCGCAGCCGCGCCGAAACCGTCCCCGACTGGGCCAACGGGCGACGGCGCACCCATCCCGGCCGCGTTCGTCGACGTCCCGCCGAGCGCCGGTCAGGTCCGTTCGGATTCCGACGTACCCTGACCGGTCATCTCGGCTCCCCTTCCGGGGGCGGGGCCAGGCCGGGGCCGAGCCAGACGTCCTCCACGGGGCGTCCGAGCAGGTACTCGACGCCGTAGGGGTAGCGCTTGAAGGCCGCGGGCCGGTACACCGCGTGCTCGCCCTTCCTGGGCGGCGGCAGCGACGGGGCGTCGCGCAGGGCCTCGAACTCCGGGCGTACGGAGTCGGGGAGCATTCCGCGGTCGAGGTGGTGCGCCGCCAGCCGGCGGACCAGGTGCCGTGCCAACTCCCCGCTGTCCGTGTCCCGTTCGAAGAGGAGGGTGAGCCGGTAGTAGGTGTCGTTCCCGTCCGGGCCGTCCTGCTGGATCTCCACCACCACCTCGCAGTCGTTGAGGAAACTCTGCTTGGGCCGGAATCCGACCGAGTTGGCCCACGGATAGCGGATGTGGCCCGCGAGTCTGCGGCCTTCGGCATCCGGCTCGTCCGCGACCAGCACCAGCCGTGCGCCGGTCACGTACAGACTCAGCCCGAAGAGCCGCCACTCGGTCTCCGAAGCGGAGCGGAAGTTGGCGAGGTCGAGCGTCTCCTTCGTCCACCACGCCCCGCGGACCGGAACGGGACCGCGTACCTCACCGTCGAACGAGGTGAACCTGATCCGGCCGTCCGGATGGAACCGGGTGTGCCGGACGTCCGCCAACTCCTCTTCGTCCGGGCCGTGCCGGGCCATCATCATGAACGGCTCGTGCACGACGCGGGAGGGCGGCCGGGGCGGGACGGCCGGACCGCCCGGAGCGGCGGCCCGCGAACTCACCGCAGGCCGCTGCGGCTCCCAGGGCTTCTCGGAGCGCCCGCGCCGCCGGGAATCCGGACGGGCCGAGGGAGTGGCGGCCGGTTTCCTGCCCGGTCCCTCGCCGAGTCCCACGTACGCGTAGGCGAGGAAGGCCAGCGGGAGCGAGCCGCGGCCGTCGCGCCACCGCCGCAGCTCCGCGCGCTGCACGGCGCGCAGCGCCGCCGCGGGTTCGGCACGGTGGCGCAGGGCCTCGACGAGGCTGAGGTCGATCCGCTGCGCGGTCGGGGAATCCGGGAGCTTGAACAGGGTGCAGTACACGTCCTCGGCGCCGCCGTGGACGACCGCGGCGCCCAGCCCGAGCCACTCGGGTACGTCCAGGAGGGACGGGGCGTACCCGCTGTCCGGCTGCCCGTACACGCCGAGGCTCGCGCAGGCGGCGAGCAGCACACGGCGGGGCATCCGGTAGAGGGGCGCCCCCGCGTCATCGGTCCGGTACAGGTCGTGCAGCCCCAGGGGGCCGTCGCTGAACTTGAAGCCGGAGCCGCCCGGATCGGTCCGGGTGGGGCCGGCCACGTGGCCGGCGAGGTAGAGGACGGCCCCGTCCGTGCCCTCCCGGGCGAGGAGCGAGGCGAATTCGGCCTTGCTCACGGGACCGACGACCACCTCGCTGTCCTCGGGGACGGTGGCCACGGCGTTCCGCAGCTCCTGTTCGGGATGGTGCGGGGGCAGGTCCGGCCCCAGGACGGCCAGGGCCGCGGGCGCCTCGCCGCCCCTCGGGGCCGCCGCGTCGTCCCGTGCGGGAGGCGCGAGCGCCGCGTCCCGCACGGTGAGCCGCCGCCGCTGCGACAACAGGGCGATCGAGGGCAGGTAGGACACCTGCGCCGCGTCCAGGACCAGTCGCTGCGGCGTGAGCGTCAGCGCACAGACCGGTACGAGGGCCAGCGCGCCCGTGGGCGCCAGCACCAGCGGGACCGGCGCCGGGGCCGTGCGCAGGGCTTCGCGGAGCACCTTGGGGAGCATCACGGCGCCGAGCCCGTCGAAGATCCGCGACCACACCTGGCCCGCGGTCAGGGATTCTCCCGCCACCGGGTCGTCGGCGCCCGCGAGCGTCAGGGCGCTGCCTCGCAGCCGCTTCCTCTGCGAGGGCGCTCCCGGCAGCCGGACGGGCAGGTGCCGGACCAGGTCCTCGTAGGGACCGGCGAATTCCGCGTGCGCGGCGCGCTGGGCGTGCCACTCGCCCGACGGGCTGCGGACCGCGTGATAGATCCACTCCCCGACCCGTGCGTAACTCCAGTACCACCCGCCCGGAAACATCGTCTCGATCTCGCCGTCGAGATCGACGGCCGCGGGCTCCTCACCGCCGACCCAGGAGGCGCGGCGCACCAGGATGGTCCGGTCGGTCAGCAGCGGGTCGGAGGACTGCGGACCCGACGGCGCCGCCTTCCCGTCCGCGCCGCCGGGGCCGGGGCCGGGGCCGGGTGCGGGTGCGGGCGGCAGGCCCGTGCTGGAGACCAGCGTGTCGAGCACCGCGCGCAGACGGGCGCCCCGTTCGTCCGACTCGACGGGTACGGACTGTGCGCGGATGATCTCCAACAGTTCGCCGACCAGGGCCGGATCGGCCGCCGCGAGGTCCAGCGCGAGGGCGTAGGTGGAGGCGTGGGAGGCGACCCAGCGCGCCCGCCACTGGGTGGTGGGCAGTTGGTAGCGGACGCGCTGGACGGCACCCAGGCTCTCCAGGGCGTTGCCCAGCGCTTCCTCGTACATCCCGACGGCGCGTTGGATGCGGGCGAGCGCGGCGTATGCCTGGGACTCCAGCAGCGGCATCCGCGACCGGCTCAGGTGGCGCAGCACGTTGTCCATGAGCCCGGCGGCGTAGACGTAGCGCTCGTGCCGTCCGTCCTCGTCGACGAGGTCGGTTCCGGGGTGGTCCTGCGGATTCTCGATGACGTCCAGGTACAGGGTGACCAGCATCAGCACCTGTGCGGCGTGGTCCCCGACGGAGGCGCCCAGATCGGCCAGGCCCTCCTTCTGCTCGTGCTGGCCCATCAGCTGTTCCACCACGCCGACCGTGTTGCCCGCGTCGTGCATCAGGCGCAGGACCAGCAGCTCCGTCCGGGCCAGCAGGGCCAGGTCCCCGGCGCGCATCGCCGCACGGCGGGTCCGGCACATGAGCCGGAGGCCTTCGACGCACCGGGCGGAGTCCCGCGGGTCCGCGGTCAGGGCCTCGGTCATGCGCAGTTCGGCTTCGGCGGCCCAGTAGCGGGCCCGCCGGTCGGGCCCCAGCAACTGGACGGCCTCCCGCCAGCGTGCTTCCGCGGCTGCGGGCTGACCCGCGGCCAGGAGGACGTCCCCGGCCTGCAGCGCGCACCAGCCGCGGATCCCGGGCGGCGCGGCCGCCGCGAGGGTGCGGGCTTCCTGCGACAGCACCATGGCCGACTGGAATTCGAGCCGGGCGACGGCGGCCAGGGCCCGGCACTGCACGAGGACCGGCCCGACCGGCCCGACCCGGCCCGGCAGCGGTTCGCCGCCGTCCCCGAGGAACCACTCGGTCCGGGCCCGGTCGTCATGGGTCGCCTTGTCCACGGCGAGGACCACACGGGCCGCCGTACCGTCCCACATGGCGCGCAGCAGGAAGAACCGGCCCAGGAACCGTACGGGGCTGTCGGAGGGTGCCTGGGACGTGATCCCGAGCCGCAGCATCGACAGGTACAGCCGTACGAGGGCGACGAGCGCGGCGGCGGGCAGGGCGGCGATCAGCAGGGCAGGGCCGGTCCAGGCGGCCCAGAAGAGGACGGCGGCGAGTGAAGCGCCGGCCAGGGGCCTGCACCAGCCGGTCAGGGCCCACGCCGTCACCGGGAAGCAGACCGCGGCCCAGCCGGGAGCGGACAGCAGCAGACACGCCGTCACCGTCAGCACCACGACGGCCG
This sequence comes from Streptomyces sp. NPDC006463, assembly GCF_042870715.1. Classification (NCBI taxonomy): domain Bacteria; kingdom Bacillati; phylum Actinomycetota; class Actinomycetes; order Kitasatosporales; family Streptomycetaceae; genus Streptomyces; species Streptomyces sp. NPDC006463. Next base: position 715,613 of record NZ_JBIAHP010000001.1, on the reverse strand, counting down.
AGCGGACGGCGAGGACCTTCCACCACAGGGTGCGTTCGAGAGCAGCGAACAGATCGCACTCGTACAAGCCGATGCGGGTCCTCCCCGACCGGCCGGCCCGGGCCAGGCGCCAGGACACGGCGAGGCGGGGGAGCAGCCCGACCAGGGTCCATGGACGGAGCCCCTTCGAGAACAGCCCCGACAGGGGTATCGCGTCGTCGATGATCGCTTCGTCGTGGTCGAGCCGGTTGCGCTGTGCGAGCCAGTCGCGCAGCCCGTCCTCGGCGGCCGGGCCGAACGGATCGAAAACCGAGATGTTCACTCTGGAGCCAGCCTCCCCGTCAGCTTCAGCACCCGGTAGAAGGTGGCCGCCCGGCGGTCCTCCCGGCGGTCGGCTCTGATGTCCTTCTCGGTGAGAGCCGGGTCGGCCATGTCGCTCTTGACCAGGAGCAGCAGGAGCCGGCCGTCGAGCAGGTCGAACACCCGGTTCGCCAGGGCGAGCAGGGCCAGCCACCAGGGGATGCCGAGAACCGCCGTCGCCATGAGGAGGGCGAGGTCAACGGCCAGCCGGACCCCGGGCGAGAAGTACTGCCGCCGGGCCAGCTGGCTCGCGAGCCAGAGCGCCGACCATGCGGTCACCGTGAGGGCGGCCCAGGCCGTGGCGGCCAGCGTGCACAGGATCACCAACTGGCCCCAGAGCCGCACCCGGATGTGCAGACGGATGAGATGGGCATGCACCCGTGAGCTGATGTGTGCGACTCCGCTGTTCTCGGAGCGCATGCCGATGCTCCGCGCCGTCCGCTTGCCCCGCCGCCGCTCCCGGGTCTCGAAGGAGTACGCCGCGGGGCGGTCCGGGCGGCCGGGTGAAAGGATCGGCCCCCGGTCGGACGGCTGCCGGTCCTGGGCGCAGACCCGGTGGCGTTCCGTCATGGCGCTGCGCAACACGGCCCGTTCGGTCAGCCCCGTCCCGCGGACGAACCGGCGCAGGTCCTCGTCGTCCGCGCGGGCCTCCAGGCAGACGAGCAGGAGATGGGCAGTGTCGGCGGAGCCGTCCCCGGTCCGCCCCGTCCAGTACGCCAGCCTGCCGAGCGCGGCCGACGCGGCGGGGGAGAAGGGCACCGCCCGGGTCCGGTCGTTCATGCCGGCCTCCGCGGCGGCGACCGCGTCGGTCGCCTCCTCGGTGAGGAAGTGGTGCACGGCCAGGGACTTCATCACGAGCCGGGACCGCGTGGAGGGGTCGCCCGAGCACATCGACGCCGCCAGCAGGTGCATGAGCCCGACCGGGTTCCCCTCGCCGTCGGCCAGAGCCTGCGCGACCTCGACGCACCTGGTCAGAGCGGGCGTCCGGCGGGCGGAGGATGATGCGCCGTCCTGGAGCGTCTGCGCGGTCATGGGGCGGTTCGGTCTTCGAGCGGGCCGGACTGCGCGGGGACGCAGTCGGTCCAGCTGAGGGGCGCGAGCTCCAGTTCCACGGGCTCGTCGGGACCTTCGTGGAGGCCCGCCTCGCCCTCGTGATCCCCCTCGTATTCCTCCTCGTCCTCGTCGTCGTCCTCGTCGGAACGGAAGACGAGCTCCGGCGGGCCCACCAGCCTCCTGCGCAGCTGTACGGCCTGGAACAGCGGGGTGGCGCCGTCCGGGGCGAGCACGCTGGCAGCGATCCCGGACTTGGCGGTGACCGAGTAGTTCCCGAGGGCGCCGACGACCGCCAGTGGTCCGCCCAGGCTGCCCGCGCGGACCCGGAGGTTCATCTGGGCGCCGTGCTGCTCGGAGACCAGGATGGCGGTGGGGCCGGTGCGCACGACCTCGGTCACGACGACGTACTCGGTGCGCCACGTCTTGTTCGCGTACCGCTCGCGAAGCGCCTCCTGGAGTGCGAGCAGGTTCCCGATGGTCTCCTGTACGCAGCCCGATGCCTGGAAGAGCGTGGCTCCGCCACGGTCGAAGGTGATGGACAGATTGGTCATGACATCGGCCGCGGGGTCGTCGACGCGGGTGCCGGCGGTCACCGCGACACAGTCGGCCGAGGAGTAGTCGAGATCGACGATCTTGCTCTCGGCGTCCTTGGTGAACGGGATGCCCAGCTCGTCGAGCGTGGTGACCTTTCTGAACCTGTGCTGCGAGATGAGGCCGACATCGCCCAGCGCGAGGGGGGTGGAGGGGAGCCAGCAGGCGAGGTACTTGTATTTCTTGTGCAGCTCACGTGTGTACCGGTCGGGGATGGAGCTCATGTCTGGCCTGGCCTCTCGCGCCGGATGCTCCCTGAAATGAAGGGAGTTGGGACTCGGCCATCAGGCTAAGGGCGGCGCGGCGGCCTTGTCCTGCGATACGGGACGGCCGCGCTGCCCGAACCGCGGGCGAACCACGGGCGGGCGGCCGGCGCTGCCGTGCCGCGCCCGGGCCGTGGAGGGGTTCGGTACGGCCGATCAGAGGGGGGAAGAGCACTCCTTCGAGGGAACCAGGCGGCCGGAGCCAGTCGGTGGGGCCCCCGGCTGCCGAAGAAGTTGTGTCGGCCCCAGCCGGGGTTGTGCGGCACCGCGGTGCCGCTGGCAGTTGCGAGGAGATGTACGCGTGATGCGTGTGTGGAAGAGTGCGGGCCTTGCCCTGGCGGTCGGTCTGGCGGTCCTCGGCGGTGCGTCCTCGGCCTCGGCGGACGCCGAGGCTCACGGGGTCGCGGTGGGCTCGCCCGGCATCCTGTCGGGCAACGTGATCCAGATTCCGATTCACATCCCGATCAACGTCTGCGGTAACAGCGTGAACGTGATCGGTGCGCTGAACCCGGCCGGTGGCAACATCTGCGTCAACACCTGAGGTTCCTGATCCCCACTCGTCCCGTCCCGGCGCTCGTGGCCGGGGCGGGACGAGGCCGTATGTGGACGCGGCCCGGGCCGCGTCCACATCGTTTACGAGGTCAAGAGGCCCGGCCGTATCGGACGTTGCGGCTCCAGATCCGTTCGAGCCGTACGCGGGTGCCCGGGCGGGGGGCGTGCCAGATCTTGTTGTCGCCGGCGTAAATGCCCACGTGTTCCATGGTCGAGCCTCTGGGGAAGAACACCAGATCGCCGGGCGTGCGGTTTCGCCGGGAAATGTGCGAGGTGTCCTCGTACTGCTGGTCCGCGGTGCGCGGAAGCCGTCTGCCCGCTTTCCTGAAGGAATAGAGCATCAGGCCCGAACAGTCGAACCGTTTGGGTCCGGTGGCGCCGCGGGCATAAGGTGCACCCTCTTTGGAAGCGGCCACGGCCAATGCCCTGACCCCGTACGGCGCGGCCGCGTCGGCGGGCGAGGCGGGGCCGGCCGATGCGCCGAGGGTCAGGAGGAAGAGGAGCAGGAAAGCCCGGGGGAGAGGGAATCTTGCGGCGCGGCGAACAGCGTGCTGAGCCTGTCGGGCCTTACGGGAGCCGGTCCTTGAGACGGACATCGAGATACCTCCGCGTTCGGGGTGCAGATGAGGGTCGGTCGAATACGTCGAAGTCCTGCTTTCGGTGACGTAGTTCCTGGCCGGTAACGGCCGACCAGTTTTCTCCGATGCCGCCCGTAATTCACCTTCGACATGGGTTGAGTTGTATCGATTCTGCAACAAATCCGCGAATTTATGGAAAACATAACCGACAGGCGTGTCCGACGTGCGTTACAGGGCCGGGTAGTTCGCGTGGTGCGGTTGACCGGACCCGCCGGACGTCGCCAGACTCGATTACCCGTGACCTCCGGCCTCCGGACCGGGCGACCACCTCATGAGCAGGGGACGTTGTGACTGGACAGGTAATTCCGCACGAGGTGCAGGGCAGCGGATCCCGGCGCGCGCTCGTACTCCACAACTGGTTCGGTGACCGGTCGAGCTTCGACCCGATGCGCGAGTACCTGGACGGCGACGCGTTCGGCTACGCCTTCCTGGACTGCCGGGGATACGGGGAGGCCATCGACATCGAGGGAACCTTCACCATGGAGGAGGTGGCCGAGGACGCCCTCGCCGTGGCCGACCACCTGGGCTGGGACACCTTCTCCGTCATCGGCCACTCCATGGGCGCCAAGGCGGCCCAGCTGATGCTTCTGGAGGCCCCGGCGCGCGTCCGCTCGATCGTCGCCGTCTCGCCCGTGCCCGCGTCCGGCTTCCCGCTCGAAGGGGAAGTGTGGGAGCTGTTCGCCGGTGCGGCGAGGAACCCCGGCAACCGCAGGGCGATCATCGACAACACCACGGGCGGAAAGCACGACGACGCCTGGCTGGACGCCATGGTGGGCCGCTCGGTGGGGAACTCGTCGGCGACGGCTTTCCGCGCCTATCTGGACTCCTGGTCCCGTGACGACTTCCACGAGCACGTGAAGGACAACCCCGTCCCCGTCCTCCTCGTCGCCGGTGCGAACGACCCGGCGCTGGGACCCGAGGCCATGCGGGCCACCTGGCTGCGGTGGTACCCCAAGGCCGAGCTCGAAGTGCTCCCGGACGCGGGCCACTACGCGCCCGAGGAGAGCCCCGAGGCCCTCGCGGCGCTCGTGGAGGGGTTCCTCGGCCGCTGAGGACCGTGGGCGAGGGATCCGCGGGCCCGAGCCGGACCGCGCCCGGTGCACGCACGTCCGCACGTCCGCGGCGGGGTCACGGATCCCGCCGCGGACGCTGCCTCAGTCGCCGATGTCCCGGCTGCGGAAGTCCTCCAGCGTCTCGCGCCGCACGAGGAGCCGGGCCGCGCCCTCGTGGACCGCGATGACCGCCGGGCGGCCCACGAGGTTGTAGCCGGATGCCATCGACAGCTGGTAGGCCCCCGCCACCGGTACGGCGAGCAGATCGCCGGGGCGGACGTCTTCCGGCAGTTCGACGTCGGCGGCGAGGATGTCGCCGGCCTCGCAGTGCCGGCCCACGACGGTGGCCGTGCACGGGGCGCCCGCCCCGGCCCGGCCGATCAGGCGGGGCGCGTAGCGCACCCCGTACAGCGCGGGCCGCGGGTTGTCGCTCATCCCGCCGTCGACGGCGACGAACACCCGCTCGCCGGTGTGCTTGACGGCGAGGACCCGGTACAGCGCGACTGCGGCCGGACCGGCCACGGCCCGCCCCGGCTCGATGGCGAGCCGGGGAACGGCAAGTCCTGCGGCGGCGCAGCCCCTGGCGAGCTCGGTACGCAGCCTTCTGGCGAGCGCGGTGATGTCGAGGACGGGCTCACCCGGCCGGTAGGCGATGCCGTGGCCGCCGCCCATGTCCAGCTCGGGCAGGGAGATCCCGTACGTGTCGCGGATGCGCGCCATCAGCCCCACCATCCGCCGCAGGGCCACCAGGTAGGGCTTCACCTCGGTGATCTGTGAGCCGATGTGGCAGTGCAGGCCTGTCAGTTCGAGCTGCGGCTGGCCGAGGATCCGCTTGACGGCGTGCTGCGCGCCCCCGTCGGTGAGCGAGAGGCCGAACTTCTGATCGTCCGTACCGGTGCGGATCTTGTCGTGGCCGCCGGCCGAGACCCCCGGTACGACCCGCACCATGACCTTCTGACGCCCGTCGGGGCCGACGGCGGCCGCGATCCTGGCGATCTCGGACGGACTGTCGATGACGATCCGCCCCACGCCGAGGCGCAGCGCCGCCTCCAGGTCGCGGGGCGATTTGGCGTTGCCGTGCAGCACGATGCGCTCGGGAGGGAAGCCGGCGGTGACGGCGAGCTCCAGTTCCCCGGCCGAGCACACGTCCAGGCCCAGCCCTTCTTCCTGGACCCAGCGCACCATGGCTCGGGACAGGAACGCCTTGGCGGCGTAGAGCACGTCGGCGTCGGGGAAGGCGTCCCGGTAGGACCGGCAGCGTTCGCGCACCTCGCCTTCGTCCAGTACGTAGGCCGGTGTGTCGAACCGGTCGGCGATCTCGGTGAGGGGGACTCCGCCGACGGCCAGGCCGCCGTGCGGGAGCGGGGTCGTGGACGCGGGCCAGACGGACAGTTCACCGGCGCCGGACGGCATCTCGGAGAGGACGGCGATGGTCATGCGCGATCCCTTCAGGCCGTCCTGGCCGTGGTCTCGGGTGCCGGAGGGACCAGCGGGACCTGCGGAACCTGTGGGACCGGTACGCCGACCGGGACGGTGGCCGCCGACGCGGCGACCGGGGGAGCGGTGAGGGCCGGGTCGACGGTCAGCAGGTGCACTCCGAGCGGTTCGGCCATCGCCCGGAGCGCGGCTTCCGAGAGCCGTATCCAGGGCTGCTCCGTGCCGAGCGCGGCGGCGAGCCGGTCCGGGCTCGTGAAGCCGACGGCGGTACGCGTTCCCAGCGGGGTGCGGAACAGCCGCACCACCAGGTGCGCTCCTCCGGGCCGGGCGGGCACGTACAGAGGCCCGGCCGGGGTCCGTTCTTCAGGCTCGGGGTCGTCGTCGTACGGGAACAAACACATGGGGCCCTCCCTGAGGAACCACGAATGGTGACTGGTGCCCCGGGCGCGGGGAGGCGGTCCGGGACGCAACCTCGAAGTTATCCCCGTATCCGCGCGCGGGTGGCCACCCCGTAACGCGCCCCATACGGCGACTGGCCGAGTCCTGACGCATCGTTGACGCCCGCGCAAGGGGGCGTGAGAGCGGTGAGGGGGCGCGTGGTGGTGCGTGAGATCTCGACCTGATCACAAGGCGTCCGAGCCCGGACCATTCATTTTAGGTGTGCCTTACCTAAGTTGTATGGTGACGCGGTCGGATCGGCGATCGGGAGGCAAGTGGTGTCCTTAGGTGACGTCCGTCTGGTGGCGGACGATCTGGACGTCGGGCACGCGGGTCGCCCGGTCCTGAAACAGGTGAGCCTGTCGCTGCGGGCCGGTGCGATCACCGTACTGGTCGGCCCCAACGGCTGTGGCAAGTCGACCCTGTTGCGCACGGTGGCCGGTCTCCTGCCGCCGCTCGGCGGCGAAGTGCGCATCGACGGTGAACCCCTTCGCCGGCTCGCCCGGCGCACGCTGTCCCAGCGCCTGGCGTTCCTCCCGCAGACCTCGCACGCTCCGGCCGGGGTGACGGTACGCGAGCTCGTACGCCACGGCCGGTACGCCCATCGCGGCGCGCTCGCCCGGCACACCGGCGAGGACACCGAATCCATCGAGTGGGCGCTCGACGTCACCGACGCGGCCCCGCTGATGGACCGCCGGCTCGACGAGCTGTCGGGCGGTGAGCGCCAACGGGCCTGGCTGGCCATGGTGCTGGCGCAGCGCGCGGGGGTCCTGCTGTTGGACGAGCCCACCACCTACCTCGACATGCGCCACCAGTTCGAGGTGCTCGACGTGGTGCGGCGACTGGCCCGGGAACACGGCATCGCCTGCGGGGTGGTGCTGCACGACCTGATGCAGGCGGCGGCTTACGCGGACGAGGTGGTCGTCGTCGCGGACGGCGCGGTCGCCGCGTCCGGGGCGCCGGAGGACGTGCTGACCCCGGACGTCATCCACCAGGCCTTCGGCCTGCGGGTCGCCGTCGTCCGTGACCCGCGGACGGGATACCTCGCCTGCTTCCCGCAGCGCTCCGACGCAGATGTCGAAGCCGAAGCCGAAGCCGATTCCGGCGTCGAGCCCGCCGCCACGTCCTGAACCCGCACACAAGGAGAGTTCCACCATGCAGAGGATCCTGCGCGCCCTCGCGACGAGCGGTACGGCCGCGGCGCTCATGCTGTCGGCCGCCGGCTGCGGTTCCGGTACGGCCGGTGACGCGGCGGGCGGCAAGCCCGCCGCGGACAAGCCGGCGGTCGGCAAGATCACGGTCGACACGGCGCAGGGCCGGTTGGCCCTGGACAAGCCCGCGACGAAGGTGGTGACGCTGGAGTGGACGTACACCGAGGAACTGGTCGCCCTCGGCGTCACCCCGGTGGGCAACGCGGACAACAAGGGCTACGGCACCTGGATCACCGCGAAGGGCGCCGCCCTCGCGGAATCCGTGACCGACGTCGGCAGCCGCAACGAGCCCAGCCTGGAGAAGATCAGGGCGCTCCAGCCCGATCTCATCGTGATCGACGACGACCGGTCGAAGGCGAACCTGAAGGCCCTCCAGGGCATCGCCCCGGTCGTGTCGTTCAAGTACACGACCAAGCCCCAGCTCGACACGATGAAGAAGAACTTCACCGAGCTGGCCAAGGCGTTGGGCAAGGAGGACAAGGCGGCCGAGGTCACCCGGCAGATCGACACCAAGGCCGCCGACCTCAAGGGGCGGCTGGACAAGGCGGGCAAGAGCGGCCTCAAGTACGCCGCCGCGCAGGGCTTCACGGCCAACGGCACCGCCTCGATCCGCATGCTCACCGACGACGCGATCGCGCCCCAGGTGCTGGGCCTCGCGGGGCTGAAGAACGGCTGGAAGGGCGAGCCCGACGCGTGGGGCATGACCACCGTCGGCGTCGAGGGCCTGACCAAGGTCGAGCAGGACGCCACCTTCCTGTACGTCGCCAGTCAGAAGGACAACCCGTTCACCGGCGACCTCGCGGGCAACGCGGTATGGAAGGGGCTGGAGTTCGTGAAGAACGACAAGGTCCTGCCGCTCGACCCCGGGACCTGGCTGTTCGGCGGCCCGCTGTCGGCGCTGCACATCCTCGACGAGACCGGCAAGGCTCTGAAGGTCTGATGACCGCCCCCGCCCGTCAGTTGCGCCCTGCCCGTCCGCCCGCCCCCGCAACCGCGCCCGGCCGCAGCCCACGTGTCGTGCTCGTGGGCTGCGCGCTGTCGCTCGTCCTGTGCCTGGTCACCGTCGTCCACCTCGGTCTGGGGGCCTCCGGCGTGGGCATCGGCGACATCGTGGACCTGCTCGCCGGCCACGGCGAGCCCCACACCCGGGACGTCCTGGTCGGCAGCCGCCTGCCGCGCACGCTGACCGGCCTGGTCGTCGGTGTCGCGCTCGGTGTCTCCGGGGTCCTCGTCCAGGGCGCGACCCGCAATCCGCTGGCCGCTCCCGACACCCTGGGCGTCAACGCCGGTGCCTACTTCGCCGTGGTGCTGGTGGCGTTCACCGGGGTGAGCCTGGGCCCGCTGCCCGCCGGAGCCGCCGCCTTCCTCGGCGGCCTCCTCGCGATCGCCCTGGTCTACCTGCTCAGCAGCAGGGGCGTGCTCACGCCGGGACGGGTCCTGCTCGCCGGGGCGACCGTCGCACTCGCCGGCACGGCGGCCGCCGAGTTCCTGCAGATGCTCGACCTCCAGGCGACCCGAGGGCTGTTCTTCTGGGGCAACGGCACCCTGATGCAGTCCGGGCTCGCGCGGCCGCTGACGCTCGGCGCCGTCGTCGCCCTGGGCGCGTTGACAGCGCCGCTGCTGGCGCGCCCGCTGGACCTGCTGGCGCTGGGCGACGAGACGGCCGAGGCGATGGGCGTGCGCGTGGAGCGCATCCGTCCCGCCGCCTTCCTCATCGCGGTACTGCTGTCCGCGTCCGCGGTGTCGCTGGCCGGACCGATCGGTTTCGTCGGACTCATCGCGCCCGTCATGGTGCGGCAGTTGGGCGTCCGGAGGCACGCCCTGCTCATCCCGATGGCGGCGGTGCTGGCCGCCACGGTGCTGCTCGTGGCGGACGCGGCCGCGCAACTGGCCGTGCCTCCGTCCGCCGTCTACACCTCGGAGATCCCGGTCGGCGTGGTGACCGCGCTGATCGGAGGCCCGGTCTTCATGCTGCTCGCGCGCCGGGTGAGCACCGGTGACGCCGACACCGGAGCCGCCGTCACGGTCTCGGGCGGCCGCCGGACCCCCGCCTACACCGTGGCGATCGGGAGCGGGCTCCTCGCGCTCGGGGTCGCGATGGCGCTGTCCCTACGGGTCGGGGACGTCGAGATCGGCTGGAGCGAGCTCGGCTCGGCGCTGGCCGGGTCGGCCGGGCAGGTCACCGAGGCGGTGGTCTCGTACCGGCTGCCGCGCATCCTGGTGGCCGCCCTGGCCGGCGCCTGCCTGGCCGTGGCGGGCGCGGCCGTGCAGGCGGTCGTACGCAACCCCCTCGCGGAGCCCGGGCTCGTCGGCGTGACCGGCGGGGCCTCCCTCGGCGCCGTCCTGGTCATCCTCGTCGTGCCCTCGGCGCCGGCGGCCGCCCTGCCCGCCGCCGCGGGAATCGGGGGTGTGCTGATGCTCGCCGTCGTGCTCCTCGCGGCCCGGGGGAGCAAGGAGGGAGGACGCGCCGGCCTGGACCCGACCCGGGTGGTCCTGGTCGGGCTCGGCGCCGCCGCCACCTCGATGGCCCTGGTCAACATCATGGTGGTCGGTGCGCAGATGAACATCTCGGCCGCGCTCGGCTGGCTCGCCGGCAGTACGTACGCCCGTGACTTCACCGCCCTCGGCTGGCTCGCCCTGCCGGCGCTTGCCGCGATGCTGCTGGTGATCGCGGCGAGGCCGGTGAACCTGCTCGCCCTCGGTGACGAACTGCCGCGCGCGCTGGGCCTGGACCTGGGTCGGGCCCGGCTGCTCGTGCTGGGCGCGGGCGCCGTGCTGGCCTCAGGCACGGCCGCGGCGGTGGGCGCGGTGGGCTTCGTCGGGCTGGTCGCCCCGCACCTGGCCCGGCGCATCGTCGGCAACAGCACGGCGCGGATGGTGCCGATGGCGGCGGTCCTGGGAGCCGTTCTGGTCGTTTCCTCGGACGCCCTCGGGCGCTGGCTGCTCGCACCGACCGAGATTCCCGTCGGCATCGTCACCGCACTGGTGGGCGCCCCGTACCTGGTGTGGCTGCTGCGCCGGAGTCAGGAGGTCTGAGCGACCGAGGACGAGCGGCGCCCGGGCGAGCCGAGGCCGGGCGCCTCGGTCCTGAGCGTGCGCGCCGCGAGCACACCGAGCACGCAGACGAGAGCGGAGGCCAGGCAGACGGCGGTGAAGGCGCCGGAGAAGGCCGACCGGGCGAGCGGCCGCAGGGCGGGTTCGAGGAGTTCGAACCGCCCGGTCTCCACGGCCGCCCGTGACGGTACGAGGCCGTCGGGACCGGCCGTCGGCCCGGACCCCGGGCCGGTCCCCAGCCCGGACTCCAGACGGGCCGAGAACAGCGCCCCGAAGACGGCGACACCGGCCGCGGTGCCGAGCGGGTAGCAGGCGTTGGTCAGCCCGGAGGCCATCCCGGCCCGATCGGCGGGCACCGCTCCGACGGCCACCCCCATAAGCGGCGGGAAGATGACCGCCCCGCCGGCGCCGAGCAGCACCAGTCCCCAGGCCGTGGCGGCCGGCCCGGTGTCCGCTCCCGCGGCGGCGGCGAGGGCGAGGAGTCCCAGCGCCTGGAGGGCGAAGCCAGCGGCGACGAGCTGTCCGGGAGCGAAGGCCGTCTGCAGCCGCGCGACGAACAGGCCCGCCACCAGCAGACTGCCCGTCAGCGGTAGCAGGTACAGACCGACTTCGAGCGCGGAGAGGGCATGGGCGCTCCGCAGCCAGAGCGTGGTGAAGGCGAGTACGCCCAGACTGGACATCCTGGCGAGGAATCCCAGGACGGCCGCCCCCGAGAAGGAGCGGATCCGCAGCAGGGCCATGTCGATCAGCCCGTCGCCACCGCGCTGGCTGGCCACCAGGGCCCCGGCGAGCACGATGCCGAGCGAGGCGGAGCCGAGTACCTGCGGCGCCGTCCAGCCCGCCTGTGGGCCGGTGAGCAGCGGATAGTGCAGAGCCAGGAGCGTGGCCACACCGAGGGCCGCTCCCACCGGATCCAGACGCCGACGCGTTTCCCGCGGTGCGGCGGACTGCGGCATGCGGGCCAGCGCGCCCGCCACGACCAGGACCCCGATCGGGACGTTGACGAGGAAGATCCACCGCCACCCGAGCGTCTGCACGAACAGACCGCCGACCACCGGCCCCAGCGCCCCCGCGGCGGAGGCGACGGCCGCGAACGCGGCGATCGCGCGCTGGCGGCGGACGCCTTCGTACGCCGCCGCCAGCAGGGCGAGCGTCGGTGCGAACACCAGGGCGCCGCCCAGGCCTTGGGCGGCCCGGGCGGCGATGAGCGTGCCGGCGTCGGGGGCCAGTCCGCATCCGGCCGAGGCGAGGGTGAACAGGGCCGTTCCGGCGGCGAACACGGTCCGCCGCCCCACGCGGTCGGAGAGCGCCCCCGCGGTGAGCAGCAGCGCCCCGAAGGCCAGCGAGTACGCCGACACCGTCCACTGCACCCGGCCGAGCCCGGCATCCAGGTCCCGGGCGATGTCCGAGAGGGCGACGTTGACGACGGTGACGTCCAGGGTCATGACCACGCCACCGGCGCTGACCAGGGCGAATGTCCATCGGGGAGTGCGACGGCAGGCAGGCACCGCTGATCACCTCGAAGAAGGATCCTGAAGAAAGGGGGAGTTTGGTTAGCCTAACCTAATTAACTCACTGACGATATGTCACGTGCCACGGATGGCCGGAAGTTGAGCTTGCTGGTTAGGTGAGGCTTACCTAATCTGACCCTGCCTGGGTCCCCCTAGCCCGGGCGAGCCGATCCAGCGACCACGGAGCCCTTTGATGCCCATCCCCCCCGACCATCCCGTCCCCGCCCTCGCCGAAGTGGCCCCCGAGGCCTGGCGGGAGGCCAACCGCCGGCTCCTCGCCAAGGCGCTGGGCGAGTGGTGTTTCGAGGACATGCTCAAGGCCCAGGAGACCGGAGACGGCGGCTACCGCGTCGATCTCGACAGCGGTACGACCTACGCGTTCAGCGCCACGCCCGGTGCGTTCGGGTGGCTGCGGGTCGACGCGGGCTCGATCACCCGCACCGCCACCAGCATGCTCGGCAACGCGGTGGCCGAACCGGCCTGGGACGCCCTGCAGTTCCTGCTCGAAGCGGCATCGACCCTCGGCAGCGACGCCTCGACGATCGCCACCTACTTCACCGAGCTGTCCGCCACGCTCGCGGTCGACGCCGCGCGCATCACGCACGGCGGCGAGACCGTGGCCGAGCTGCGCACCCTCGGCCACACCGAGCTGGAGTGCCGGATGACGGGGCACAACCTCCTCGTCGCGAACAAGGGCCGCATCGGCTTCTCGGCCACCGACGTACGGGAATACGCCCCCGAGTCGGCCCGCCCGCTCAGGCTCCGGTGGCTGGCCGTACACCGCGGTCTCGCCGAGTTCCGCGGCACCTCGGAGCTGTCGGAACAGCAGATCCTGGCCCGTGAGCTGGACGAGGAGACCCGGACCCGTTTCACCGCGGTCCTGGAGGCGGCCGGAGTCGACCCGCAGGGCTACGTGTGGATGCCCGTGCACCCCTGGCAGTGGGACCACGCCGTCCAGATCCTGCACGCGGCAGACGTGGCACAGCGCCGCGTCATACCGCTGGGCGACAGCACGGACACGTACCTGCCGGGCCAGTCCATCCGCACCATGGCCAATGCCGCCAGTCCCGACCGGTACGACGTCAAACTTCCGCTGAAGATCCTCAACACCCTGGTCTGGCGCGGCATCCCGCCGCACTGCACCATGGGCGCCCCCGTCGTCACCCAATGGCTGCGCGGACTCGTGGAGCGCGACGCGTTCCTCAGCCGTGAGTGCCGGACCGTCTTCCTCGGCGAGGTCGCCTCCGTCACCGTCCGCCACCCCTACCTGTCCAAGCTTCAGGACGCGCCCTACCAGCACCTGGAGACCCTGGGCTGCATCTGGCGGGACTCGGTCACCGCCCGCAAGGACCCGGACGAGAAGGTCCGCACCTTCGCCTCGCTGCTCCACGTCGACCACACCGGCGACGCGTTCGTGGCCGAACTCGTCCGCGCCTCCGGCCTTCAACCGCAGGAATGGCTGCGCCGGCTCTTCGACACGCTGCTCGTCCCGATCCTGCACGTGCTCTACCGGTACGGAGTCACCTTCAACCCGCACGGCCAGAACACGCTGATCGGCTACGACGCGAACGACGTCCCGGCCCGCCTGTACCTGAAGGACTTCGTCGACGACGTGTGCGTGTCCTTCACCGACGTGCGCGAGCGTGGACCGGAGCCGGACGGCCACGACCACGTCCTGCCCCGCAAGCACCCCTCCGTCATCAAGCAGCACGTCATGGACCAGGTGTTCGTCGGCCACTTCCGCTACCTCGCCCCGCTCTGCGCCGAACAACTCGGCGTACCGGAGAAGACGTTCTGGCGCATGGTCCGCCAGACGGTCCTCGACTTCCAGCACCGCTTCCCCGAACTGGCCGACAGGTTCGCCGAGTACGACCTGCTCACCCCGCAGATCCCCCGGTACGGGCTGAACCGCGACCGGATCGTGGTCACCCGGTACGGCGACCGCGCCCTGCGCCACGCGCTCTACCCGAACGGCACGCACCCCAACCCGCTGGCAGAAGCCTGAGGAGGCCAGGGCGTGATACCGCTCACCGAGGCACCACCCGCGCCGTTCCCCCTCCCGCCCTCCTTCCCGCGCTCCCTGCTCGCCGGCTCGCGTGAGGGTCTGGCCGAGGTCTCCGCCGCGCTGGCGGACGCGGTCGGCACCGTGCGCGCTTCCCGCCGTCCCACGGGACCGGTACCGGCCGGCACGCCCCGCGACGTCCTCGCGGCGGCGGCCGGGACACTGGGACCGGCCCGGCTCCCCGCCGAGGGGCTCGGCGCCGAAGCCGCGCTCAGGCTGCTGGCCACCGTGCTGGTCGAGCAGGGCATCGACCTGGCCCACCCCCGCGCCGCAGCCCACCTGCAGCCGCCCCCGCTGGCGGTCGCCGTCGCCGCGGACACCCTGGCGAGCGCGGCCAACGCCTCCCTGGACACGTACGATTCCGGCCCGTCGGCCCTCGCCGTCGAGCGCTGGCTCATCGGCGCACTGACCGGCCTCGCCGGACTGGGGGAGCGGGCCGACGGCGTCCTCACCCCGGGCGGCTCGCTGTCCAACCTGCTGGGCCTGCTGCTGGCCAGGGACGCCGCCGCCCTCCGGCTCGGTGTCGACGCCCGGGAGGACGGGGTTGCCGCCCTCCCCGGACCGGTCGTGTTCTGCTCGGAGCTCGCCCACTTCTCGGTACAACGGGCCTGCGCCGCCCTCGGGCTGGGCGAGCGGGCCGTGCACCTCGTACCCACCGACGAGCGCCGGCGGATGCGGCCGGCGGCGCTGGCCGCCGCCCTGGGCGGACTCGGCCCCGGCCGGACGCCGCTCGCCGTCGTCGCGACCGCCGGCACCACGGACTTCGGTTCCGTGGACCCCCTCCCGGAGCTCGCCGAGATCGCCGCGGGGCACGGCACATGGATGCACGTGGACGCCGCGTACGGATTCGGCGCCCTGTTCTCCGAGCGGCTGGCCGACCGCCTGGCCGGACTGGAACTGGCCGACTCCGTCACCCTCGACCTGCACAAGATCGGCTGGCAGCCCGCCGCCACCAGCGCCCTGCTCGTGTCCGAAACGACCGCCTTCACCGCCCTGGACCGGGAGGTCGCCTACCTCAACCCGGCCGACGACTCAGACGCAGGCTACGACGGCCTGCTCGGCCGCAGCCTGCAGACCACCCGACGTCCCGACGCCGTGAAGGCCGCCGCCACCCTGCTGGCATACGGCCGCACCGGAATGGGCCGCATGGTCGACGTCTGCCACGGCCTCGCCCGGCACGCCGAGCGCCGCATCCTCGCCGAACCGGAACTCGAACTGGTCTCGCCCGCCGAACTGACCACCGTGGTCTTCCGCTACCGGGGTTCCGGCAGCCCCGGCGCCGCCGACCGCCTCAACGGCGACCTGCGCAGACGGCTCCTGGAAACGGGCCGCGCCCTGATCGGGCGCACCGAGGTCCGCACCGCCGGACCCGACTCCCCGGCGCGGGTGTGCCTGAAGTTCACCCTGCTCAACCCCACGGCCACCGTGGACGACATCGACGGCCTCGTGGACATCGTCCTCGACGCCGGCCGCACCTGTGAACGACTCGTAGAGGAGAGCGCCGCATGAGCACCACCGCCGCGGCTTCCACCCCCGTCCCCGCTCCTGCTGCTTCCGCACAGCCCGCCCCGCCCGCCCCTGCCGATCCGTTGCACGGCCCTGACGCCCGTCGCGCGGCCGAACACGCCCACATCGAGGCCCTGTTGCGCTGCTGGCTGCTGGAGACCGGAACACCGGTCACCCCCGGCCCGCTGCGGATCGAGCTCCCCGCATCCGGACTGGCACTCGTCACCGAGGTGACCCACCGCTCGCCGACCGGCTGGCACCGCTTCGCCCCCGTCCGTCTGGAGGGACCCGGCGGCCCGCTCGGCGCGAGCGCCGATCCCGTAACCGCCGTCGCGCTGCTCTCCACCGAGGCGGCCGTACGCGGCGCGGCGCGGCCCGGCGGCGTCCCGGCCGGCGAGGTCGCCGACCTGGTGGAACGCACCGCCGAGTCCGTACGCCGCGTCGCGTCCTTCATCTCCGACCGGCGTGCGCACCCGCAGCCGCCCGCCGGGGTGGACGGCTTCCTCGACTCCGAACAAGGCCTGCTACTGGGCCACTTGAACCACCCCGCGCCCAAGAGCCGCGACGGCATCTCGGACAACGACGCGGCCGCCTTCTCGCCCGAGCTGCGCGGTTCCTTCCGGCTCCACTGGTTCGCCGCCGACGAGTCGGTGGTCTCGCACGACGCGGTGGACAAAGCCCCCTCCCTGGGCGGACAGGACACCGTCGCCCTCCTCGCCGACCTCGCCGGCCGCCGCCTGGACGACGGCCGTGTCCTGGTTCCCGCACACCCGTGGCAGGCCCGTGACCTGCTGCACCGCCCGCGCACCGCCGCCCTGATCGCCTCCGGCGCGCTCGAACCGCTCGGCGAACTGGGCCCCGAGTGGTGGCCGACCTCCAGCGTGCGCACCGTGTACCGGCCGGACAGCGACGTGATGCTCAAGCTCTCGCTCGGCCTGCGCCTGACCAATTCGCGACGCGAGTCCACCCGTACGGAGCTGCGCCGCGGCCTGGAGATCAACCGGCTCCTCGACGCCGGGTACGCGGACGGCATCTTCCACGCCCACCCCGGCTTCGCCATCACACGGGACCCCGCCTGGCTCGCGGTGGACGAGCCGGGGCGCCCGGACGGGCCCGCGGTGACCGGCCTCGACGTCGCCGTACGCGAAGTACCCCGCGGCATCACCGACCTGCGCTGCCTCGTGGGCCTGGTCGCACCCCGCCCGGGGCTGGGCCGCAGCAGGCTGGGAGAGCTGGTGTCCGGCCTCGGCCCCGGCGCCGCCGAGCAGTGGACCGCCGACTACACCGACCGGGTGCTGGTCCCCATGCTGCACCTGTACGCCGCCACCGGGATCGGTCTGGAGGCCCATCAGCAGAACACCCTCGTCCGGCTGGACGACCGGGGCCGGGTGACCGGCGGCACGTTCCGCGACAACCAGGGCTACTACCTGGCCGCCTCGTACCTGCCCGGTCTGCTCGGGCGGCTCGGCGCCGCCTCCTCCACCCTGGCCGTGGTCGACGACGCCCTCGTCGACGACCGGCTCTCGTACTACCTGCTGCGCAACCAGGCCCTGTCGGTCATCGGCTGCCTCGCCGTCGACGGCCTCGGCGACGAGCGCGAGCTGCTCGCCGTACTCGCCGGCCGGCTGCGCGCCGCGCTGCCCGCCCTCGCCGCGGCCGGACCCGACGGCGACCGCCTCGCCCGCCGCTGGCTGGAGGCCGACACCCTGCCCTGCAAGGGCAACCTGCTCACCCGGCTGCACGGAATCGACGAGGTCCTCGCCCCCCTCGACGCCCAGTCCGTGTACCTCGACGCACCCAACCCCCTCCAGGAGGCCACGGCATGACCTCGGCGCAGCCGTTACACCAGGACGAGAACCAGCTCGGCGCCGCTGGTGCCGCCGTCCCCGGCCCGCCGCTCCCGCGCCTGGGCGACCCCTGGTCGGCGCGGGTCGCGCAGGCCGGGGGAGACGATCTGGACCTCGTGCACGGCTGGATGCAGTCACCGCACATCGACGCCTTCTGGCACCAGGCCTGGCCCCGCGAACGCTGGGCGCAGGAGTTGGCCGGACACCTCGCCGGCGATGCCGTCCTCCCCGTCCTGATCGGCCGGGGCGACCAGCCGTTCGCGTACATCGAGGTCTACCGGGTCACGCGGGACCGCCTCGCCGGCCACTACCCGCACCTGCCCCACGACCTGGGCCTGCACATCGCCATCGGCGAGGCGGGCCGCACCGGCCAGGGCCTCGGCCGGGCCCTGCTGCGCGCGCTGGCCGAGGGCCTGCTCACCGCCGACCCAACGTGCACGCGGGTGGTCGCCGAGCCGGACGTGACCAACGCCCCCTCGCTGAAGGCGTTCGCCGCCGCCGGTTTCCGCCACGCCGGGGAGGTCACCTTCCCCGACAAGACCGCCGCCCTGCTCGTGCACCCGCGCCGGGAGGAGGACGTGCCCCGATGAGCGCACCCACCAGCGAGCACGACGTGGTCGCCGTCGGCTGCGGCCCCTTCAACCTCGGGCTCGCCGCTCTCGCCTCGACGGTGGACGGCCTGGACCTGGTCGTACTGGAGGAGCAGCCCGAGCTCACCTGGCACCGGGGGATGATGTTCGCCGACGCCTCGATGCAGGTGAACTTCCTGGCCGACCTCGTCACCCTTGTCGCCCCCGGCCATCCCCTGTCGTTCCTCACCTACCTCCACGACATGGACCGGCTCTACGCCTTCACGGTGCGCGAGAACTTCTTCCCCTCCCGCCGCGAGTACGAGGACTACCTGCGCTGGGCGGTGGCGAAACTCTCCTCGGTGCGCTTCTCGCACCGCGCCGTCGAAGTCCACTGGGACGCCGCCGCCGAAACCTTCACCGTGCACGCCGTGCGCGGCGACGGCACGCGCCTGCGGATGCTCGCCCGCAACCTCGTCCTGGGCATCGGCACGGCCCCGTACGTGCCGGACGCCCTCGCGGGCCTGCCGCCCTCACGGCTGCTGCACACCGCCGACTACCTGTACCGGGCTTCCGAGGTGGACGGCGCCGCGAAGGTCACGGTGATCGGCTCGGGCCAGTCGGGGGCCGAGGTCACGGCCGACCTGCTGGGGCGCAACCTCGCGGGCGGACCGGCGGTGAGCTGGCTGACGCGCACCTCCTCGTTCGCCCCGCTGGACTACACCAAGATGGTCCTGGAGATGACCACCCCGGCGTACATGGAGTACTTCCACTCCTTGCCGGAGGAGGTACGGGACCGGCTGACCCGGGAGCAATGGCAGTTCTACAAGGGGATCTCCACCGACACCCTGGAGGAGATCCACGAACTGCTCTACCGCCGCCAGCTGGAACACGGACTGGCCGAGGCGGAGCTGCGCTTCGGCATCACGGTGGAGTCGGCCGCCACGGATCCGGCGGGGCGCGCGGTGCTGACCTGCCGGCACCGTGACACGGGCCTGGCCTTCGAGCACACCACCGACCTCGTGGTGGCCGCCACCGGCTACCGCAACCGCCCGCCCGCTTTCCTGAAGCCGGTCGAGGACCTGCTGCTACGGGACGGACGCGGGCGCCACCGGGTACGCCTCGACCATTCCGTCGAGCTCGCGGAAGGGGTGACCGGCCGCGTCTTCGTGGCCAACGCCGAGACCCACAGCCACGGTGTCTCCTCGCCCAACCTGGACATCGGCGCGGTGCGCAACGCCACGATCCTGAACGCGATCACGGGCCGGGAGGTCTACCGGCTGCCGAAGCGGAGCGCGTTCACGACGTTCGATGCCCCGCGACCGACCCTCCGGGCAAGGCCGGACGCAGCGCGCTGAACCCGCCCGGAGCGGGTGCGGCCACCGCCCCGACGTCGACGTGACGTCCGGGGCGGCGGTGGCCGACGGCGTGCGTCAGTTGACGTTGACGGCCTTCCAGGCGGCCGCCACCTGCTGGTACTCGGCGCCGGTCGAGCCGTACAGGTCGGCCGTCGCCTGCAGGGTCGCGGTCCGCGCCCCCGCGTAGTTGGTGGTGGACGTCATGTAGGTCGAGAGCGCCTTGTACCAGATCTTGTAGGCCTTGGTCCGGCCGATGCCGGTGACCGTCGAGCCGTCGTACGTGGGCGAGTCGTAGGAGACGCCGTTGATCGTCTTCGCGCCGCTGCCCTCGGACAGCAGGTAGAAGAAGTGGTTCGCGACGCCCGAGGAGTTGTGCACGTCGAGCCGGCCCACGGACTTGGACCAGTAGTCGGCCGAGGCGCCGTCCTTGCTGGGCTTGTCCATGTAGCGCAGCGGGGTGCCGTTGCCGCGGATGTCGATCTTCTCGCCGATGAGGTAGTCGCCGACGTCGGCGGAGTTGTTGGCGAAGAACTCCACCGAGGTGCCGAAGATGTCGCTGGTGGCCTCGTTGAGACCGCCCGACTCGCGGCTGTAGTTCAGCTTCGCGGTGGAGGCGGTCAGGCCGTGGCTCATCTCGTGGCCCGCGACGTCCAGGGAGGTGAGCGGCTTCTGGTTGGCGGTGCCGTCGCCGTAGGTCATGCAGAAGCAGCTGTCGTCCCAGAAGGCGTTGACGTAGGCGTTGCCGTAGTGGACGCGGGAGTATGCGGCCTTGCCGTCGCCGGCGATGCCGTTGCGGCCGAATTCGGACTTGTAGAAGTCCCAGGTCACCGCGGCGCCGTAGTGGGCGTCGACCGCGGCGGTCTGACGGTTCGACACCAGCCCGTCGCCCCACTTGTCGTCGGCGTCGGTGAACAGGCTCCCGGTGCCGCTGGTGCCGCCGTTCAGGTCGTAGGTCTTGTGACCGCCGCGGCCGCCGTCGGTCAGGTCGTACGTCGACCCGTTCTGTGTGGAGCCGACCGTGACGGCGCCGGAGTACTGGCTCGTGCCGGTGCCGGTGTCGATGGCCTCGTACGAGTACAGCTCGGCGCCGGTGGCGGCGTCCGTGATCACATGGCGCTCGCTGGGCGTGCCGTCGGCCTGGGTGCCGGTGACGACGGCCTCGTAGGCGAAGACCGGCTTGCCGCTCGCGGCCCAGACGACCTGACGGGCGCCGGCGGGCGCGGCCTTCAGGGAGGTGCGGGCGGCGGCCGGGGCTATTCGGGCCTCGATGCCCTTGGTGGTCTTGCGGCTGCCGTCCTTCTTCTGGTGGACCACCAGATCGCCGCCGAGGACCGGCAGTCCGGTGTAAGTGCGCTCGTAGCGCGTGTGCACCGTACCGTCGGCGTCCTTGATCACATCACGGGCCACGAGGCCTTCCTCGTCGGCCAGGCCGATGGCCCGCGCGGTGTCGGCCGCCGTGTTCTGGGCCGCGGTGATCGCCTCGGCGCGGGCGCCGGCGGTCAGGGCGAGCGCGGTGGCTCCCGCCTCGCGCTCGGCCGACGCGTTGGCCGAGCCGCTCTGGACGGAGATCGCGACCATGGCCGCCGAGGCGACGACGGCGGCGGCGCGCAGCGCTCGGGTGCGGCTGCGGGAGGTGCGGGATGAGGACGTGGGGGTCACTCGTAACTCCTTCAAATGCCGTGGGGGGCTAGGCGGTTGAGATTGCCAGGAAGGAGCGTGTAAATGACAGGTACGCAGCAAGGATTTGACCAGTTGTTGTCCGAGGAGCGGGGTGCGATGTTCGCTCAGCGACCAAAAATGGCACATTCCGCTTCGCCGGGCGCGGTGGTGAACCGCGCCCGGGAAGCGGCCGGCTGTTACTGGATGCCGGGGATCTGACGGGCCTTGAACGCGGCGCGCACGGCGTCCGCGGCGCTCTTGCCGTACATGCGCTGGGCGGTGGCGATCGTCGTCAGTGCCGCGTCCTGGAAGGAGGTGTCCGGCGCGAAGCCGAACTGCGCGTTGACGATGATGCGGTCGGCCGTCCGGGCGCCCAGGGCGCCGCGGATGTCGAAGAGCGCGCGGGACCAGATCTCGCCGTCCGCGTGCACCTCACCCTCCAGGTCGCCGTAGACCTTGTTCCCGTCGAGGCGGCGCAGGCAGTGCGGGGCGGCGCTGTAGGCGATCGAGTCCCAGTCCGCGACGCAGGCCAGGTCCGCCCGCTGCGGCCAACCGTAGGCGGCGGCCGCGTGCGACCCGACCGCCACGGCCAGGTAGTCGCCGAAGGCCTCGCCTATCGCACCGGCTTCGGGGGAGGTGCCGAAGCCGGGGACCTGCGCCTCGTGCACCGCGTGGCCGTACTCGTGGACGATGACCTCGGCGTCCTCGGCGTCGTCGACCCCGCCCTTGCCGAAGCGGATCTCGGACTTCTTGTCGGTGAAGAAGGAGTTGTCGGACCCCCACTGGTTGATGCGGACCGGCTGGGCCCGGTCGTTGGCCCCGGGCAGCTCGGTCCCGAAGCCCAGCGACTGCAGGTACTCCTGGGCCTCGTTGACCCAGAAATAGGCCATGACCTGCTCGAACTGGTCGTCGCTGCGGTTGTAGCCGCCGACGTCGGCGAGGTTCGCCGAGGCGCCGGTGTCCGATCTGACGTACGCCCACTTCCCCGACAGCCGGCCGCTGCCGTCGAGGCCCCGCAGGGCGGCCGTGGTGTAGGCCGAGGCGGGCACGGCCCCGACGGAGTCCTTGGCGTCGACGAGGGTCTGGTCCCCCGAGGACTGGACGGGGTTGACCATGAATATGCGGGCCTGGGGGAGCGGCGCGGCAGCGGAGGTCCCGGACGCCGTGGCCGGTCCGGCCAGGGTGGTCAGGGTGGCCAGCGCCAGGGTGGCGGTGGCCGCGGCGGTGAGGCCGCGGGGTGTGCGGCGAGGCATGGACATCCTCCTGTGACGGGATGTGGTGCTGGTGAGGGCGTGATCCTCGCGCACCCCGGGCCGCGTGCGCCAGGCCCATGTACCGGGCAGTTCGCCACCAGTCCGCCCCTATCCGGGCACACCCAATTCCCCGAGCCGCCCCGTACTCGCCGCCCGCTCACTCGGCGGAGAGGCGGCCGCTGAGCCACTCCAGGCTCGGCGGGATCTCCCGTCCCCACGTGATGAAGTTGTGCCCGCCGTGGTCGAGGGTGATCGACGAGACGCGCGCGGGCGCCTTCACCTTCTCGATGAACTTCTGCGTCGGCTGGTAGTTCTCCTCGCCCTGCAGGGACGTGGCGACCAGGAAGGAGGAGTTGCCCTGCGGCAGATGGTCCAGGCTCCACAACAGGTCGGCCCGCTTCTCCTCGTCCTTGTTGCCGTGGAAGAGGTCTCCGGAGTCCTTGTCCAGCTCGGGCTTGTAGTCCGCCGACAGACCCACACCGGCCGCGTAGCTCTCCGGATGCTCCAGTGCGACCTTCAGCGCGCAGTAGCCGCCGGTGGAATCGCCCATGATGCCCCAGCCGCGGGGCGAGGGGGTGATCCGGTAGGTAGCGGACAGCGCCTGCGGCAGATCGGTGCCGAAGAAGGTCTCGCTGGCCGGTCCGCCCGGGACGTCCACGCACTGGGTGTTGCGCGTCGGCTCGACGGTGGGCCGCATCATGACGAGGATCATCGGCTGCATCTTCTTCTGCTTGGCCTGCGTCCACGCGGTCTTCGGGTACGGGAGCTTCTCCAGCAGGTTCTCCGTCATCCCGGGGAAGCCGGTCAGTACGACGGTGGCGGGGAAGGTCCGCTTCTCGTTGCCCTTCTGGAAGTACTCCGGCGGCAGGTACACGTAGGCGGGATTGGCGGCCTTGGACAGCCGGCCCTGCACCATGACCTTCTCGATCTCACCGCTCAACTGGGGTGCCCCGCTGCCGGGGACCTTCGGCCGCTGCCTGCCGAGGACCTTCACCACCGAATCGCCCGAGTCCTGGGAGATGAGCGCCGGCGCGCTCTTGCGGCCCAGCAGCTCGCTCCACGATCCGTAGAGCAGGAAGGTCCGGTTCGCGGTCAGGCCGACCGAGGCGAACAGCAGCGCCTGCACGGTGAGGATCAGTCCGATCCGGCCCAGGACCGCCCGCCCGCTCCGCCGCGCCAGGCGCGGCCACAGCCACACGGTGGCGGCGAACATCAGTGCCGTGCAGAGCACGGCGGAGACGAGGAGCGTGGTACTGGTCAGACTCATGGATCAGGAGGACTCTCTGTCACGTTTCGGCCCGGGCGGCGTCGCCGGGCGGCACCGCCCTGGGGTGCACATCCGGGTAGAGCGCCCTTCAGTGTGATCCGTTGCCCGACGAGCTGTTCGGATTTCGGACGTTCTTGCCCGTCGGGGCGGAGCCGGGAGAGCCGTACGGAGTCACGCCGGGGTCAGGACAGGGTCTGAACGGGCGTCAGGGCAGGCGTCAGGGCAGGTGTCAGCACAGGGCGTCAGGACAGGGCGTCAGGACAGGGTGCGGACGCGCTGGTCGCGCAGTTCGTAGCGGGCGGCCACCACGGCCAGTTCGCCGGCCGCCACCTTCCCGGCGAGGTCCGGCTCGGCCGCGAGCCGGCGGCTGACACGCCGTACGTGTGCGTTCACCGTGGCGTCCACGCGGGCCTCGCCGTGCTGGCCGTGGTCGATGGACGGCCGTATCTGGTCGGCCAGGTACTGGATGTGCGCGGGGAGCGGCTCACCGGTCTCGTCGGCGTGCACCGCCGCCGCCACGGCCCCGCACGACTGGTGGGCCAGTACGAGAACCAGCGGTATGCGCAGTTCGAGGACCCCGTACGCGATGCTTCCCAGTACCGCCTCGTCGAGCACCTCACCCGCGGAGCGTACGGTCAGCAGGTCGCCCAGCCCCTGGTCGAAGACCAGCTCCGGGGGAACCCGCGAATCGACGCAGCCGAGCACGATCGCGAAGGGGTGCTGTCCCTGGACGAGGCGGCGGCGCACGGCCGCGGACTCGTGCGGGTGCTCCTGGTCCCCGGTCCGCCAGCGCTCGTTTCCGGCCGCCAGCCTGCGCAGTGCCTGGGCGGGAGTGGCCGGTCGGTCCGTGGTCTCCGGCTCCCGGGTGGCGGCGGAGGCGGGGAATGCCGGACCGAGGGCCAGGCCCGCTCCGGCGGCCGCCGTACCGGCCACGGCGGTGCGCAGCAAGGTGCGGCGGCTGTGTGAGAAGGCTGCGGGTCTGCGCGTGTTCGAATCCATGGCCGGACCGTAACCCGCCATATGCGGAAGGAAGTTGACGTGCCGGACGTAATGGCGTGATCCGCTCGGGAGCAGGCCGGATGGGATCGGGATGATCTCATCATGCGGGCACGGCACGGCACGGTCGCGGTTCGTTCGCGGCTCAGGCGCGGCTCGGCGGGCCGGTCGGGCTCGCCCGGAGCCCGGCCGTAGGATGTGCGCGTGATCTCCGCACCGCAGCCGCCGCGCCGCCGCCCTGCCGGGCCCGGCCGCCTGCTGCTGGTGCTCGCGGTACTGGCCGGTGTGCTGGCCATGCACGGTCTGGGCGCCGGCGGGATGACCGCCCGGGCGCACACCACCGCGTCCGGTGCCCACGCCACGGCGGCGACCCACGAAGGGTCCGGACATCAGGCGGGCGCGGACTGCTCGCACACCGCCGGCGGACAAGGGTTCGTGCATCACGCCGACGCCACCTGCGCCGCCACCGGGATCGTCACGGCGTACGCGCCGCCCGCGCTCGCGGCCGCCCTCCAGGGCGCGTCCCCGGCCGGGGCGCGCGCCACCCGCGCGCCGGCTTCGGCCGAAAGTGGGCGCGCCCCGCCCGATCTGGCGGAACTGCAACTCCTGCGGATCTAGAGCGGTCCGCACGGCACCCGCACGGGCTGCAGTGCTCCGCCACGTCCTCACGCACCCAGGAGTCGCATCACCATGAGCAAGAACCGTTCCCTGTTCCGCCGTACCGTCTTCCGCCGCACCGCCGCTGTCGTGGCCGCCGGCGCCGCCTCGTTCGTCCTCGCCGCCTGCGGCTCGGGAGACGACGGCGCCGCCGCGCACCACGGCCAGGCGCCGAAGGCGCCGTCGGCCTCCTCGACCGCCGCACAGGGCGGACACAACGCCGCCGACGTCGCCTTCGCCAAGGGGATGATCCCCCACCACCGCCAGGCCGTGGAGATGGCTGACCTCGCCCCCTCCCGGGCCGAGTCGGCCGAGGTGAAGCAGCTCGCGGCGGAGATCAAGAAGGCCCAGGACCCGGAGATCAGGACCCTCTCCGGGTGGCTGGCCGCGTGGGGTGAGCAGGCTCCCGCCGAGGGCGCCATGGACCACTCCGCCCACGGCGCGGGCGGCGGGATGATGACCGCCGGGCAGCTGGCCGATCTGGAGAAGTCCTCCGGCAAGGCGTTCGACACCGCCTTCATGGAACTCATGATCAAGCACCACGAGGGTGCGGTCGCGATGGCGAAGACGGAGCAGGGCCAGGGCGCCTTCCCCGAGGCCAGGACGATGGCCGAGGCCATCATCACCTCGCAGACCGCCGAGATCGCCAGGATGAACGGCCTCCTCGGCAAGAACTGAGCCGGTAGGCCCGACGCCGTTCAGCCGGGCGTCCGGCCTGTTCGCCGAGGCAGGTGGACAAGGCAGCGGAGCTGCCGTGGATGAGGTCTGTCGCTCCAAGACGTCCTCGCCACGGCAGCTCCGCCAGGGCCCGCCGTGGCGATAGGTTGGACCCGTGATCGATTTCCTTGCTGACACCCCGGTCGCCGGCAGCCTGGACACCGTGTGGCATGCGGGCTGGCCGTCGCCCGAACACGACCCCGCCCCTGCGATCCAGATCCACGCGTACACCGAGAACACGGTGATCCTGCGCCAGAACAAGTCCGTGCACTACGAGGGACCCTTCCTCTTCCTCCTCTTCGGGAACGAGAGCGCGCTGCTCATCGACACCGGCGCCACCTCCGACCCCGGCCGCTTCCCGCTGCGTGCGACGGTCGACGCACTGATCGAGGACTGGCTGATGCGCAATCCCCGCGCGCAGTACGGGCTGACGGTCGCCCACACCCACGGCCACGGCGACCACGTCGCGGCCGACGGGCAGTTCACCGACAGGCCCGGCACCACGGTCGTCGGCCACGGCCTGGACGAGGTCACGTCCCACTTCGGGCTCGGCGGCTGGCCACACGGTACGGCCGAACTGGACCTGGGCGGACGGATCCTCGACCTCGTCCCCGGCCCTGGACACCAATCCGCGGCCCTGGTGTTCTACGACCGGCACACCGGCCTGCTGCTGACCGGCGACTCCCTCTACCCCGGGCGGCTCTACGTGGAAGACCGGGCCGCGTACACCAAGACCGTGGACCGGCTCCTGGACTTCTGCGAGACCCGGCCGGTCACCCACGTCCTCGGCTGCCACATCGAGATGACCACCACTGCCGACGTCGACTACCCCCGCGGCACCACCTACCAGCCGGACGAGCCTCCGCTCCAGCTCACCGCGGCGCATCTGCGCACCCTGCGCCAGGCCCTCGCCGAGACCGCGGGACAGCCGGGCTCACACCCTTGCGGCGATTTCATCGTGGTGTACACCTAAGGGCTGTCCCGTAATCCCCGGCGGGCGCACGACGCCGGCTACGGCACCTCGCCGCGTTGTCGGAACGCCCGAATACGCCCAGTATGGGGGCGCCCCTCCGCCTTGCGATGCACCGCATCCGACGCCGTGCGCCGACCCACCGGGGATTACGGGAAAGCCCTTAGGCCTCCTGTGGCGGGTGGTCCAGCAGGCGGGCCGCCGCCTCGCGCATCTCGACCTTGCGGATCTTCCCGGTGACCGTCATCGGGAACTCCTCCACGACGTGGACGTAGCGCGGGATCTTGAAGTGGGCGAGCCGGCCCTCGCAGTACGCCCGTACTCCGGCGGCGGTCAGCGGCTCGGCGCCATCGCGCATCCGGACCCAGGCCATCAGCTCCTCCCCGTACTTCGGGTCGGGTACGCCGATGACCTGGACGTCCAGGATGTCCGGGTGGGCGTGGAGGAACTCCTCGATCTCGCGCGGGTAGACGTTCTCACCGCCGCGGATGACCATGTCCTTGATGCGGCCGGTGATGGTCAGATAGCCGTCCTCGTCCATGACCGCCAGGTCGCCCGTGTGCATCCAGCGGGCCGCGTCGACGGCCTCGGCGGTGCGTTCCGGCTCGCCCCAGTAACCGAGCATCACCGAGTAGCCGCGGGTGCACAGCTCGCCCGGTTCCCCGCGCGGCACGGTCCGCCCGGACTGCGGATCGACGACCTTCACCTCCAGGTGCGGCCCGACCCGCCCCACGGTCGAAACCCGGCGCTCGACGGAGTCGTCCGCGCGGGTCTGCGTCGACACGGGCGAGGTCTCCGTCATCCCGTAGCAGATGGACACCTCGGCCATGCCCATCCGGTCGATGACCTCCTTCATCACCTCGACCGGACAGGGCGAGCCCGCCATGATCCCCGTCCGCAGGCTGGACAGGTCGTACGAAGCGAAGCCCGGGTCCGCGAGCTCGGCGATGAACATGGTGGGGACCCCGTACAGCGAGGTGCACGACTCCGCCTCGACCGCGGCCAGGGTCGCCGCCGGATCGAACGACGGCGCCGGGATCACCATGGCCGCGCCGTGGCTGGTGCACGCGAGGTTGCCCATCACCATGCCGAAGCAGTGGTAGAAGGGCACCGGGATGCAGACCCGGTCCTGCTCGGTGTAGTGGCACAACTCGCCCACGAAGAAACCGTTGTTGAGGATGTTGTGGTGCGACAGGGTCGCGCCCTTGGGGAAGCCCGTGGTCCCCGAGGTGTACTGGATGTTGATCGGGTCGTCCGGGCTGAGCGAGGCCTGTGCCCGCGCGAGGTCGGCGGGGTCGCCCCGGCGGCCGCGCTCCAGCAGGGAGTTCCAGCCGGGCCCCTCCAGCAGGACCGTGAACTCCAGTTCCGGGCAGCGCGGCCGTACCTCCTCGATCATGCCCGCGTAGTCGGAGGTCTTGAAGCGTTCCGCCGCGACCAGCAGCCGGATCCCGGACTGCCGCAGGACGTACTCCAGTTCGTGGGAGCGGTAGGCGGGGTTCACGGTGACGAGCACCGCCCCGATCCTGGCGGTGGCGTACTGAACCAGCGTCCACTCGGCGCGGTTCGGCGCCCAGATCCCGACCCGGTCCCCCTTGACGATGCCAAGGTCCAGCAGCCCGAGCGCGAGGGAGTCGACATCGGCGGCCAGCTCCGCGTACGTCCACCGGCGCCCGGCGGCCATGTCGATCAGGGCGTCGTGCCCGGGGAACCGGCGGACGGTGCGGTCCAGGTTCTCGCCGATCGTGTCGCCCAGCAGCGGCACGTCACAGACACCGGACGCATAACTCGACGCGGAGGACACACGTATCTCCTGGGTTCGGTGGCGGGGCGCCGGACCCGGCGGGCCGGCGTCCTCTCATGATCCCCGCCGCCCGGTCCGCGGGCTACCCCCCCCGGACCGGGCGGCGGTACGCGGGTACGCTCAGCGCGCGTTGTGCTCGGGCAGGTCGACCTCGGCGGGGGCGGGGGCGAAGCCGCGCGTGCCGGCCGACGCGGGTCGCTTGCCGCAGAAGGCGGCTTCGAGCGTGCCGCCCAGGGCGGTGTTCGCCGCACCCCTGTTCGAGGTGTTCGCCATGGCGGCGAGGCTGCGGCGGCCGTCACGGGTGGCGAACGCGTAGGTGTAGTAGCCCTGCACGGTACCCGTGTGGCCGTACACCGACGTGCCGCACGAGAGGTCGTAGCGGCGCAGTCCCAGCCCGTAGAAACGGGTCCGGGTCGCGTCGGCCGGGGCCATGGCGAGCATGGCGTCCAGCATCGGGGCCGACAGCAGCCTCCCGCCGAGCAGTGCGGAGGTGAAGGTGTTCAGATCGGCCGGGTCGGAGATCATCGCCCCGGCCGACTGCGCCCAGGAAACGGTCTGCTCGGTGGAGTCGACCAGGGGCGCGCCCGCCTCGTCGGGGTGCAGGTAGCCGCGCGTGTGCGGTCCGTCGATCCGCGTGCCGGGATGCACGTAGGAGGTGTTGCGCAGGCCCAGCGGCTTGATGATGCGGCGCTCGTACTCCTTGGCCAACGAGTGGCCGGTGGCCTTCTCGATGAGCATGCCGACGACGACGAAATTGGTGTTCGAGTACGCGTACGCGGCGCCCGGCGCGGTCGTCCTCGGCTCCTTCAGCGACAGGTCCACGAGCTCGCGGTAGCCGAACACCTTCCTGCGTACGGCCTCGAATCCGGGAACGGTCCGCGCGAACATGGCGTCCGTGTAGTCGGCCAGCCCGCTGCGGTGGCTCAGCAGGTGGCGCACTGTGATCCGGTCGTCGGGCAGCAGACCGGGCAGATAGCGGTTGACGGGGGCGTCCAGCCGGATCTTCTGCTCGGACACGAGCTGCAGCAGCACCACGGCGGAGAACGTCTTCGTGACGCTGCCGATCCGGAAACGGGACCCGGCGTTCATGGCCGCGCCCGTGGCCCTGTCGCGTACGCCCACCGCCTCGCTCCGGACGCCGCCGGGTCCGGTGAACCGGGCCACCGCCCCCGGCGCCCCGGCGGCCTCGGTGTTCCGCAGGGCCTGGACCAGGCCCTGGAGGTCGGGGGTGGGTGGGGCGGCCTGCGATGCACGGGCCGCCCCGGCGGCGTGGGCGGCGCTCACCGGGGCCGCCCCGGCCACCACGGCCAGCAGGGCGGCGCCAAAGGCCAGGCGTCGGTTCAATGGCAGGAGCACGTCGTTCCTCGACTCAGTCGGTACCGGGTGGGGGAATCACGGCCGTCGGCCCGCGCGCCGGGGCGCTGGGCCGGCGGCCGGAGGCGGTCCGACCTTACGGAAGATCGACAGCGGCATCCGTGACCGACGGCGCGGGCGAGGGGGCGGCGCGGGCCGCCGGCGCTTGCGCCGCCGGGTCCGGGCGGACTCCTCACCCCGACGGGAGGTCCGCCGGACGGGAAAGGGGCAGAATTGACGGGAAGCCGGGAAGCCCGAAAGGGGGCGTCTGGTGCCGACGGATCCGCTGGGGGGCGAGCGGTCTCCCGGCCTCCTGTGGTCGGAGCCGGGCACGCTGCTGGAGCACGTGGCCGTCGCGGTGTTCGGCCTCGATGACCAGGGCCGCGTCCGGTACTGGGGACCCGGCGCCGAAACCCTGTTCGGACACCCGCCGGAAGCCGTGCTGGCCGCGTCGGCCGACGTCCTGTTCCCCGACCCGCCCGTGGGCCGTCCGGACGCGGCCGCGCAGCTGGCGGAGCGCGCCCGGACCCTGGGTTACTGGCGGGTCCGCATGCCTGCCGCGCACCGTGACGGCACGGTCTTCGACTGCGGCTTCCGAGTCTTCCCCGTCACGGGTCCCGACGGCGGTTCCGTGATCATGGGCCTGGCCAGCAAGGGCGCGGAACTCGACCGGGTGAAGACGAACCTGACCTTCCTCGACGCACTGTTCGAGACCTGCCCCATCGGCCTGGTCATGTTCGACGAACAGCTGCGGTACGTCCACCTCAACCAGGCGCTGGCCGACATGGACGGCATGCCCATCGCGGAGCACCTCGGCCGGCGGATGACCGAGATCATGCTCACCTCCGACGAGGGCGAGTTCGAGCGCACGCTACGGACCGTCGCCGAGCAGGGCCGCCCCGTGGTCGGCGCCCTGGTGGGCCTGCGCACACCGGGCCGCCCCGACCGCGACCAGGTCCGGTCCGTGAGCCTCTTCGCGCTCAGCGGGGCCGGCGACACGCGCCCCGGCGTGGGCGGGCTGGTGGTGGACGTCACCGACCGGGAGCAGGCCATTTTGGAGGCCACGGCGGCCCGCCAACGGCTCGCCCTGCTGGACCGGGCCGGGGCCCGGATCGGCACCACCCTGGACCTGGACGTCACCGCGCGGGAACTGGTCGAGACCGTCGTCCCCGAATTCTGTGACGGCTCCGTCGTGGAACTCGTGGAGTGGATGGACGAGGGGGAGGACTTCGACCCGGAGCGGCCGCTGATCAACCGCCGCATCGGCGCCGGGACCAGCCTGCCCCCGCCCGCCGACGAACTCGTCGGCGGGCTGCAACGCGTCACCTACCCGCCGGGTTCCAACATCCACGACATACTGCTCACCGGACGCCCGATCTCGGTCCCCGTCGACGAGGAGTTCGTGAACCGGAACGTCGCCCGCCGGGACCGCGCCGAGCTGCTGCGGGGCAGCGGGCTGGCGTGCATCCTCATCGCCCCGCTCGTCGCCAGGGGAACGGTGCAGGGCATCACCATGT
This sequence comes from Streptomyces sp. NPDC006463, assembly GCF_042870715.1. NCBI lineage: Bacteria > Bacillati > Actinomycetota > Actinomycetes > Kitasatosporales > Streptomycetaceae > Streptomyces > Streptomyces sp. NPDC006463. The sequence goes on along the minus strand of NZ_JBIAHP010000001.1, from coordinate 683,942 downwards.
TCGGCAGGTCCGATGACCGCCCCGCCTTCACCGAGGAAGACCTCGCCCTCGCCTCCGAGCTGGCGTCCCGCGCCGCGCTGTGCCTGGACAACGCACGCCTCTACGGCCGGGTCCAGGACATCGCGCTCACCCTCCAGCGGGCCCTGCTCCCCAGCGCCACGGGGGCCGGACCGTATGTGCGCGTGGCCCACCGGTACCTGCCGGCCGGCCATGTCACGGAGGTGGGCGGTGACTGGTACGACGTGATCAGCCTGCCCGGGGACCGGGTGGCCCTCGTCGTCGGCGACGTGATGGGCCACGGGGTGGCGGCGGCCGCGGCCATGGGCCGGCTGCGCATCACCGCCAAGGCGCTGGCCCGGCACCACACCGATCCCGGCGCGCTGCTCGCCGAACTCGACAACTGCGCGCACGAGGCCGGGATCGAGCTGGCCACCTGCCTCTACCTCCTCTACGACCCGGCGACCGGGCGTGCCCGCATGGCCAACGCGGGCCATCCGCCGCTCCTGGTCCGCCGCCCGGACGGCACGGTCGACACGGTGGTCGCCGCCGCGGCCGTGCCGCTGGGAGTGGGCGGGGTCCCGTTCCCGACGACGGAGCTGGACCTACCGGAGGGGTCCACCCTCGCCCTGTACACCGACGGCCTCATCGAAGTCAGGGGCCGCGACATCGAGGCCGGGCTGGACGCCCTGCGCGACCAACTGCGCCAGGCCGAGGGCACGATGGAGGAGGCGGCCGACCGCATCCTCGCGAACCTGCTCCACGGCAGCCCGGTCGACGACACGGTCCTGGTCCTGGCCCAGGTCAGCCGTGCGCCCGGCCGGCCGCGAAGTGAGTGAGGCCGTCCGGTGCCGGACGGCCCGTACGGGCTTGCCGACGGCGTGGGGAGGCTCCCTCGGGCCGTGCGAGGCTTGTCCCGGACACAGCACCGGCGCACAGCCGGGCATACCGGAGGGGACCCGCACGATGCACGCACCGAGCCGGCCGGAAGACCTCGCTCACCCCGAGCTGCTCTGGGCCAGGGCCGTGACCCTGGCCGTGATCGACGCCGGTTGTTCCGTCCGACCCGAGCACGCCGTCGACGACGACGGCGTGTGGTGCCACTCCACCGGCGCGGGCGGCTGGTGGCGTCTGACCCTGCTCGACGGGGGCGCACGCGCCGTCTTCTGCGGCCAGGACCCGGACGGCAGTCACACCCATGTCGGCGGCGAGCAGATCGACTTCCTGGCGGGCGGCCCCGACTGGCTGCCGTGGGACCTCCTGCGCGACGGCGCGGCCGGCAACCTCTTCGGCTTCGTCTACTGGTGGCACGACGGCGCGTGGCACCGCATCCCGTACCCGGACGAGGTGTGCGAGGACGGGCTGGACGGCGCCGCGCCCTGGGCCGGCTCACAGGGCTCACAGGAGGAGTTCCTCGAACTCGCCATGGCCTTGTGCGACGTCCCGTACGGACGGAAGCCGGCGCTGACCGCGGCCGTCTCGCGGTTCGTGGAGCAGGCGCGGGAACGCAAGGCCGACGAGGCCGCCGTGGCGGCGCTGCTCGCGCCGGCGCTCGTGGAGGACCGTCCCGCGCCGCGCCTCGACGTGGCGCTCGCCCTCGCCACGCGCGCGGGAGTCCTCGCATAGCCCGTTCGGGGCGGGACGGGCCCGCCGCACGAGGTGTGCGACGGGCCCGTCCGGCGGCGGCTACTTGAACGCCGCGAACGCCTTGGTGAAGGCCAGCGGCTCCTGGAGGATGGAACTGCACGTGGCGTCCGCGTGGTTGACGGCCCCGGCCGCGCACTGCCGGTCCCGGGCCGAGGACCACATCGCCAGTCGGCCGATCCCCTTGGCCGCCGCGAAGTCGACGAGCTGCGAGGCGTCGGAGACGGTGAAGATCTCGGTCGCCACGTCGTTGACGCCGATCATCGGCGTGACGGCCACCGCCTTCCAGGCCGCCGCGTCGGAGAGCCCGAGCACACCCTTGAGCTGGGCCTGGGTGGCCGTAGCGGCCTGGACCGCGTACTGCCCCATGTCCCCGCTGTACGCGGGCCCGTAGTCCATCGCCATGACGTTGACGGCGTCGACCCGGACGCCGTTCTTCCGGGCGTCGGCCAGCAGCGCCACTCCCGGCTGGGTCAGCCCCTCGGGCATCACGGGCAGGGTGAAGGCCACGTCCAGGCCCGGGTGGGACTTCTGGAGCCGGGCGATGGCCTGGGCGCGGCGCGCGTTGGCCGCGGTGTCGGGCAGGGCAGCGCCCTCGATGTCGAAGTCGACCTTGGTGAGGCCGTACTGGTCGACGACCTTTCCGTAGGCGGCGGCCAGCTCGTCGACGGTGGCGCAGTTCAGCGCCAGTTCGTGACCGGCGGCCCCGCCGAAGGACACGCGGACGTCGCCGCCCTTGGACCGCAGCGCACCGATCTGGCTTGCGACCTTGTCGCTCGCGAGGTCCGTGACACCGCCCCACAGCGGTGCGCAGCCGCCGCCGGAGGTGATGAAGGCGAGGTGGAACTCCTTCACGCCGGTCCTGGTCGCGGTGTCGACCAGGTCGTACGCGGGATACAGCGAGGTGTCCACGTACGGGGCGAAGCGCGCGCCGGGAGTGGCGGGGGAGGTCGCGGTGGGGGTGGGCGACGTCGTCCGGGTCGGCGTCGCGGTCGCCGTCGCCGTCGCGGTGGCGGTGGCCGTGGGCGCGGTGGTGGGTGCGGACGTGGGCCGGACGGTGGGCCGCCCGGTCGGACCGGCCGTCGCGCCCTGGTCCACCGAGCACTTCAGCCCGTTGATGCGGCAGCCGGTCGGGTCGCCCGGGGCGCCGGAGCCGCTGGTCACGAAGCCGACGGTGACGGAGGCTCCCGCCGCCAGCTGCCGGTTCCAGCTCGCGGGCTTCACCGTGACGTGCTGCCCGTCGACCGTGTGGACACCGTTCCACAGGGAGTCGACCTTCACGCCGGCCGGCAGGTCGAACTGGAGCGTCCAGTCCGACTGGGCCTGCCCGGTGCTGTTCGTGATGACGTACTGGCCGGTGTAACCGCCGCTCCAGGAGCTGGATTTCGTGTACACCGCTCCGACGGAACTCGCCTGCGCGGTGCCGGTCAACGCGACGGCCGTGCCGCCGATCACCGCCGCCGCAACGATCGCGCCCGTGACCTTCGCCGCCCGGCTTGTCGTGCGCCGGTGCCCACTTGTCCTGCTCATCGCGTGCCTGCCTCTGTGTTACTGGGGAGTTGGGAGGACGAGGCAGCACGCTAGCCGCCCCGAAACGGACATCCGTTCGTTTCGGGGCGCCGCCCACGAAGCTTAGGTTCCACTTAAGGCAGAGGAAAGAAGGGCCTCAGGAAGCGGGCATGCGGAGCTACGCTGCGGAGATGGAGCGTGCAGAGGTTCTCAAGCGAGTCATCGGGATTCTCACGGAAGCCCAGGAGATCCGTCGGGCGGCGGAGGCCGGTGAGGACGACGACATTCATGAACGCGACGCCGGGGTCGTCACCAAGCTGCTGAACGAGATGCTGCCCTCCATCAGCGTCCCGGCCGAGTCCTCTCCCCAACAAGTGGCCCGACTGGTCGCGGAGGCGCTCGGTCCCGCTCTGCAGACCATGGTCGCCGGTTTCAGCCTCGCCTTCACCAGCCTCGCGATGGCGCACGACGGCGGCCGGACGGACCTCTCCGCGATCGACGTGCTGCAGCAGCTCGCGCTCGAAGTGGAGGCAGGGGTCTACGACGAGGACGACTGAACCGCCGTCCGGCGAGGGGTCAGCCGTGGGTGCTGTCGACGACGCAGAAGCGGTTGCCCTCGGGGTCGGCCAGTACCACGAAGTCCGGGTCCTGCGGGTAGGAGTCCCACTCGACGTGCCGGGCGCCCAGGGATACCAGGCGCGCGACCTCCGCCTCCTGCTCCGCCGCGTCCGCGGCGTACAGGTCGAGGTGGACGCGCGGACGGTCCTGTACGGGCGAGGTGCTGCGGCCGAGGGCCACACCGGGGCCCCGGCCGTCGGCGGGGACCAGGACGGTCCAGTCGGGGTCCACCTCGCCGCCCCGGGGGACGTATCCGAGCGCCCGCGCCCAGAATTCCGCCGCCCGCCGGACATCCGTGGCGCCCATGACGATCGTTCCGATGTTCAGCATGATCATATTGTGGGGGACCGGAGCTAGGCGAGACGTTCGATCGCCACCATCGCCGCGTCGTCGCCGAGCGTGCTGCCGGCCGCGTGGGCGAGCAGGTCCTCGCACAGCCGGTCCAGGAGGGCGCGGGGGTGCATGCCCGACCAGGCGGCCGCATGTTCCGTGAGGGGGTAGAACACGCCGGCCCGGTCGCGCGCCTCCAGGACCCCGTCCGTGTACAGGAGCAGGACGTCTCCCGCCGCGAAGGCGAAGCTCTGCGCGGTGACGGAGGATTCCACCAGCCCGGCGAGGCCGAGCGGCGGAGCGGGCTGGGTCACGTCGAGCGGGACGGCCCGGCCGTCGCGCAGCAACAGCGGCGGCGGGTGGCCGCAGCTGACGAGGTGCAGCACGGGCTCCTCGTCGGGGATCTCCAGGACGGCCGCCGTGATGAAGCTTTCGCCCCGGTCCCCGGAGTCGTCCAGGTCCGGGGAGACCGCTGCCTCCAGGTAGGCCACCAGCCCCGGCAGGCCGGCCTCCTGATGGGCGGCCGCCCGGAAGGCGCCGAGGACGAGCGCGGCGTCCCCTACCGCCCCCAGCCCCTTGCCCCGGACATCGCCGATGATCAGGCGCGTCGCGGAGGCCGTACGGGCGGCGGCGTACAGATCTCCGCCGATCTGGGCCTCGGCCGCCGCCGCCAGGTACACCGAGGCGACGCCCAGCGGGCCCATCCGGTCGCGCAGCGGGCGCAGGACCACCTCCTGCGCGGTCTCGGCCACCGACCGCAACTGGACCAGTTCCTTCTCGTGCACCTCGCGCAGGTGGGCGAAGACGGTCACGAACACCGAGATCATGATCAGCGCGACGATCTGGAAGGTGTGGTTCAGATCGGTCAGCGTCGTGCGCGTCGCCGCCACCACCGTTTGGGCCAGTACGGCGACCAGGCCTACGAACCCCGTCATCCACGGCCCGGCGAACGAAGCGGTCACGGCCGGTGCGGCGACCAGGAAGGGACCGAGGTGGACATCGGGCGGAGCGATGATGTCGACCGCCGTGACCAGCGCGATCAACACGAACGGAACCGCCAGCTGCGCGTGGCGCGCTGTCCGGGATCGTGGGCGGGGCACGTACGACGGCCGGAGATCCATCTCTCCTGAATACACCGCTGGGGGATCCGTGTCCCCCAGCCCCGGCCGTCGCGGGCGTCCCTTCTCGACGCCGTCGGCTACGACCGGCGGCGGGGCTTGCCGCCCTTGCCGCCCTTGGGGCCGCCCGAACCGCCGCGCGCGCCCTTGCCGGCCGGCTTTCCGGACGCGGTCTTGCGCTGCGCGCCACCGCTCCCGCCCGCGTCCGGACGCTTCGCCCTGGCCTTGGCCTTCGCCTTGGCCGTCGCCTTGGGCTGCTCCGCGGGCGCCGGGCGTCCCCGGGTGCTGTTGACGGTCCGGCCGCGGACGATCCCGATGAACTGCTCCACCAGGTCCGTGGTCTCGTCCTGCGGCCACGACAGCGCGACGCGCGACTCGGGGGCGTCCGAGACCGGCCGGTACGTCAGGTCCTTGCGGTGGTGCAGGCGCGCGAGGGACTGCGGGACGACGAGTACGCCCACGCCGGCGGCCACCAGCTCGATGGCGTCCGCCGTCGTCGCGGGGCGCTCGATCGCGGGCCGTCCCGGCAGTCGCTCCCAGTCGAGCGTGTCGTCGAGCGGGTGCAGCACGATCTCCTCGGCCAGATCCTCCGTGGACACCTCTTCGGCGGACGCCACGAGGTGGTCCTTGGGGATCACGACCACGGTGGTCTCGGTGTAGAGGGGGATCGCGCTGAGGTCCGTACGGTCCACCGGCAGCCGCACGAAGCCGGCGTCGGCGCCGCCGCCGCGCAGCACACCGAAGGCCTCGGTGGGGGACACCGCGACGAGGGTCAGCGGGATGTCGGGCAGTCGCTCATTCCAGATCCGGATCCACTTGGTGGGTGTCACCCCGGGGACATAAGCGAGCCGGAACGAATGGGGTACTTCCGAGCCTGTCACCCCGCCAGGTTACCGGTCGTGGTCGGAGCTAGCGCACACGATCGATACTCTTGACACCATGACGTCGCACCAGAGCACCCAGACGATGAAGCCCGCAACCGCGGCGAAGAAGCTGGGCGTGTACCTCGAGGCCACCCCCGCCGAGTTCCAGGAGGGTGTCGTCTCGCGCAATGAATTGAGTGCGCTGCAGGCAGACCCGCCCCAGTGGCTGCAGGAACTGCGGCGCAACGGCCCGCACCCCCGTCCCGTGGTCGCCGCGAAGCTCGGCGTGTCCATCGCCGGCCTCGCCCGCGGCGGAGTCACGGAGCCGCTCACCACCGAGCAGATCGAAGCACTGAAGCAGGAAGCCCCCGAGTGGCTGCAGCGGGAGCGCGCCACTCAGGCCGATGTCCGCAAGGAAGCGGTGCGGATCAAGGAGAAGAACGCGGAGAAGGCCGCGAAGGACGCCGAGCGCGCCGAGCAGGACCGCGGCGCGCGTTCCTGAGGTCCCCCGGTTTCGGTGATCAGGCCCGGCTCCCCTCGGGGAGCCGGGCCTGATCGTCACCCCGGCCGTTCGCCGGCCGCCAGCATCTGCACCGCCTTCTCCAGCTTTGCCTGCCGGGTCTTCGGGGTCGGCGCCTGGAGCAGTGGCAGGACCACCAGGTAGCGCCCGGTTCTGTCGAGGGCCTCGAACGCCTTTCTGGCCGCGGGGCTCGCGTCGAGCGCCGCCGCGAGGTCGGGCGGAACCGTCGCCGTCCTCTGCGACTCGTAGGCCCGCGCCCACCGACCGTCCTCCTGCGCCTTGCGCACCTCGGCCAGTCCCGGTTCGCGCATCCGCCCGGCGGCCGTCAGCATCGCGACCTTCTCCACGTTCACCTGCGACCACAGGCTCCTGGGCCGACGTGGCACGTACTTCTGCAGGTAGTGGGTCCCGTCGAGGGAGCGCCGCTGCCCGGAGATCCAGCCGTAGCAGAGCCCGATGTCGACGACCTCGTCATCGCCGACGGACGGGATGCCGGACTTCTTCTTGGCCATCTTGATCCACACGCCTTCGTGGCGCGTGTGGTGCTCGGCCAGCCAGCTCTCGAACGCCGCGCCGTCCGCGAAGGCGACGATCTCCACTCCGTCGAGCTCATCCATGCCGTTCAGGCTATCGGCTGCCCTCCGGCACCGGGGAAGCCGGGGAAGTCGGGGTCAGCCACGGTGAGTTCGCCGTCATCCCGGTCACCGCGAGCCGCTCGCGTCCCGCCGCACCGGACCGTACGACCGTCGCCCCCCGGCCCCTCAGCACGGCGGCCAGATCGGCGCCGCGCGGACTGCCCACCACGACCCGGGCCGCGGCGCGCCGGGCGGCGAACCCGTCCCCGGACAAGGCGGCGACCAGCCGCCCCCGGCCGAGGACGACCAGCCGGTCGGCGGTCCCGGCGATCTCCCCCGCGCTCCCCGGTGACCACGACCGTCCGGCCCTCGGCGGCCAGAGCCCGCAGCAGCCGGTGCGCCCACCGCACGCCTTCGGGGTCCAGCCCGCGGAGGGGTTCGTCGAAGAGCAGCACGGGAGATCCCCGAGCAGCGCGGCCGCGATGCGCAGCCGCTGCAGCATCGCCGGGGAGTACGTCCGTACGCGCCGCCGCGGCTCCCGCGCCAGGCCCGTCTCCGCCAGTACCTCGGCCACCCGCCCCGGCCGGGCGCCCTGTTCGCGGGCCGGCGCCGACAGCAGCGCGCCGGCCATGCGGCGGCCATGCAGGGCGGTTTCGGCGCCGGCAGGGAGCCGACCTGGTGCGGGCTGCGCGGACGACCGCGCAGCGGGACGCCGCCCACCGTTGGCCGTCCCCGCCGTGGGGTCCAGGCCCAGGATCAGCCGGAGCGCGCTGGTCTTGCCCGCCCCGGCGGGGCCGAGGAGCGCGGTGACCGTGCCGGGTCCGGCCGTGAAGGACAGCCGGTCGACGGCGGCCCTGGTGCCGTACCGCTTGGTGAGTTCTCTGACCTCGATCACGCGTCCAGCCTGCGGGGGCGGACCGTCGGCGCACATCCCACGGGCGGTGGCAAAGCCGTGTGCCCACCCGCCCCGGGGTGTACATCCGGGGGCCGATGCCCGGGCCCGGGCCAGCTGGCTACGGTCACGGCATGGAGATCCGGCAATCGCGAACGCCAGCAAGGACGGCAGGTACGGCGGCCACGGAGGGTACGGAGCGGGCGTCCCGATGTGCGCCGGGGTTGACGCGCCGCCTGATCGCGGACATCGTCCGGGGGCCCGGCCCCGGCGCGGGGCCCGCGGCCGGGGAAGGCGGGTTCCGGGCGGTCGCGGGGATCACCGAGCGGGAGCGGGAGGTCCTCACCCTGGTGGGGCGGGGCCGGTCGAACGCGGAGATAGCCGAGGAGCTGTTCATCTCGGCGGCCACGGCCAAATCACACGTGGCGCGCCCGTCCAGCAAGCTCGGCGCGCGGGACCGGGTCCATCTCGTTATCACCGCCGACGAGATGGGCCTGGTCGCGCCGCCGCGTTAGGCCGTGCCGTCAGCCGGGTCCGCAGGCCTTCACGCGGCCACGGCCTCCGGGCTGCGTTCGTCGTCGGACCGGCGGCCGGAGGCACGGGAGGTGAACAGGCCGTCCACGGCGAACGCGCCCGGGCCGGTGAACACCAGCAGCAGGAAGGCCCAGCAGAACATCGCCGACGGCTCGCCGCCGTTCTGCAACGGCCAGAGGGCGCCCGGCTGGTGGACGGTGAAGTACGCGTACGCCATCGAGCCGGAGGCGACGAAGGCAGCGGCCCTGGTGCCGAGGCCCAGCAGGATCAGGACGCCCGCCACCAGCTGGATGGCGGCGGCGTACCAGCCGGGCCAGCTGCCGACGGGGACCGTGCCGCCGCCGTGCGCGCCGCCGAGGACGCCGAAGAGCGAGGCGGCTCCGTGCGAGGCGAACAGCAGTCCCGTCACGATACGGAACAGGGCGAGGGCGTACGGCTGGTTTCTGTCGAGATGTGCGGTCATTGGGGGGCTCCTTCGGTTGGGGACGGGTCCCGAAGTCGTGCCGAGGTGTGAGGCGTGAGGTACGGGTGTCGACGTGCGGGATGGGTGTGCCCACACGGGCGAGCCCAAGGTAGGTAGGCCTAACCGCTGCCGCAAGATCGAGTTCCGGCCACCGGCCGAGCGGTGGCGACGCTACCCCGGTGCCGGAACGGGGCGCCGAGGGCGCGCGGAGAAAGCCCGCCGGTCCGTTCCCCTGTGACGGACCGGCAGGCCCCCGTCTCACCCGAGCCTAGGACCGGGCAGCGGTCGCGCATGTGCATCGCGCGCAGAATTCGTTGATCTTGCGCGCAGATGGTTTGGGCGACCGTGTGCCCGTCCGGCCCGGGATCCTGCGGGCAGGGAACGAGACGGCGGAGCGGGAGACGCGTACGCCACCTGGACGGTTCCCGTTCCCGTACCCCTTCCGGGACGCGGCCCCAGGCGTGTCGGCTGGCGGGGCGCGGACCGGTGGGGTCCGCTGGGGAGGTGAGCGCTCTTCCTGGTCGCGGCTGGCGTGCCGGACTCCCGCCGGCGGCCGGAGCCGCCGTCATGGCCGCCGGCATCCTCTCCGTCGGCCTGCACCTGACCGGGCACGAGGTGGTCTCGCTGGTGGCGCTGGCCATCTCCGCGGCGCTGTGGCTGGTACTCGCCGCCGACTTCGCGTCCCGGCTGCTGGCTGACCGCGGGCGGTTCCGGGCCGAGGCCGACACCCCGGCCGCGCTGACCGCCGTCGCAGCCACCACCGTGCTCGGAACCCGGATCTCGCTGCTCGGCTGGCAGACCGCGGCCGCCGCGCTGCTGGCGCTGGCCGCCGTGATCTGGCCGGGGCTCCTGCTGCACGTCGTACGGCACTGGCGGCGGCGCATGCCGGGGGCGGTGTTCCTCGGCTGCGTCGCCACTCAGGGACTCGCCGTACTCGCCGCCACCCTCGCCGCCGCCGGCCGTCACGACTGGCCGGCCTGGGCGGCGCTTGCCGCGTTCTGCCTGGGCCTGCTGCTCTACGTGGCGGCCCTGGTCCTCTTCGACCTCCGCGAGGTCGTGGGCGGCGCGGGCGACCACTGGGTGGCGGGCGGCGCGCTGGCCATCTCCGCCCTGGCCGGCTCCAAACTCACGGCGTCACCCGTATGGACCGGGGGAGCGCACACGGCCCTGCGGACCGTCACGCTGGTGACGCTCGGCCTCTCCCTCGTCTGGTACGCCGTCCTCCTCGGCGCCGAACTGCGCCACCCCCGGACGCGCTACGACATCCGTCGCTGGGCCACCGTCTTCCCGCTCGGAATGACGGCCACCGCCTGCCTCTCCGCCGCGGACCCGGCCGGCGTGCCGTGGCTGCGCCCGCTCGGCGAGGTCCTGCTCTGGATCGCCGTCGGAGCCTGGCTGCTGATCTTCGTCGCCTTCCTCGCCTCCCACCGGGCCGCGCGCGCCGCCCGGCGGGGCGGCCCACCGGGGACGGCGACCGGATGACCCGACCCCGCCCGGGGCCTGCCCGCCCACTCCTGTGGCGGCGGCCGTGGCCGCTCAGTAGGGTCCCGGCATGGCATACACGTTCCAGGTGACCATCGACTGCGCCGACCCCCACCCCCTCGCCGACTGGTGGGCCGACGCCCTCGGCTGGGAGGTGGAGCCGAGCGACGAGGGCTTCATCCGCGGCCTGATCGCCGCGGGCCACGCGAGCGAGGCCGACACCACCACCCACAACGGCACCCTCGTGTGGAAGATCGGCGCCGCCATCCGCCACCCGGAAGGCCTGGAACGCGCCCCCCGGATCCTGTTCCAGCTCGTCCCCGAGCCCAAGACGGCCAAGAACCGGGTCCACCTCGACGTCCGCATCGGGTCGGACGACCCCAAGACCGTCGTCGACCGGCTGCTCGCCAAGGGCGCGACCTTCCTCCACGACGGCCGGGTGGGCCCATCGGCGTGGACCACCCTCGCCGACCCGCAGGGCAACGAGCTGTGCATCACCCACCAAGCGGACTTCGTGTGAACGTCATCCTCTTCGGCGCCACCGGAATGATCGGCCGGGGAGTGCTCCGCGAATGCCTGCGCGACGACTCCGTCACCGGCGTCCTCGCCGTCGGCCGCACCCCGCTCGGCGTCACCCACCCCAAACTGCGCGAGCGTGTCCGCAGCGACCCCTCCGACCTCTCGGCCCCGGACCTCGACCTGGCCGCGTACGACGCCTGCTTCTTCTGCCTCGGCGTCTCCTCCGTCGGCATGAAGGAGGAGGAGTACCGGCGCGTCACCTACGACCTGACGCTCGCGGTGGCCCGTCCCCTCGCCGCCGCCAACCCCCGCCTGACCTTCGTCTACGTGTCCGGCGAGGGCACGGACAGCACCGAGCGGGGCCGTTCCATGTGGGCCCGGGTGAAGGGCAGGACCGAGAACGCCCTGCTCGAACTGCCCTTCCAGGCCTACATGTTCCGCCCCGGAATCGTCCAGCCGGTGCGCGGTGTGCCTTCCAGGACCCGGCTCTACCGGACCCTGTACGCCGTGACCGCGCCGCTGATCCCGCTGCTGCGCCGGATCGCGCCGGACCTCGTCATCACCACCGAGACACTGGGCCGCGCCATGATCGCCGTCGCCACACCGGGCACCGAGGTCCCCGGCCGCGTCCTGCGCCCGAAGGACATCAACCGCCTGGGCACAGCTCGCGACCAGGCGTAATCGAGTACCGGACAGCCCCTTCCACAGGCGAGAATGCAGCATCTCGAACTGGGAGGAACCCATGAGCCAGGACCACCTGACTCTGCATGACCTGCTGCCCGCTCAGGCACTGGCGGACTCGATCGACGCCGGGTACGTGACCCGCAAGTCGCACCCGGAACTGCCGCTGTCCATCTACACGTACACGAGGACGGCCCAGTACGAGCGGGTCTGGAACCAGGTCACCACGCGCTGCCGCGGACTCGTCGCCGACGACACCACGGGCGCGATCGTCGCGCTGCCGCTGCCGAAGTTCTTCAACGTCGGCGAGCACGAGTCGGGTCAGCCGTACGCCCCCGCCCTCCCGGACGAGCCGTTCGAGGTGTACGACAAGGTCGACGGTAGCCTCGCCGTCGTCTTCCACTACGCGGACCGCTGGCGGGTCGCCTCCAAGGGCTCCTTCATCAGCGCCCAGGCCACTTGGGCCCAGCGCCTGCTCGACACCAAGGACACCGCGGCCCTGCGCCCGGGCACCACGTACCTCGCCGAGATCCTGTACCCGCAGAACCGGATCGTCGTCGACTACGGCGACCGCCGGGACCTCGTCCTGCTCGCCGCGTTCGGGGGGGACGGCACGGAGGTCCCGCTCGCCGAGGCCGCGCCGCACTGGGAGGGCATCGGCTCCGTCGTGACCGTCTGGCCCGCCATGCCGCTCGACGAGCTGATCGCGCTGACCGAGTCCAACACCCTGCCCGGCGGCGCCACGGCCACCGGCATCGACGCGGAGGGCTTCGTGCTGCGCTTCGCCTCGGGCGTGCGCGCCAAGGCGAAGCTGTCCGAGTACGTACGCCTGCACAAGGTGCTCACCGGCGTCACCGAGCGCGACATCTGGCGGAGCCACGGCATCCAGCGGTTCGCCGGTCTGCCCGCCAAGCAGCTCGCCCAGGGCCTCAACTGCGCGGTCGCCGACATCGAAGCCTCGGGCGGCAAGCCGCTGGACGCGCTGCTGGAGCAGGTGCCCGACGAGTTCGACACCTGGGTGCGCGAGGTGATCGCCCGCCTGGAGGACGTGGCGGCGCGCCACGAGCGTGCAGTCGACGAGGCCTACGCGGGCCTCGCGCACCTGGCCGCCGACCGCGGCGCCTTCGCGCGCGCGGTCCGGGAACTGGGCGACCGGGGCATCCGCGCCGCGATGTTCATGCGGCTCGACGGCCGGCCGACCGACCTCACCACCTGGCGGCACGTGCGGCCGGAGACGGGCGACGCGTACATCACCGACGAGGAGAACACGGCCGTGTCCGAAGCGGTGCCCGACAGCACGCCCGCCGAGGTGCGTCGCGCACCCGCGCGCGAGGCCGCGCCGCGCGTGCCCGCACCGGCCGCGGACCGGCCCGTGGACGGCGACCGGCCAAAAGCCGCGCTGCCGGTCGTGCACGTCATGACGGGTCTGCCGGCCTCCGGCAAGACGACCGCGGCGCGCGCCCTCCAGGCGCAGTCCGGCGGCCGGATGCGCCGGGTCAACCTGGACGACCTGCGGAGCATGCTCGACCTGCCGGACCCCGAGCGGGGCCGCTCCTGGGCACATGAGCAGACCGTACTGGCCGTGCAGGACGCGGCGGTCCGCGCGGCCGTCGACGGCGGTTTCGACGTCGTCGTCGACAACACCCACCTGACCAAGCACATTCCGAAGCGCCTCAAGGCGGCGGTCGGCGGACTCGCCACCTTCGTCGTGCACGACTTCACCGGCGTCCCGCTGGAGGAGTGCCTGCGCCGGGACGCCGCCCGGGAGAACCAGGTCGGCGAGGAGATCATCCGAGTGCTCGCAGACAAGCACCAGAAGGCCCGCAAGGGCGGCTGGCGGCTGACGGCCGAGTGGCTCAACGGCACGTCCGGCGGGATGGCCGTGCCGCCGGTGCGGGAGTACGTCGCCGACCCGGCGCTGCCCGCCGCGGTCCTGTGCGACATCGACGGCACGCTCGCGCTGACCGGCGACCGCGGGCCGTACGACTTCTCGCGCTGCGAGTTCGACCTGCTCAACGAGCCGGTCCGGCACGCGCTGGACGCCTTCCGGCGGGCCGACGGCGACGTGATCGTGCTGCTGTCGGGGCGGAGCGAGGAGTTCCGTACGCAGACGGAGTCCTGGCTGCGGCGTCACCAGGTCCCGTACGACGAGCTGTGGATGCGTGCGGCGGGCGACACCCGCCGCGACGACCTCGTGAAGGCGGAACTCTTCGACGCGCACGTGCGTCACCGGTACGCGGTTCGGGTGTCGCTCGACGACCGGGACCGGGTGGTCGCGGTCTGGCGCCGGATGGGCCTGCCCACCTGGCAGGTCAACTACGGCGACTTCTAGGACGCGGCGTCGTGACGGGCGTGCTGATCGTCGATGCCGCGAACGTCGTCGGCTCCGTACCGGACGGCTGGTGGCGGGACCGGCGGGGCGCGGCCGAGCGGCTGCGCGACCGGCTGGCGGCGCGGGGCGGCGACGAGGAGATCATCCTCGTCGTCGAGGGCGCCGCCCGGGGCGTCGAGTCCGTGCCGGGCGTACGGGTGGATGCGGCGCCCGGGAGCGGTGACGACCGGATCGTCGAGCTGGCCGCGGCCCACGCGGGGCGCGACTGCGTCGTGGTCACGGCCGACCGCGAACTGCGCGAACGGGTCCGGGCGTACGGCGCGCGGTGCGTGGGGCCGCGCACCGTACGCCCGGACCGCTGACCTGGGCGGCCCTGATGTGGCTCGCGGGTCAGCGGCAGTAGTGCACCGTGGTGAGGTTCTTGACGTAACGGGCCGCGACCCAGTGCTCCTGGCCGTAGGCCTTGTCGCCCTCCCCGCGGCCGCCCGTGCCGCCGTTCGGGCCGCCGGCGTTCTGGTCGCCGCCGTTCTGCCGGCTGCCGTTCTCGCCCGTGCCGTTCTCCTTGTGCAGGCGGTACCAGATGCGGTTGCCGTCGACCGACTGGCCGTACTCCTTGCACTCGATCTCGACCTTGCGGTGCTGCTGGAGCTGCCCGACGGCCCGGGAGTACGTGGTCGGCTTGCTGCGCACCTTCAGCGGGCCCTTCGAGACGACCGCGCCGCCGGCGCGGCGACCGTCGGCCCCGTCGGCGACCGCGGCCCCGGCCCCTACCAGGCCGAGCACCAGGCTTCCGGAGGCGAGAGCGAGGATGGTCCTGGTGGGCTTCGGCATGAGCTGGCTCCTCTACGAAGAGATCCGCCCGGCCGCTGCGAGCGGAGCGGGACGGCAACCAGGCGGCTGCCACCGCCGACCATGGCGAGGGCGGGCGGGTCCGGGCCGTCGGCGCACCGCCGTATAGCCCGATATGCCCAATCAGTACGCCGCTGTTCACGCTCAGGCCGCCGGGTTCCCGTACTCATGACCTCCGGCCCCGGCGGCGGTTACCGTGAGGGTCACGCGGGGGTTCGACGAAGTCTCAGGGGGCGTGCATGCGGCGTGGGTTGACGATGGCGGGGGCGTTGAGCGGGGCACTGGCCTCGATGCTGACGCTGGGCGGATGCGGGTCGGGCGGGGACACCGGGGCGAAGCCGAAGCCCGGGCCGTCGGCGCCGGTTTCGGCCGCGGCCCCCTCACCCTCCGCCTCCACCGCCCCCGGCGCACTGCCGACGGCGTACACCTTCACCCCCGACCCGGACCGTGTCCCGCACACCCCCGACCAGGCGCAGCGCCTGACGCGGGCCGCCGCCCTGGACCCGGATTCCTGGTCGGCGGGCATGGCGGCGCACGATCCGTACGAGAGCGCCGGTGACTGGCCGGTGCTCTCCGCGGACTGCGTCTGGTCGCGCGCCGGGCTGCCCGACGGCGTACTGGACAGCTACACCCGGAAGATCGACGTCCCGGCCAAGGAAGGCAAGGGGCGGTTGCTCGGCTCGGTCACCCTCACCGTGCACCGGGACGCGGCGGCCGCGGACCGTGACATGCAGGAGACGGTGCAGCAGAGCTTCCGCTGCCCGGACCAGGACCTGGGCGGCGGCCAGTTCCTCCTGGGCCTGCTGTCGATGCACCAGCCGAAGGAATCGGTCCTCAACGCCGACGCCTCGATGTTCGAGTCGGGGAAGTTCACCTCGCCCGAATCCGGCGGCCCGCAGGGCTACGTGTGGACCAAGTCCCGCATCGGCCCAGTAGTGATGGCCCTCTCCGTCAAGGGCGCCCATGGGTACGAGACCAGGGACCTGCTGAAGGTGGCCGCCGAGGGCGCGGCCAAGGCGCTGTACCGCGTCGAACTGGAGCTGAAGAACTGATGCAGCCGCTGCACGCCACCGATCCCGCGCGGATCGGCGGCTACCGCGTCCTCGGCCGGCTCGGTGCGGGCGGAATGGGGGTCGTCCTGCTCGGCCGGTCCGCCGGCGGGGCGCTGGCCGCCGTGAAACTCGTCCGGGCCGAATACGCCGACGACCCCGACTTCCGGGTGCGGTTCCGGCGGGAGGTGGCCGTGGCCCGCCGCGTCCGCAGCCGCTGGGCGGTCCCGGTCGTGGACGCCGACACGGAGGCCCCCGCGCCGTGGCTGGCGACCGAGTTCGTGCCGGGTCCGCCGCTGAGCGACGCCGTGGCGCAGGCCGGCGGGCTCCCGCCGTCCAGCGTCCGCTTCCTCGGGGCGCGGCTGGCCGAGGCGCTGGACGCCGTGCACGAGGCCGGGCTCGTCCACCGCGACGTGAAGCCCGCGAACGTCCTGCTCGCCACCGACGGGCCGCGGCTCATCGACTTCGGGATCGCGCGGGCCCTGGACGACACCGTGCTCACCGCCACCGACGTCGTGATCGGCTCGCCCGGCTTCCTCTCGCCGGAACAGGCCCAGGGCGGTCACGTCGGACCGCCGAGCGACGTCTTCTCCCTGGGGTGCGTGCTCGCGTACGCGGCCACCGGGCGGCGCCCGTTCGGCGCCGGCCCGGCCGAGGCCATGCTGTTCCGCACCGTGCACGACACCGCCGACACGGCCGGAATCCCTGACGGGCTGCTGCCCCCGATCGCGGCGTGCCTGGCCAAGGCGCCGGGGGACCGCCCCACAGCCGCGCAGCTGCGCGACGTCCTCGCCGAGGACACCCCCGGCCCCTGGCTGCCCGGCGGACTGCTCCAGCTGATCGCCGAACGCTCAGCGCAGATGCTCCAGTTGCCCGACATCGAGCCGACCCGGCCGACCGCGGCGACCGCGCCTGCAGCGCCTGCAGCGCCTGCGGACGCCCCTCTCGCGCCGCCGGCCGTACCCGTATCCCTGCCCGCACGGCCGCGCCGCCGGAGCCTGCTCGCAGCGGGCGCCGCCCTCACCGTCCTCGCGGGTGGCGGAGGCACGGCCGCCTGGCTGCTGCGGAACAAGGAGTCCACACCGGACGAGAAGGGTTCCGGCCCCGTCCGCCCGACCCTGGCCATCGGCCTCCAGGCCGACCTGAGCGGCCCCGGCCAGGCCATGGGCAACGCCCAGCGCGACGGCGCCCTGCTGGCCGTGGAGGAACTCACGTCCCGCGAGGACCTGCCCTTCGCCTTTCGGCTCGCCGAGTCCGACGACCGGGGAGCGGCAGGCCCTGCGGCCGCCGCGGCCGACGCGTTCACCGCCGACACCTCCGTCGTCGCCGTCCTCGCGGCCACCGGCGCGGCGGCCGTCACGGCGGTCCTCGCCCGCTACGACCAGGCCGGCCTGCCCGTCCTGACGGTCAACGACGGCGACACCACCCACCTGAACCGCATCTACACCTGCCTGCGCCCCAACGACGCCTACCAGATGCGGCCCGTCGTCGAATACCTGACCGGGCGTGAGCGCGGCACCACCCTGGTCGTGGACGACGGCAGCCCGTACGGCTGGCAGACCACCCGCTTCCTCAGCGAGGCACTGCGCGCGGGCAAGAGCCCGATGACCCCGGTCACGGTCGCCCCGGACGCCGACCACACGGAACTCGCACGCGAAGCCGTACGGTCCGCCGCGGGCACCGTGCTCTACGGAGGCGGGCCCTCCGGCGCGGCCCGCCTCGCCGTCGCCCTGGCCGCGGCCGGCTTCAGGGGCCGGACCATCGCTACCCAGGCCGTCCACGACCCCCGCTTCCTCCAGGAGGCGGGCGCGGGGGCCGAGGGCTGGCTGCTGGTCTCCACCGCGGTAGACCCGGCCGCGGCCCCCGCGGCCCGCGCCTTCGACACGGCCTTCCGCGCCCGCCACCGGGCCCCCGCCCCGCCCTACGCGGCCGAGGCCTACGACGCCGTCCACCTGCTGGCCCGGTGCGCGCAGGGCCTGGGCCGCGCCCAGGTCGGCCGCGGCGACCTCGTCCCCACCCTGCGGGGGACCAGGTACGAGGGCGTCTCCAAGACCTACGCCTTCGAGCAGGCCAACGGGACCTACACGGGCGACGGCCTCTTCTTCTACGAGGTCGCCTCGGGCCGCTTCCGTTTCCTCGGCACCCGCTCCACCGCGTGGCCGGTCTGACCCCGGCCGTCGCCTTCTGCGTGGCGGACGCGAAGGGCGGGGCCGTGCCCGCCCCCGAACGGCGCCGGGCTGCCCCAGGCCGTGGTCGTGGCCCACGAGTTCGGCCCGGCCGCCCGAATGCCCTGATCCCGCCCGCTCCGGATGCGGGCGGCGGCGGCCCGGGCGAGAGTGGGGGCCATGGGTATCGAAGACTACGGCGGCGGACCCGGCGCGCAGCAGACCGGCGTCCTCGTCGTGACGACCAACGACGTCCCCGGCTTCCGGGTGGAGCAGGTGATCGGTGAGGTGTTCGGCCTCACCGTGCGCTCCCGCCACCTGGGCAGCCAGATCGGCGCGGGCCTGAAGTCGATGATCGGCGGAGAGCTCAAGGGCCTCACCAAGACCCTGGTGGAGACCCGCAACCAGGCCATGGACCGGCTCATCGAACAGGCGAAGGCGCGGGGCGCGAACGCCGTCCTGATGATGCGCTTCGACGTGACCGACGCCGCCGACGTAGGGACCGAGGTGTGCGCGTACGGGACCGCGGTCGTCCTCGTGCCCGCCTCCACCTGACCCCCTTCGTCCGCTTGGTCCCCAGCCTCCCCACGTAAGTCCAGGACGGCGCTCCGCTTTGTCCATGGGCCTGCCCGGCCCCGGTCCGCAAGCTGTCAGGTCAGTGAGCGGACCGCTTCGGCCTGCGTGCCGAGCGGTCTTCCGCCAAGGAAGCGCCGACTCCCGGAGGCCCGATGCGTACCCCCCTCTGGCCGGCCGCGGCCGCGGTGGCCGGCCTGGTCGCCACCCTGGTCGTGGCCGCGCCCGCCGCACCCGCCGCGGCGGCCGCACCCGTGACGATCACCTCGCCCGAGCTGTCCGTCAGTGTGGACAGCGGCTTCCCCCGCGTCATCGGCTACACCCGCCGGGCCACCGGCGACGTCCTGCACGGCAACGAGGACCCGCTGAGCACCGTACTCGTCAACGGAACCGCCTACACCCCTGCCGTGACCTCGACGCCCTCCGCCTCCGCCGTGGACTACGCGCTCGCCTTCTCCGGAGTGACCATCAGATCACGGCTCTCCGTGACCGGTCCGGTCGTGGAGTTCAAGGTCACGGCCATCGAGGACACCCCCGCCCTGCGCGTGCGCAGCCTCGCGATCCCCGACCACAACCTCGTCAGCGTCCGCAGCGACCAGCCGGGCGCCGCGCTCTCCACGGCGGCCATGCACACAGCCACCACCGGCACCGGGGACACCTTCACCCCCGTCACCGCGAGCACCCCCGTGGACCCCGCCGCGACCACCGTGATGTACGGCCTGGCCAACACCGGCAGGCTCGCCGCCGCCATCGACTCCAACTCCCTCTACGACACGCCCTCGGGCGGCACCGCACGGGAGAACGGCCGGATCAGCAAACGGATCACCGACAAGGGCTCCTACCGCCGCGCCGGACTGTGGAGCGGCGCCTGGCTCCACCGCGCGGCGGGCGCGCCCGACACCGACACCGAGCCGCTCCCGTACGCCCGCGTCGCGATCACCGCGGACCGAAACGCGGACTCCGTCGTCGACTGGCAGGACGCCGCCGTCGCCTACCGGGACATCTGGACCCCGCCCACCGGCTGGCAGGACACCGCGGACCGGGTGGTGCAGCGGATCCCCTTCAACTTCGCCTCCCAGGCCACCCACCCCTTCGCGCAGACCCTCGACGAGACCAAGCGGGTCGCCCTCGCCACCGACGGCCTCGGCCAGTTCGTCCTCCTCAAGGGGTACGCCTCCGAGGGCCACGACTCGGCGCACATGGACTACAAGAACATCGGCTCCAAACTCGGCGGCGCCGTCGACCTGAACACCCTCACCACCGCCGGCCACGCCTACAACGCCGACTTCGGCGTCCACATCAACGCCACCGAGGAGTACCCGGTCTCCGCCACCTTCGACCCGGCCCACCAGAGCGGAGGGCTGGGCTGGGACTGGCTCGACCAGTCGTACTACGTGGACACGCGCAAGGACGGCCAGTCCGGCGAACGGCTCCGGCGGCTCCAGGACCTCAAGACGGCCGCGCCCGGACTCGACTTCCTCTACGTGGACGTCTGGTACGGAGACGGCTACGTCTCGCGCAAGCTCCAACGAGAGGTCGGCGGCCTCGGCCTCCAGCTGGCCACCGAGTTCCCCAACACCCTGACCGAACAGTCCCTCTGGCACCACTGGGCCACCGACGTCGACTACGGCGGCAGTGATCTGAAGGGCATCAACTCCACCATCGCCCGGTTCATCGCCAACCACGCCAAGGACGACTGGATCGCCCGCAGCCCGCTGCTCGGCGGCGCCGAACTCACCGCGTACGAGGGCTGGCAGGGCAAGAAGGACTACACCGCCTTCCTGAACACGACCTTCGGCGTCAACCTGCCGACCAAGTACCTCCAGGAATCCCCGATCGTGAAGTGGACCTCCGACACGGTCACCCTCGCGAACGGCACGACCGTCACCACCGCCGGCGGCACCCGGAAGATCACCACCGGCGGGCGCACCGTCCTCAGCGGCGGCAGCTACCTCCTCCCGCGCGACGGCAAGCTCTACCACTGGAACGACAAGGGCGGCTCCACCACCTGGACCCTGCCCGCCGGCTGGTCCGCACCCAAGTTGTACGAGCTGACCGCCACCGGCCGCCAACCGGTCGGCGACCTCACCGTCACCGGTGGCCGGGTCACCCTCAAGGCCACCGCGAAGACCGCGTACGTCGTCACCGACGGCGCCGCGCCCGCCCAGGCCGACCCGAACTGGGGCGAGGGCACCCCGGTCAAGGACCCCTCCTTCTACGCGGGCAACCTGAACGCCTGGCCCGTGACCGGGACCGGCGCCGCCGTCGCCCGCAACGCCGAGGGCCAGAACGAGCTGACGATGGCGGCGAACACCGCACCCGCCGTCTCCCAGCAGCTCACCGGCCTGACCCCGGGCACCTACGCCGCCTCCGTCTGGGTCTCCACCCCCACCGGCCGGGCCGCGACCCTCACCGTCACCCCCGCGGCCGGCACGGCGGCCTCCGTGTACGCGGACTCCTCCCCGCTGGTGAACGACCTCGGCGGCAGCGAGAAGAACGGCACGAAGATGCAGCGGATGAAGGTGCTCTTCGACGTCCCCGCCGGCCAGTCCACCGCCACCCTGAAGCTGTCCGCCGCATCCGGACCGGGCACCGTCCACTTGGACGACGTACGCGTGGTCCGCTCCGCCCGCACCCCGCTCGACGGCCACACCTTCGCCGAGGACTTCGAGAACCTCGACGCAGGCTGGGGCCCCTTCGCCTTCGGCGGCGCGGGCGGCTCCGCCACCGACCCGCGTACCCACATCGCCCAGCGCAACGCCCCGTACACGCAGGCCGGCTGGAACGGGAAGCTCGTCGACGACGTCATCGGCGGGCAGAACTCCCTGAAATCACACGAGGAGCGCACCGGACTCGTCTACCGCACCCTGCCCCAGACGCTGCGGCTGACCGCGGGGCACGCGTACAAGGTCGTCTTCCGCTACGAGAGCGGCTTCAGCGGGGACTACCGGTTCGTCACCGGATCCGGCTCCACCGAGACGGCCACCGCACTGAACCAGGCACGCACCCCGACCACCTTCAGCAAGACCTTCACCGCCGGGGCCGACGCCTGGATCGGCGTACGGAAGGTGACCCCCGAGGACTCGCACAACGAGGCCGATCTCGTCCTCGACGACCTGGCCGTCGACGACCTCGGGCCCGCCGGCGGCGGCGAACTCCTCGTACCGCAGGCACAGATGAGCGTGAACGCCGTCGACAGCCAGGAGACCGCCGGCGAGAACGGCAGCGCCGTCAACGTCCTGGACGGCGACGGCTCCACCATCTGGCACACCCAGTGGTACGCCGCCACCGCGCCCATGCCCCACGAGATCACCCTGGACCTCGGCGCCTCGTACGACGTCACCGCCCTGCACTACCTGCCCAGGCAGACGCAGCCCAACGGCCGCATCGCCGACTACCAGGTGTTCACCTCCACCGACGGGGTGAACTGGGGCACGGCCGCGGCCTCCGGCACCTTCCCGGACACCACCGCCCAGCAGGACGTCTCCTTCACCGCCCGCACCGCGCGCTACGTCAGGCTCAAGGCCACGCGGGAGGTGGACGGCAATCCCTGGACCGCGGTGGCGGAACTGAACATCGGCTACCGCCCTTAGGCCCTGTCCCTCCTTGTACGGTGGTCCCCCGGAGACGAAGGAGCGGTCCGATGGGTCAACGCAAGTCGGCGGCAGAGGTGTTCGACGAGCTGGGGGAGCGCTACGAGGAGGCGTTCGGGCGGCTGCCCGGCCAGCTCGACGCCCTCGACTGGCTCACCGAACGCCTGCCCGGCGGCGCCCGCGTGCTGGACGTGGGCAGCGGCACCGGACGGCCCACCGCCGAGGCACTGGTCCGGGCCGGCTGCGCGGTGACCGGCATCGACGTCTCGGCGGCCATGGTCGAACTGGCCCGCGCCAGGGTCCCGCAGGCACGCTTCGAACAGGCCGACGTGCGCACCTACACGCCCGAGCCGGGCGGCTTCGACGCGGTGTGCTCCTTCTTCCCTCTGCTCGTGATGGACCAGCCGGAGGTCGCGGCGGCGCTGGAGCGGATGGCGTCCTGGGTCGCGCCGGGCGGGTACTTCGTTATGGCGACGGTCCCGGGTGACATCCGGGGCCTCGACATCGAGTGGATGGGCCACGAGGTCACCGTCAGCAGCCTCTCGACGGAGGACCATCTGGCCAGGCTGACGGAGAGCGGCCTGGAGGTGCTGCACCATCACATCGCCCCCTTCCGTCCCGCCGACGCACTCGCCGGCTCCGAGGAACACCTCTTCTGCTACGCCCGCCGACCGTGACCGGTCTCAGCGGACCGGACCGCGCACCGACTGCTGGGCCCGGAACCGTACGGGAGCCATCCCCACCCGGCGGCTGAACAGCCGGCTGAAGTAGGAGGGATCCTCGTAACCGACCCGCCGGGCGACCCCGGCGACCGGCAGGTCGGTGCGGGCCAGCAGCTCCTTCGCCCGGCTCAGCCTGATCCCGAGCAGGTACTCCTTGACCCCCTCCCCGGTGCTGCGCCGCACCGCCCGGCGCAGCTGGGGCAGCGGCATCCCGAGCCGGGCGGCGTGCCCGGCCACCGATATCGGCAGCAGGGCGTCCCGCGCCAGGGTGTCCATCACCGTGTCGCCGTGCCGGGACACCTCGGCGCGGGCGTAGCGCAGGGCCACCAGCAGGGCGTGCACGGCGGCGGCGGCCTCGACCTCCAGCAGTGGGCCGCCGCGCCGCGCGGCCCGTACGATCCCGTCGACCACGTGCTGCACCCCGGCCGTCCCGCTCAGCGGCACCAGCGGCCGGTCCGGGGTCACGTAGCCGAGGTCGGTGTACGCCGCCACGCTGTGGCCCGCGAAGTCGACGAAGCACTCGTCCCAGCCGGTCCGCGGATCGGGCCCGTAGTGGTGCTCCACCCCCGGCACCAGCCACAGCAGCGCGGGCGCGGTCACCGGCTGGGCAGGCCGGCCGCCGTGGCTGAACCAGCCCCGGCCGCGGGTGACGACCACGGCGACGTGGTGGTCGAGCGCGCGCGGCCCCACGACCGGCAGCCCGCCCTGCTGCACCCCCACCCCGAGGCAGACCAGGCCGAGTCTGCGGTGGTTGGCGGTGGGGGAGAAGTACCGCATCCAACTGCTGTACGGGGGCGTCGCCATCTGCGGATTGTGATCCACGAGGACCGGCGTGCTCAAGGGGACGCGGGCTCCCGGGGCGCGTTCGGCACGGGCGCGGGGCGCGGCCGGCTCCCCAGGCCCAGCGCGAGGCCGGTGACGACCACGGCCAGGCCCAGCCACACCGCCGGACCCGGGACACCGCCGCCCGTGAGGGCCCCGGCGCCCGCCGCGGCGAGCGGCGCGACCCCCGTCAGCAGCCCGGCCCGGCCGGAGCCCACGGCGGCCACCGTGCGGTACCAGAGCAGGAACGCCACCGCCGTCACCATGACGGCGAGGTACCCGGCGGCCGCCCACTGGGCCGCGCCGAGTCGCAGCAGCTCCGAGGGCCGCTCCGTACACACCGTGAGCCCCGCCAGCATCACCGCCCCCATCCACACCGCGTGCACGGACACGCCCCACGCGCCGTGCCGGCGCAGCACCGGTACGGCGAGCAGGGTGAACCCGGCCTCGCAGCCCAGCGCGAGCGCGGCCCAGGCCACCCCGGCGGCGTCGGTCCGGCCCGTCCCCTCGACCAGTACGGCCCCGGCCACGACCACGGGAGCCGCCAGCAGCACCTGACGACTGGGCCGTCTCCCCTCCAGGAAGGGACCGATGAGCCCGAGCAGGATCGGCACGGACGCCACCGCGACGGCGATGACGGCCGGTTCGGCATGGGCGACCCCGCGTACGACGGCCACGTTGAACAGCACCAGTCCCGTCGCCGCGATCCCGGCCAGCCACAGCCACTCCCGGCCGCGCGGCCGCAGCACCGGCACCCGGGCGGCCCGGGCCAGGGCGAGCAGGAGCAGAGTGGCGGCCGTGTACCGGGCGGCCTGGACGGCGAACAGCGGGGCGTCGACGAGGGAGCGGGAGACGGTGACGCTGCTGCCGACCAGCGCCATCCCGGCGATACCGGGCACCAGGTCCCGGAAGGCGGTGGAAGGTGTCTTCGTCTTCATGCGTCCAGCGTCGCGGCACAATGGTCCCATGAGCAGGTCCAATGAAGGCCAGGGCGAGGGGTCCAAAAGCGGATCGGACTTCCTCCAGCTCGACATCGGCCAGGCCCCGCCGGGCGGCCGCACCGACTGGCTGGCGGGCCGGCTCCGTGCCGCCATCGCCGACGGCACCCTGCCGGTCGGCAGCCGGCTCCCGGCCAGCCGGGTGCTCGCCGCGGAACTGCGCGTCTCGCGGGGGCTGGTCACCGAGGCGTACCAGCGCCTCGCCGAGACCGGTCAGGTGTCCGGCCGGGGCCGGGGCGGCACGGTCGTCGTCGCCGCCCCGCCCCCGGCGGCCGGGCCCACCACCGCCCCCACGCGCGGAGGGCTGGTGGACGCCCTGCGGGCCGTGCCCTGCCGGATCGACCTCTCGCCCGGAGTACCCGACCTGACCGCCTTTCCCCGTACCGCCTGGCTCCAGGCCGAGCGTCGGGTGCTCGCCGGGCTCACCCCCGCCGACTTCGGCTACGGGAACCCGCAGGGCGCGCCCGCGCTGCGCGAGGCCGTCGTCGGCTGGCTGGCCCGCAACCGGGGGATCCGCGCCGACCCCGACGACGTGGTGGTCGTCGCGGGGGTGGCCCAGGCCCTGGGACTGCTGGCGCAGGTCCTGCGGGAGGACGGGGTGTCCCGGGTCGCGGTCGAGGACCCCGGCTCGCTCGGGGCCCGGCAGCAACTGGAGTACGGGCGGCTGGAGACGGTGCCCGTACGGGTGGACGAGGCCGGGCTGGACGTGGCCGCGCTCCGGGCGAGCGGGGTGGGCGCCGTCCTGCTCACCCCGGCGCACCAGTTCCCGACCGGGGTCGTGCTCGACGGTGAGCGCCGCCGCGACCTGCTCGGCTGGGCGGCCGCCGGGGGAGTGGTCATCGAGGACGACTACGACGCCGAGCACCGCTACGACCGGGCCCCCGTCCCCGCACTGCGCGCCCTGCTGCCCGAGGCCGTCTGCTACGCCGGGAGCGTGTCCAAACTCCTCGCCCCCGCCCTGCGCCTCGGCTGGCTGCTGGTCCCGCCGCGCCTGCGCGAGGCCGTGACCGAGGCCAAGCGCTACGCCGACCTCGGCAACCCGGTCCTCGCCCAGCTGGTCCTCGCCCGGCTGATGGACTCCGGCGAACTGGAGCGCCACCTGCGCTTCGTCCGGCGCCGCCACCGCCGCCGCAGGGACGCCATGCTCCGCGCCGTCGCGGACCGGCTGCCCGGGGCCCGGGTGCACGGCGCGGCCGCCGGACTGCACCTGATGGTCACCTTCGACGGCGCCCGCTTCGCGGACACGGCCCTGGCCTCGGCGGCCCTGGCCCTCGGAGTCAAGGCCCACCCGCTCTCCTGGCACCGCCTGACCCCGGGCCCGCCCGGCCTGATCCTCGGCTACGCGGCTGGCTCGACTGGCGAGATCGAGGAGGGCATCGCCGCGCTGGGCACCGCCCTGGCCGGCCTCCCGCCCGGCTGACTCCTCCCGGGGCACGGTCGAAAAAAATATCTGTGCGAAGGCGGCAACCTCGGCGGGGTTCGCGCGTCGTGCGGGGGTGAAGGGTGCGATCCGGCTCCCTCGACCCGACCGTGGAGAACCACCGTGATGAACCTGAAGCGCGTCCCCCGCACCGTCCGCCGGGCCGCCCTCGGCGCTGCCGCCGCCGGGGCGGTCGTCGCTCTCGCCGGACCGGCCTTCGCCGCGGGGGGCTCCGCCTCGCCGACGCCGGCGCCCGCGTCCAGCGCCTCGCCGAGCGCCGCGCCGAAGGCGGCCGCCACCGGTGCGACGCCGAGCCCGTCGGCCAGCGTGCCCGGCAGCGCGGCGCCGAGCCCGTCCGTCAGCGTGCCCGGCAGCGCGGCACCGAGCGCCGCCCCCAGCGGCGCCCCCCAGCCCTCGGCTTCGCCCGCCGGGCCCGAGCTCGCGCATACTGGCTCCTCCGCGACCACCACCGCACTGGGGGCCGGGGCCGCCGTGCTCATGGCCGCGGGCGCCGGGACCCTGTACGCCGTGCGGCGCCGCGCCAACGGCTGAGGAATACCGTGCTCCACCTCGCACCACCCGTCGGCCCCCTCACGCCCGGCTTCGGCCGGGCGTGGCGGGGCCTGTGGTCGTTGCTGCGCCGCGACAGTTCCGCCCCGGCCGCCGCGCCCCGGCCGTACGGGTACCCGTACATCCACGACACGACCGGCGGCCCGGGCGATCAGCCGCCCACCGTGACCGCGCTCTACCACGCGCACCGGTTGCGCATGGTCCGCCTCGCGGTGCTCCTCGTCGACGACCTGCCCACCGCCGAGGACGTGGTCCAGGACGCCTTCACCGCCCTGTACCGTCGCCACGGGGAGCACATCACCGAGGTGGACAACGCCCTCGGCTACCTGCGCACCGCCGTCGTCAACACCTCGCGCTCGGTCCTGCGCCGCAGGCGGACCGCCCGGGCCTGGACGCCGCCCGCGGCGGCCGACGTACCGTCGGCGGAGGCGCACGTGGTCCTCGACGAGGCGCACCGCGAAGTGCTCGCCGCGCTCGGCCGGTTGAGCCCGCGCCGACGCCAGGTCCTGGTGCTGCGGTACTGGGCCGAGCTCAGCGAGGCGGAGATCGCCACCACCCTCGGGATCAGCCGGGGAGCGGTGAAGTCGAACGCGAGCCGGGCGCTGGACGCGCTGGAGCGGATTCTGGAGGGACGGGTATGACGTACGGCGAACGCCCCGTCGAGCGCAGGCTGCGGGAGGCCCTGGACGCGCGCGCGGCCGGTGTGACGGTCCGCGAGCTGCGCCCGGCCGATCCGCCGGGGCCGCACGTACGGCGGTTCCCCGGGTTCCCCGTGGCGCGGCTGCGGAGCCTCGGGCTGCCCCTGGCCGGGCTGGCCGCGGCGGCGGCCGCCGTGGTGGGCTACCTCGTGCTCGCCCCCGAGCCGCCTCCCGTCCGCCCGGCGCCGCCCGCGGCGCCGCCCGAGATCGGTTCCCCGCCGCCGGCTCCCCGGCCGTCGCCGTCCGTCACGCCGGAACCGAGCTCCGCGCCGACGCCGGGCCCGAGCACCACGCCGTCCGCGTCGCGGACTCCCACCGGGGCCTCGGTCTCACCGTCGAAGTCCGCGCCCTCGCCGGCGTCCCCGCCGCCCACGAGCTCCCGCGCCTCACCCCCTTCGGCATCCCCGAGCCCTTCCAAGCCCTAGGCCGCCGGGCCTGGCAGACCGTCAACTGGCTCAGCAGGGCCCGGCCGCTATCAGGAACGCGCTGTTCGGTCGAAGGTGAGCAGGAGCAACGCGATCGGGATCACGACGCCGACGCCCAGCACACCGAGGAGGAGGTTCGCTTCCGCGGCGGACGCGTGCGCGACGACATGGGAACGGAAGCGCACATGGATGAGGAAATGCGCGGTGGACCACACCGCGTACGAGGCCAGCGCGGTACGGACGAAGGCCGGGCTCATCACGATGGCGGCGCCGCCGAGGGGAACCGCGGCGGCCAGGTTCATCGCGCCGTAGTCGAGCATCAGGTGCGGGTTGTAGGCCATGCCCATGTTGACCCAGGACCAGTTGAAGAATCCCTCGGGTGAGATGAGGACGTAGCCGCCCAACACCGCGGATACGAGGGCGAGGAACGTCAGTCCGCCGCGGACCGTCGCGGCGTTCGCGCCGCTCATGCGCGGCCGCCCTTCAGCTGGTCGGCGACGAAGTCGTCGAAGGTTCCACCGGGCACCGGGAGCGGCTGCATGTCGTTCTCGTCTCTGTGCGGCCGGCTGCCGCTCGGGCAGCCGGGAGGCGTCGTCCCACACCCTCACGACCGGCCACGCAGCGGGAATGTGACAGCGCACGACAACTGTGCCGCGGATCACATGCGACGACTCGCGGACGAGAGCTACCGCAACCACTCCGCGTCCCCGGGCGTGTCACATTTCGGCGGCGCCGACTGTCAAAGACGCGAGCACTCACCGCTGTTCTCACACCTGGGGGAGTCCCGTGTTCGCCGCCTACCTCGTCGTCACCCTCCTTGCCTCGGTCGTCTACGGCGCGGCTGCCGTGGCCAACTTCATGGGTCACGACTACCCCGCACGCCAGGCAGACAAAATGCGCGTGCCCCGGTCGTGGATGGTGCCGCTGGGCGCGCTGCTGGCGGCCGGCGCGCTGGGGCTGCTGGCCGGGCTCGTCGTGCCGGTGGTCGGCGCACTCGCCGCCGCCGGCCTCGTCCTCTACTTCCTCGGCGCGCTCGGCGCCCATCTGCGCGTCGGCGACTACCAGTTGGGGGGATGGGGCGCGTGCTCCGCCCTCGCGCCGGCCGCCCTGATCATGAACCTGGCCACCAATGGTCCCGGCGACCTGCTGATGTGAGCCGAGCACTGCTCTCACCCCCGTCGGCGCGACGGCCGACCGGCTCACCCACCAGCCGGACGCCCGGGCCGACCCACCCGGACGTCCATCGCCGACCGAGTCGTCAGCCGGCCCGGGTGTTCTCCACCACCGCGACCAGCGGGGCCAGTTCGGGGTTCTGCGCGGCCTCGTCCAGCGCCTCGCGCAGGGCGGTGTCGTTCGTCGGCCGGGCCGCGGCCAGCAGGGACAGGCCCGCCTCGCTCACGTCGGTGTAGATGCCCCGCCGGTCGGTGTCGCAGATGTAGCGGTTCAGCAGGCCGCGGTCCTCCAGCCGGCTGACCAGGCGGGTCGTCGCGCTCTGGCTGAGCACCACCGAGTCGGCGACCTGGTGCATCCGCAGGTGCCCGCCCGGGCCGCTGTGCTGGCGGCTCAGGACGTCGAGCAGCGAGTACTCGCGCACGCTCAGGCCGTGTCCCGCCTGGAGCGCCCGCTCGATGTGCGCCTCGATCCGCCCGTGCAGGAGGGAGAGGGCGCACCAGCCCTGGGAGAGGGCGGTGAGCGCGCTGTCCGTGGCCGTCATGGGCTCCTCCTTCGAAGCGGGTACCGCGTATGCCACCAGGATAGGTCACCTGCGCAATAGCCCGCGCTTGCAAATATCCCGCGTACGCAATTAATGTGGACGCATGTAAGCGGCGACAGCAACATATGCCGCCCACCGGCGCCCGTGGCGCCGCGACCCGCTCCACCCCCTCCCCTGAAGGGCTCCTCCCCACATGCCTCTCGCACTCCTCGCCCTCGCCATCGGGGCTTTCGGGATCGGCACCACCGAGTTCGTGATCATGGGTCTGCTCCCCGAGGTCGCCGGCGAGTACGGCGTCTCCATCCCCACCGCGGGCTTCCTGGTCACCGGCTACGCCCTCGGCGTGGTCCTCGGCGCGCCGCTGATGACCGTCCTCGGCACCCGGATCCCCCGCAAGCGGATGCTGATGCTGCTCATGGGCCTGTTCATCGCGGGCAACGTGCTCTCCGCCCTCGCGCCCGTCTTCGAGGTCATGCTGGCCGGCCGCGTCGTCGCCTCCCTCGCCCACGGCGCTTTCTTCGGCATCGGCGCCGTCGTCGCCGCCGGGCTCGTCGCCCCCGAGAAGAAGGCCGGAGCCATCGCCATGATGTTCACCGGCCTGACCGTGGCCAACGTGGTCGGCGTCCCGCTCGGCACCCTCGTCGGACAGACCCTCGGCTGGCGTGTCACCTTCCTGATCGTCGCCGGGCTCGGCGTCCTCGGCCTGCTCGGCATCGCCCGGCTGGTACCCGAACTGCCCCGGCCCGAAGGCGGCGTACGGATCCGCCGCGAGCTGGCCGCCTTCCGCAACGTCCAGGTGCTGCTCGCGATGGCGATGACCGTCCTCGGCTTCGGCGGCGTCTTCGCCGCGATCACCTACATCACCCCGATGATGACCGACGTCGCCGGCTTCGCCGACTCGTCCGTCACCTGGCTCCTCGTCCTCTTCGGCCTCGGCATGGTCGCCGGCAACCTCATCGGCGGCCGGTACGCCGACCGGGCGCTGATGCCCATGCTGTACGTGTCCCTCGGCGCGCTCGCACTCACCCTGGCCGTCTTCACGCTCACCGCCCACACCAAGGCGGGCGCCGCCGTCACCATCGCGCTCATCGGCGCCCTCGGCTTCGCGACCGTGCCCCCGCTCCAGAAGCGGGTGCTCGACCAGGCGGCGGGCGCGCCGACCCTGGCCTCCGCGGTCAACATCGGCGCCTTCAACCTGGGCAACGCCCTCGCCGCCTGGCTCGGCGGCCTGGTGATCGCCGCGGGCTTCGGCTGGACCGCCCCGAACTGGGTCGGCGCGGCGCTGGCCGCCTCCGCCCTGGTGCTCGCCCTGGTCTCCGGCGCGCTGGAGCGCCGTACGGCAGGGCTCGCGCACCGCCCCGGCCGCGTGGCCGCGGCCGGGACCCCCGAGACGCCCGCCGCCGTCCCGGCTCACCTCTGATCCGCCACCTGCCCGTCGTACCCCCTGCAAGGAGAAACCCGCATGTCCAGCGTCACCCGTACCACCGTCGCGCCCCTGACCAGCGAGGACGCCGACCTGCTCGTCGCCGCCGCCCGGACCGCCGCGGAAGCGGCCGGGGCCACGGTCAGCGTCACCGTCCTCGACGCCGGCGGTCACCTGCTCGCCTTCCGCCGCGACGACCGCGCCGTGCTGATCTCCGGCGAGACCAGCACCCGCAAGGCCTACACGGCCCTGCAGCTCAACGCACCCACCGCCGACCTCGTCGACGCCGTGCGGCCCGGCGGGCTGTTCCACACACTGCCCACCGCCCTCGACCGGCCGCTGCTGTTCATCGCCGGCGGGCTGCCCGTCCACCGGGACGGCCGACTGATCGGCGCGATCGGCGTCGGTGGCGGGGCCCCGGACCAGGACCACCGGTTCGCCGCCGCCGCGCTCGACGCCTTGGCCTGAGGCCTCCGGGTCGCGTGCCCGTGTCCCTCGTGCCAGGTTGGTACGGGGGAACACAGGCGCATGATGCGAAAACCGAGGTTTCACGTGAGAGGCCACGTCATAGCGACGGCCACGGTCGCCGCGCTGGTCACCCTTGCCGTTCCGGGCTGCACGGCCGCCTCCGACGAGGCCCGCGCCCCTGGCGCCCCGACACCCGGTGCCAGTGCCGGTTCGCCGGCCCCCTCCGCGGCGCCCACCGAACCCGCCCCGTCCCCGACGCCCTCCTACGCCCTGTCCACCGCCCCGCGCACCATCCCCGCCGTACGGGAACACATACCCGCCCGGGGCCCCGGCTGGAAGCCCGCCCCGGAGGCCCGCGTGGTGGTCGCGCCGGGCGACGAGGCGGCCCTGTCCGACGAGGGCAAACTGCTCGCCGGTGAACTGCGCATGGGATACGCCGAGTCGGGGGAGCCGCGTACCGGAGACGTCGAACTCTCCCTGGGAGCCAAGGGATCCGGCCCTCCCGAGTCGTACACCCTCGCCGTCAACGACGGCCGGGTGCGGATCACGGGACCCGACGAGGCCGGGGTCTTCTACGGCACCCGCACCCTCAAACAGGCCGTGAAGAGCGCCGGTTCGGCTCCCGAGGGCACCGTGCGAGACGGCCCGGCCAAGCCCCAGCGCGGGCTCAACCTCGACATCGCGCGCAAGCACTTCACCCCCGACTGGATCGAGGACCGGCTGCGCGAGATGGCCGACCTGAAGCTCAACCAGCTCGGCCTGCACTTCTCCGACGACCAGGCCTTCCGGATCGAGTCCGACAGCCATCCGGAGATCGTCTCCACCCCGCACCTCACCAAGGCCCAGGTCCGCGCCATCAACGCACTCGCCGCCCGCCTGCACATCACCGTCGTCCCCGAGATCGACTCGCCCGGACACCTCGGCGCGGTGCTGCGCGCCCATCCCGGCCTGCAGCTGCGCGACGCACAGGGCAGGGCGGTGAAGGGAGCGGTGGACATATCGAACCCCGCGTCCGCGAAGCTCGTCGACGAACTGCTGCGCGAGTACCGGCCGCTCTTCCCCGGCGGGGCCTGGCACCTGGGCGCCGACGAGTACCAGGCGCTGGTGGTCCGCGACCCCGAGGCCTCCTTCCCGCAGCTCGCGAGCGCGGCGCGGCAGC
The DNA here is from genome assembly GCF_042870715.1 of Streptomyces sp. NPDC006463. Lineage (NCBI taxonomy): Bacteria > Bacillati > Actinomycetota > Actinomycetes > Kitasatosporales > Streptomycetaceae > Streptomyces > Streptomyces sp. NPDC006463. The sequence goes on along the minus strand of NZ_JBIAHP010000001.1, from coordinate 651,217 downwards.
GGTACGGGCCCACGGCGCGCGTGCAGGACCTGGCCACGGGCTGGCTCAACGACCGCGCGGACACGGTGCGGCCCTCGGGCAAGGCGCTGAAGGCCTGGAACGACGGCTTCTTCCGCGGCGGGGTCACGAGCGCGGCCAAGGACATCCAGGTCGAGTACTGGACGGGCAAGGAGATCGGCGCCCGTCCGCCGCTGGAGTACCTGCGCGAGGGCCGCAAGGTCGTGAACCTCAACGACGAGTACCTGTACTACGTACTGGGCCAGCCGAACCAGTTCACGTACCCCACGGGCAAGCGCATCTACGAGCAGTGGACCCCGCTGGTCCTGCGCGGCACCACCCCCGTCCCGGCGCAGTACGCGGACCAGATCCTGGGCGGGCGCCTGGCCATCTGGTCCGACCTGTCCGGCGCGCAGACCCAGAACCAGGTGGCGGCGGGCATCCGGCTGCCGCTGGCCGCGCTGTCCCAGAAGGTGTGGGACGCCCGCACCCCGGCCCTGCCGTGGACCGGCTTCACCGCTCTCGCCGACCGCCTGGACCCGCCGGGCTGATCCCGCGGGGTCAGGCTGCCGCGGTGAAGGCCCCGTCGGTGAGGACCGCAACGGTGGCGCAGCTGTCCAGTTCGGTCGCGATGCTCACGTCGTCGGCGAAGCCGCCGTCGCCGAGTTCCCGTCCGGAGGCGCTGGTGGCCACGGCGGTCACGACGTCCGGCGTCGCCTCGAAGCAGGCCGCCGCGGCCGCCGCCTCGGGCGACAGGGTGGCACCGCACCGCTTCCGCAGCGCCGAGAGGACGGCTCCGGCACCGAGCAGGTCCTCCAGCCCGGGGCGCAGGCTGCCGTCGGGCCAGCGCTCACCGGAGGCGATCACGGCGACCGGGCGATCCGGGGTTCCGTAGCCGTGCCGGGCGAGCCAGTGGCCCACCGCCGTCGCATTGCGCAGACAGCCCGCGACCACCACCGATCCACCCGCGGCGGCGGCGATCGAGGAGCCGTTGGGAGAGGGCAGGACCAGCCTGGGGACCGAAGGAGCACGTCGCAGCGCCGCGGGGGACAGCGACCACGGCGATGCCGGCGTGGCCATGCGCCGTCCGACGGCCAGACGCGCGTCCATCTGATCGGCGAACTCGGCCGCGGACTCGTCGCGCCAGGCGTAGGGGAAGACCCGCGCCCCGGACTCCACCGCCACCGTCACCGAGGTCGTGAACGACAGCACGTCGACGACCACCAGACACGCGACGTCCGCCGCGAGTCGTTGCGCGCCGACGGGCCCCCAGTCGAAACGCGCTCCACTGCCCGCCTGCAGGAACCACTCACTCATGGTCGGCGATCACGCCCCCGCAGAGTCCGGCCTCCACCTTGCCCAGCAGGCGGACCAGTTCGGTGCTTTCGGCCTCGTCCAGGCCCTCCAGGGTCTGGCGTTCCAGCTCGCCCCAGGCCCGGCGCACGTCGACGAGGAGGCCACAGCTAGCCTCCGTGGCCTCGACCAGGGAGGCGCGCCCGTCGGACGGGTCGGGGCGGCGCCGCACGTGTCCGGCCTGTTCGAGGCGCTGGAGCATCTTGGTCACCGTGGAGGGGTCCAGTCCCACGGACTTGATCAGCTCGGACTGGCGCACGGCCCCGCTGTCCCACAGGTGCATCATCAGGAACTCCTGCCCCGGATGCAGCCCCAGGTCCCGCAGAAGCCGGCCCGCGGCGATCCGGTGGAGCCGGGCGACGCGGCTGATGGCGTGACTGACCGGCCCGTCCAGCGCGGCACTCGGCGCCGCTGCGCATTGCGGGGTGGGCCGCGGTTCCCGGGCGGCTTGCGCGGTCATGGTGGCGCTCCTCTTCCGTCTCGGCAGGCGCGGCGTCTTCCGGGCCCCAGTCCTCGTAGGCGGATCCTATCTGCCTCCAGATTTTACCTTGGTCGGCCAAGTAAATGCGGTACGGTACATCCCGGACGCTTTTATTGGCCGACCAACTATCTTCGTGAGGCGAATATGACCACCGCATTCGAACCGGTTCGCATCGCCGGTAGGACGCTCTCCAACCGGATCGCCCTGGCTCCCATGACCCGCAGCCGCGCCGCGGACGGTGGGATCGCCACCGGCCTCGTCGCCGAGTACTACACCCAGCGCGCCTCCGCGGGACTGATCATCACCGAGGGGATCCAGCCCTCCGTCGTCGGGCAGGGCTACCCCTTCACCCCCGGCCTGCACAGCGCCGAGCAGGTCGCGGCGTGGCGTGAGGTCACCGACTCGGTGCACGCGGCGGGCGGCAGGATCTTCGCCCAGCTCATGCACTCCGGCCGGATCGGCCACCCGACGCTGCTGCCGGACGGCCTCGTGCCCGTCGCGCCCTCGGCGGTCGCCGCCCACGGGCAGGTGTTCACCGCGGAAGGCATGAAGGACCTCGTCACCCCCCGCGAACTGACCGGGGCAGAGGTGCGGGCGACCATCGCCGACTACGCCGAGGCCGCCCGCAACGCGGTGGAGGCCGGATTCGACGGTGTGGAGCTGCACGGGGCGAACGGCTACCTGATCCACCAGTTCCTCGCACCGGGTACCAACCGGCGCACCGACGAGTGGGGCGGCACGACCGAGAACCGGATCCGCTTCGCCGTGGAGGTGGTCAAGGCGGTCGCCGCGGCGATCGGCGCCGAACGCACGGGGCTACGCATCTCGCCCGGGAACCCGACCAACGACATCTCCGAGCCCGACCCGCAGCCCGTTTACGAGGCCCTGGCGAAGGAGATCGACGGACTCGGGCTTGCCTACCTGCACATCCTGGAGTACGGCCCCGAGGCGCGGGAGGTCACCCTGGCGCTGCGCAAGCAGTTCACCGGCCCGCTCGTGCTGAACCCGGCGACCGAGGGTCCCACCGACCACCGGGCTCTGACACTGATCGAGGACGGTACCGCCGACCTGCTGGCCTTCGGGGCGCTCTTCCTGGCCAACCCCGACCTCCCGGAGCGGCTGCGCACGCAGGGCCCGTACAACACCCCGGACCCCTCCACCTTCTTCGGAGGCGACGCCCGCGGCTACACGGACTATCCGGCCCGTTAGCCGTCGGATCCGCCGGGCGGCGGTACGCCCGCTCCGCTCAGCCCTGCCGATCCCGCAGCTGCCAGCGCCGGGAGGCCCACCGGCCGATCAGCGGCAGGGCCGTGACCACGGTGAGGGTCCACGCGGCGGCGAAGGCCCAGATCAGCAGCTGGGACACGGTGACCGAGGCCGCCACGAAAAGGGCCACGGTCACCGTGCCGAGCAGACAGGCCACCAGGGTGCGGCGGCGCGGATGGCCGGACCGCAGGAGCCGGTCGAGTGACCGGTCGCCTTTCAGGTCGGCTTCGATCGCCGAGAGGGCGCGCTGCTCGTGATCGGAAAGTCCGGCTCCGTCCATGACGACGTACCTCCGTGGGCTGTCCCGCCGGGCGCGGACCGCAGCCTCTGGCCTGCGAATACCCGGCCACGGCGCGGCCCAACCCCGGAGGACGTCACGGCTGCCCGTCCGGTCACCAGATGGAGTTGACCCACTCCGGGTGGTCGATGAACGGGTTCCGGTTGTGCTGGTAGCTGTCGAATATGACCTGGTTGCGGCGCTGCTCGAAGGCGTCCGGCGGGTCCATTTGGTTCCACTGCTTCAGCAGGCTGATCCGGCCGAAGAGGGGGGCGGTGCCGTTGTTGACCTTGTCGTTCATCTCCAGGTCCGGGAAACCGTCGCCGCCGTCGTAGCGCACGGCCATGTAGAGCAGCATCCGTGCCACGTCGCCCTTGACCGCGTCCCGCGGCTCGAAGGAGTCCGCGTCGGTGTAGCTGCCCGGGGCCTCGGAGACCGGGCTGCCGCCCATGTCGAAGTCCTTGTTGCCGCGGGTGCTGTTGACCGTGACGTCCTCGGGGCGCAGGTGGTGCAGGTCGGTGCCCGGGCCGGTCGCGGTACCGAAGTCGCCGTGGCTCTTGGCCCAGACGTGCTCGCGGTTCCAGTCGTTGGAGCCGCCGCCGTTGGTGGACTTGGACTGGGAGCGGCCGGAGTAGACCAGGATGACGTTGTTCGGGTTCGCCGGGTCCTGGTCGGTCACCTTGAGCGCGTTCCACACGCCGTCGTAGGTCACCTTGGACTGGTTCTTGATGATGTCGTGCAGTGCGGTCTTCAGCGCGGCTCCGGTCTTGCCCGCGGCGGGTGCGTAGTAATCGTCCACCGCGGTCGCGGCCGTAGCCGTGGCCGCGCCCGTGGCGGACCGGGCGTCCGCCGTCCGCTGCTGGCCCGCCGAGGCGGCGGCCGGGACGGCGAACAGGGCTGCGGCCGCGAGGCCGGCAGCCCAGGGAGTCAGGCGCGAGATTCTCTTCATGTGGGGGTACCAATCCATACGCACCGTCCCCGCCCGGGGAATTGGCGGGGTGTCAGGTGGCAGAGCGAGGCTCACATTGTCATGTGCCGAACAGGTTAAAACCATGTGTCCGGCACGCGGACCTCGGGGTGTGCCGGGTGCGCGGCGCGGGCAGGGTAGCGGTGGCCCCACGGGGCCGATCCGACCCTGTACAGCCCTCCCTGGAGCAGCCCATGGCAGTGAAGATCCTCATCGTGACCGGCGACGCGGCCGAGTCGCTGGAGGTCCTGTATCCGTACCAGCGCCTGCGCGAGGAGGGATACGAGGTCCACATCGCCGCTCCGTCGGTGAAGAAGCTGCGGTTCGTGGTCCACGACTTCGAGGACGGCTTCGACACCTACACCGAGAAGCCCGGCTACACCTGGCCGGCGGACCTGGCCTTCACGGACGTGGCCACCGAGGACTACGCGGCCCTGGTCGTCCCGGGTGGCCGGGCGCCGGAGTACCTGCGCAACGATCCCGAGGTGCGGCGGATCCTGGCCGCGTTCGCCGACGCCGACAAGCCGATCGCCCAGATCTGCCACGGCCCCCTGATCACCGCCGCGGCCGGGGGCCTGACCGGCCGCCGGGTGACCGCGTATCCGGCGCTGGAGCTGGACATGAAGGCGGCCGGGGCCGCGTTCGAGGACTCCGAGACCGTGGTCGACGGCACGCTGGTGTCGGCGAGGGCCTGGCCCGACCACTCCCGCTGGATGCGGGAGTTCCTGACCGTGCTGCGGAGCAAGGCCCCCGTGGTCTGACCGGGCACGGGCTCCCGCTCCGGCCGTGAACGGGAGGCTCCCCATTCCCTTGTGAAGTGTCCGGATGCGGGACTGACGGGGCGCGGGCGGTGTGCTGAGGTGTGAGCGTCAATCAATGCTCATGCCCAGGCAGTTGAGAGGACACCACCGTGACTGGACCCTTGGGTCGGCGCAGGTTCATCGGCGCGGCCGCCGCCCTCGGCGGCGCCGCGCTCGCAGGTCCGCTCGCCCCGCTCGCCCAGGCCCGGCCGGCCGGGGCGCCTTCGGCCGGGGCGCCTTCGGCCGGGGCCCGCTCGGCCGGGGCCCCGTCGGCCGAGAGCCCCACGTCGGCCGCCGCCCGGTGGCCCGACACCATCGTGACCCCGCCCGGCTTCCAGCCCGAGGGCATCGCCGTCTCCGCCCGCGGGGTGGCCTACACCGGCTCGCTGATCGACGGCTCGATCTACCAGGCCGACCTCGCCACCGGGACCGGCCGGATCCTCACCCGGGGGCGGGGGCCGCAGTCGGTCGGACTCAAGCTCGACGCGTACGGCAGGCTGCTCGTCGCGGGCGGCGCCAGCGGCCAGATCCGGGTCGTCCACCCCGGCGACGGCCGGATCCTGGCCACTCACCAGGCCGCGACCGGCACGGCCTTCGTCAACGACGTCGTCGTCGGATGCGGCGGAGCCTGGTTCACCGACTCCTTCGCCGACGTCCTGTACTTCCTGCCCGCCGGGCGCGCGCTCACCGGCGCCGGCGCCGCTCCGCGCGCGCTGCGGCTCGGCGGAGAATGGGCCCCGGTCCCGCCCGGCGGTGAGTACTGGGGCGCCAACGGCATCGAACGGACGCCCGACGGCCGGGCCCTGCTGGTGGTACACGACACCGCCCAGGCGCTCTTCCGCATCGACCCCGCCAGCGGCGCCGCCACCCGGACCGTGCTCGACGGCGGGTCGGTGGGCAACGGCGACGGCCTCGTTGTCCACGGCCGCACGCTCTACGTCGTACGGAACTGGAGCTACGCCGTGGACGTGTTCACCCTGAGCGGCGACGGCCGCCGTGCCCGTTTCGTCCGCCAGATCACCGACCCGCGCTTCGACGAGCCGACGGCGGCGGCGGTGTACGGTGACCGGCTCTACGTCGTCAACGCCCGCTTCGACGCCGACTGGTCGGATCCGGCCACCGCCTCGACGATCGTCAGCTGCCCGTGGTGATCGCCGGCGCCGGCTCGTACTTGTAGTCGGCGCCGAAGTTCTTCTTCACGGCCGCTTCCCAGGACCCGTCCGCGACCATCTTCTTCAGCGCGGCGTTGATCTTGGTCTGGAGTTCCTTGTTGCCCTTCTTGACACCGATGCCGTAGTTCTCGGTGCTCATGCTCTGGCCCGTCAGCTTGAACTTGCCCTCGTTGCCCTTGTGGGCGGCGTACCCGGCCAGGATGGAGTTGTCCGTGGTCATGGCGTCGACCAGGTTGTCCTCAAGGGCGACGAGGCACTCCGAGTAACCGGGCAGCTCCAGCACGCTCGCCTTGGGGGCGAGGCCCTTCTTGATGTTCTCCGCCGAGGTGGAGCCGGTGACGGAGCAGAGCCGCTTGTTGTTGAGGTCCTCCGCCTTGGCGATCGTGTTGTCGCTGGAGCGGACCAGCAGGTCCTGGTGGGCCACGAAGTACGGGCCCGCGAAGTCGACCTTCTCCTTGCGCTTCTCGTTGATCGAGTAGCTGGCGGCGACGAACTGCACCTCGTTGTACTGGAGCAGCAGCTCGCGGTCGTTGCTGTAGACCTGCTTGAACTCGATCTGGTCCGGCTTGTAGCCGAGCTCCTTGCCCACGTACTTGGCGACGTCCACGTCGAAGCCGGAGAAGATGCCGCCGGTCTCGCGCAGCCCGATGCCGGGCTGGTCGAACTTGATGCCGACGGAGAGGGTCCCCTTGGCCTCGTCGTCACTGCCGCACCCGGAGGTGGTCAGGGCGAGGACGATCACTGCGGCGACCGCACCGGCCTGGGGAACCTTCATTGCTGCACTCTTTCCTTGGTGACGCGGGACGCGCCCCGGGATCGCCGGGGCGCGTGGAACCGCGAATGCGTGGGGGACGTCACGACACGTGTACGAGGAAGCTAGGAAGCTCGCGGCCACAGCGTCACTACATCTGAGCAAAACTTGAGGATAACGATCCGGACCGGCCGCAGATTCTGCGGCGGAACCGGACCGGAGCCGCAGAACACGGGAGAAGGGGCGGGCATGGGGACTGGTTCGGTACGGATCGACGGGAATGCGCTGCTACTGGGAGAAGGGGTGCAGATCCGCTTCATCCGGACCCTTCGGCTTCCCGAATCGGGCACGCACGCGCTGCCGCCCGGACTGGGGGAGTTCCCGCTCCGGCGGGTGGAGGACTATCCGGACACGGTGCCGCCGGAGTGGCTGGCGAAGGGTGGCGTGATGCTGCCCGTGTACCTGCGCGAGGCGATGTGGCTGAGTTTCGCCGGTACCCGCGAGCCCGCCGCGCTCCAGGTCGGGGTCGGCAAGGTGTGCGCGGTGTCGGGCGAGCGCTGGACGGGCCGGCTCGCCCGCGGTCCGCAGAACTACGTGGTGCTGCCCCGCCAGCCGTGGCTGGACGGGATCAACTCGGGTGACGGGACGGTACGCCAGTTCGTCGCCGTACCGCTGGGGCTCGGCGCCACCGTCGAGGGACAGGTGACCGGCGAGGAGACCGCCGGCGGAGTGCAGCTCCAGGCGTTCCCGCTCGCGCCGGCGGTGCTGGAGGAATGGCGGCGGGCGAATCCGGCGCGCCCCCAGCCTCCCGGCTCCTCGTACGGGGCCCCGCTGCCCCCGACCCCGCCGCCCGGCGCGGTCGGCGGCTTCGCCGGCTTCGGAGGCCCGGTGCCCATGCCGATGGCGGCGGCTCCGGGCGGGATCCCGGCCCCGGGCGCGGCCCCGGCGGCCCCCGGGGCGGCCCCGACCCGGGGTGCGCTGCCCGCGGCTCCCGCGATGGGGCTCGGCGTGGGCGGTTCCATGCGCCAGGAGGTCTACCAGGACGACCGGCCGCTCTCGGCGTGGGCGCAGGAGCCGGCCGCGCGGGTCTTCGTACACCTGGTGACTCCGCCCGAGTGGCGTCGCATCACCGGGGAGGACGCGCCGCCCTCGCCGGTGGACCGGGCCGCCTACACCCAGGCCGGGCTGCCCTGGTTCGACTACTACGACGAGTCCGCCGCCGACCTCGCGCCCTCCGCGGCGCTGGCCGGGGTCAAGCCGGTGGGGGAGTGGATCGGCGACGACCACACCCCGTGGGTGGAGCCGGACCCCGCCCAGGTCAAGCCGCTCGGTAACGCCGCGAGGCCGGGCAAACCAGTACAGGACGGTAACTGGTAGAGAAATCCTGGCAGTCGGGGATCGATGGCCCAAACTGGTGATCGATTTTCGGCCGCCGGGACGGTATGATCGTCCGCAGCAAGGCCGTAGCGCAGAGGTCGTCGCGCCCACGCATCGAGCTGGAGGACGTCGGTTCGAATCCGACCGGTCTTGCGTCTACTTGCTGTCTCAAGTCGTGATGGACGCCGGGCACCGGCGAAGGAACCGGTGGAGTGGTGATGACACAGCCGACACCCGTACGGTGCCCCGCGATCGAGCACCCGGACATGCCGCCGGCCGACCCCGCGGGCCTCGGCCCGCTGCTCGCCCGGCTCGCGGCGGACCACCCGGTCGAGGCCGACGAGGCCTTCCCGCTCGGCACCCTGCGCACCGACGGCCGCGTCGACCTCTGCAAGCAGGGGCTCGGCCCGGGCGGCGCGGCCCGGCTGCTGCCCGCGGCGGCCGCCTCCGCACACGCCACCCACCTGCTCCTCGGCACCAACGCCATCGGCGACGAGGGCGCTCGCGCCCTGGCGGAGAGCCTGGCGGTCGGAGCCGACGGGCACGGGCTGCGCACCCTCTACCTCGGCTGCAACCGGATCGGCCCCGACGGGGCCCTGGCCCTTGCCGGAGCCCTCGCCGACGACACCACCGTCCGAGCCCTCTGGCTCAAGCGGAACCCGCTCTTCGAGGACGGCGCCCGCACGCTCGCCGCCCTGCTGCGCCGCAACACCGCCCTGCGCACCCTCGACCTGGTCAACACCGGGATCGGCGCGGACGGCGTACGCCTCCTGCTCGACGCCCTGCTGGAGCGCGAGCAGCCGCTGGAACGCCTCTTCCTCGGCGGCAACGGCCTCGGCGCCGACGCCGCGCCGCTGCTCGCCGCACTGATCCGGCAGGCCGGGGTGCGCGAGCTGTACGTACCGGCCAACCACCTCGGCGACGACGGCGCCGCCGTCCTGGCCGCCGCGGCCGCGTCCTCCTCCGGCCCGGTCCGACTCGGCCTCGGCGGCAACGGCATCGGCGCCGCCGGAGCGCGCGCCCTGGCCGCCGCCCTCGGCTCCGTCGAGGCCCTGGACCTCGGCCGGACGATGTCCGAGCGGAGCCTCGGTTCCACCGGCAACGATCCCGGCGACGAAGGGGCGTACGCCCTGGCCGCCGCGCTCCCCGGCAGCCCGCTGCGCCGCCTGGAGCTCCGCCACACCGGCCTCACCGGGCGCGGTGCGAAGAGCCTGCTCGCGGCGGTGCCCGCCGACAGCCCGCTGGAGTACGTCGGCCTGGGCCCCGGCCTGCCCCGCCGGGTCAAGCGCTCCTTCGCCGAACGGCTCCGCCCGGCCCGGGCCGCCCATCCGGACCTGCGCGCCATTGGCAGCGTGTACCGGTGAGCCCGTACGCCGAACTGCCCGGCGGCTTCCTGCCCGAGGACGGCCCGGCCTGGCAGCGGATCCGCCGGTACGCCGTACCCGGCTGGATGATCGAGCAGGCCACCGCGCACCGCCTGGCCGGGGACTGGCGGGCGGCCTGCGCCGCCGCCGCCGTCGACATCGACTTCGACCTGCCGGAGGTCGCGGCCCGCTACGGCGCCTCCGTCGCCGAGGCCGTCGAGGACGACCTCCGCCACCTCGCCCCGGACCTGCTGCGCTGGCACCTGCCCCGGGTCCTGGGCGGCCGCACCACCATCGGCACCGACCTGCGGATCCTGCTCGCCTCGTACGGCGGGGCCGACGGGCCGACCCTGTCGGTCACCACGCCCCTGATGACCGAGGGCTCGCAGCGGCTGCGCCTGCACTGCGCGCCGGTCGCCCTGGTGAAGTGGAACCGCTACACGGGGCGCGGCTTCGTACCGGAGGACTGGACGGCGGTCCGGCCGTTCTGGGACGCCCGGTGCGTGTCCGAGCTGGGCGCGCGCTTCGGCGACCCGGAGGGCCGCGCCGAGCGGATCGCCCTGCTGCGTGCTCAGGGGGACATCGCCGCGGCGTACGAGGCCGCGGGCATCGCATGCGACCTGACCGTGCCCGCCCCGCAGCCGTACCAGCGTCCGGTGGACCCCAAGGCCCTCTTCGAGCGGATCCCGGTCGACCCCACCCGGCTCGTGGCGGAGGTGGGGCTGCTCGTGGCCGCCGGCGCGGGTGAGCACTACCGGATCGCGGCCGACTGGCGCACCTTCCTCCTCCTGGAACCCGACGGCCCCGACCGGCTCCGGGCCCGGTTCATCGAGCGGGAAGAGGCACTCACCGTGCCGCAGCTGCCGCGGTACGCCTGGCAACGGCTGCCCGACCTCGAACTGGTGCGCACCGGCCGGATCACCCCGCGCGAGCTGCACCCGCTCGTCGCCGCCTCCCTGTTCCCCGGTGCCGGACCGGCCGTGGGTCCGCCCGGCCCCGCCGAGGCGGGGCCCGCCCGGGTGCGCTGCCACGGTGAATGGCACGAGGTGCGCTCGCGAGGCGGCGCGCTCGACGTGCCGCACACCCCCGAAGAGCAGCAACGGGAGCGCGCCATGCGGGCGTTCGGCGGCGCGGTCTCCGGCTGCTTCGCCGTACAGCAGACCTGGACCACGGGCGAGGGCCGGCTGCCGCGCGCCCTGCGGAGCCAGCAGCGGGAGCTGTTCCTGCGCGCCCAGCACGGGGACACCCCGGGTGTGGTGGCGCTGCTGGACGCGGGCGTGGACCCGCGGATCCGGGAGGCCCGCAGCCGTGGCCTGCTGCACGAACTCCACCTGCTCGACCACGAGGTGCTGCTGCCCCGGCTGCTCGCGGCCGGCCTCGACCTGGAGGCGCGGGACAAGCACGAGCGCACTCCGCTGCTGTCGGCGGTGCACTGGGGCGGCTCGCCGGACCTGGTCAGGGCCCTGCTGGCGGCCGGTGCCAGGATCGACGTCATCGACGAGATGGAACTGTCGCTGTCCCAGGAGATCCGCCGCTACAAGCGCACCGACCTCACCTTTCTGCGGGAACGCGTCGACGAGGAGTTCCCCGGCATCGGCGCCGACTGGTTCGACGAGCACATGGAATACCGCGAGGAAGACGAGGACGACGACGCATGAGTGCCCAGCCGCAGCCCTCCCGGGCACTGGCCGCCGCCGACGCCCTGGGCGAGCGGCTGAGCGCCACCCGCAGCGAACCCGCCACCGACCCCCAACTGGAGGCACTGGCCCTGGCGGTGACGGCCAATCAGCCAGTGCTCCTGTGGGGTGAGCCGGGCATCGGCAAGTCCGCCGGCATGCGGCAGCTCGCCACCGCGCTCGGGGTGGAGCTGGAGACCGTCATCGCCAGCGTCCACGAGCCCTCCGACTTCTCGGGGCTGCCCATCGTCGGCGACGACCCCGCCACCACCGGCGTCCCGATGGCCCCGCCGGACTGGGCGGTACGCCTCGCACGCACCGGCCACGGACTGCTGTTCTTCGACGAGTTGTCCTCCGCCCCGCCCGCGGTGCAGGCGGCCCTGCTGCGCGTGGTCCTGGAGCGCCGGGTCGGCAGCCTCGAACTCCCCCCGGCGGTACGGATCGTCGCCGCGGCCAATCCCCCCGCCAGCGCGGCCGACGGCTGGCACCTCAGCCCCCCGCTGGCCAACCGCTTCGTCCACCTCGACTGGACGCACAATCCGCGCACCGTGGCCCGCGGGATGGCCGGCACCTGGCCCGAGGTGGCGATCCCGGCCGTCGACCCCGCGAAGGCCTCCGGCTCGGCCGCCCGCGCCCGCGGTGCGGTCTCCGGCTTCCTCACCGCCCGGCCGGGCCTGGTCCACCACATGCCAGCCGAGGCCGCGTCCCGCGGCCGCGGCTGGCCCTCCCCGCGTACCTGGGAGATGGCCCTGCGGCTGCTGGCCACCGGGTACGCGGCCTCGACGGGCCGGGAGGCACTGGCCGCCGCGCTGACCGGAGCCGTAGGGGAAGCCGCCGGGATCGAACTGCTCTCGTACCTCGAAAACCTCGACCTGCCCGACCCGGACCGGGTGCTCGCCGACCCGGACGCCTTCGCCCTGCCCGAGCGCGGCGACCGGCAGCTGGCCTTCCTCATCGCCGTGGTCGCGGCCGTGCAGAGCGAGCTCACCCGCCCCCGCTGGGAGGCGGGCTGGACGGTGCTGGCCAAGGCCGTGGACGCGGGCGTGCCCGACGTCGCCGCCCGCGCCGCCGCCGACCTGGCCGCGATGCGCGACCTCGACTGGCCGGTGCCCGCCGGCATCGACGCCTTCGTGGAACTGCTCCAGCTGTCCGGCTCCCTGCCGGGCGGCCGCTGAGCCCGGGGGCCCGGCCGTGCGCCTGGACCGCGCGAAGCTCCTGGCGGCCCGCTACAAGGCCGCCGAGGGCCGCCCGTACCTCGCCTCCGCCCTGTACGCCCTGACGGTCGTCCCCTCGGACGGCATCCGCACCATGGGCGTCGACCGGCACTGGCGCTGCTACGTCTCGCCCGCCTTCGTCGAGGCGACCCCGGTCGCCGAATTGGCCGGAGTGTGGATCCACGAGGTGGCGCACCTGCTGCGCGACCACCACGGCCGGGCCGAGCGCCTGCCCGCCGCCGACCAGCGCGATCCGGTCCGCGTCAACATCGCCCAGGACTGCGAGATCAACGACGACCTGCTCGCCGACGGGCTGCTGCTGCCCGAGGGCCGGATGGAGCCCAGGCTCTTCGGCCTGGCCACGGGCGGGCTCTTCGAGGCCTACCTGCCGGCGATCCCCGCCACGTCGCACGGGGTGGACTGCGGATCCGGCGCGCACGGCACCCCCATGCCCTGGGAGCTGGGCGAGGGCGGCCCCGCCCGGGTCGGTCCGGTGGAGGCGGAAGCGCTGCGCCGCCAGACCGCCCAGGCCGTACGGGCCCACCAGCGCACCCGGGGCCGGATCCCCGAGGGCTGGGCCCGGTGGGCCGAGGAACTGCTGGAGCCTTCCGTCGACTGGCGCCAGGCCCTGTCCGGAGCGGTCCGGGAGGCCGCCGCCTGGGCGGCCGGCGCGGTGGACTACACCTACCGCCGCCCTTCGCGCCGCACTCCCGCGCTGGGCGGCCGGGTGGTGCTGCCCAGCCTGCGCCGGCCGCTGCCGCGGGTCGCGATCGTCATCGACACCTCGGGGTCGATGGGCCTGGAGGACCTGGCCGCGGCGCTCGCCGAAGTCACCGGCGTGCTGCGGGAGGTGGGGATCGGCGGCAACCGGGTCGCCGTCCTCGCCTGTGACGCCGACGTACACGCCGTGACCCGGGTGACCAGCGCCGACCAGGTGGCCCTGGCCGGCGGCGGAGGCACGGACATGCGCGTCGGCATCAACGCCGCGCTGGCCATGCCCGACCGGCCGAACGTCGTGGTCGTGCTGACCGACGGGTACACGCCGTGGCCGGACGAGACCCCCTCGTGCCGGCTGATCGCCGCGCTGGTCGGGGAGAACGCGCCCGCGCCGCCGGGATGGGTGGAGACCGTACGGGTGGACCTCGGAGCCTGAGCGGAACTGGCCGGGAACGTACGGTCGTTCGGACTCCGCGGGGGGACACGTGGGACCATGGGCGGGCAATACCCGTGAGTGCGGAGGGGGAGTTCGGTGACTGGTGTACGCAAGGGCCTGGCCAAGGTGGAGATCGCGCTGCGATGGGACCCCAGCCCCGCCGGCACACCCGCGCACGACCTCGACATCGTGGCCGCGGTCTACGGATCCGCGGACCTGCACGGGGTGCCCGTCCAGCTCGTCCACTTCGGCAGTCGCTCGCCCGATGGCACCATCTCCCTGAACCGGGACAGCAAGACGGGCCAGGGCTTCGGCTTCGACGAGGTGATGACCCTCGAACTCGACCGGATGGCACCGGAGTTGCGCCGGGTGGTGGTCGGTGTCCTGATCCAGGACACCGGTGCGGACCGCCCCACGACGTTCGAAGACATCGCGGGGACCGGTGTCCGGATCCGCGAGGGCCACATCGATCTCGCCCAGGGCGACTTCGCGGCCGTCCCGTCCGCCACCGCGGCCACGGTCGCCGAGTTCACCCGGGACGACTCGGGTGCCTGGTCGCTCGACGCGCGGCTGCACGGCTTCGACACCGACCCGGAGGAGTTCACGCGGACCATGGGCGCAGTGCGCTGACGGCGGCCGCCGTCCGGCTCGAAGAACGGTCTTGACCGCCGCACAGATCGGGCGGCGGTCACTCCTCGAGTGAGCGACCGCCGCCCGGTCCGGGTGGCGCGCTGCCGCCGTCCCCACGAGGCAGCGCGGGCAGGTCGCCGTCCGGTCATCGGGACGGCGGCCCGCCGGTTCAGGGGCCCTGGGGCGGTGTCAGACCCAGGGAGGGAAGCATGACCGCGTCGACGAACCGGACCAGGTAGTCGGCGTCGGCGTACCGGCCTTCGAGCACCGGCCGGATGCGGAGCACACCCATCAGCTGCGCCGGCAGGAACTCCACGGCCGGGTGGTCCGCGGCGATCTCGCCGCGCGCCACCGCCCGCTCCACCATCGCGTCGAAGGCGGCCAGCTCCGGCTCGACCAGTGCCTCGCGCAGGGCTGCCTGCAGTTCCTCGTCGCTGAGCACGGCGAGCCCGAGGGCCTGCGTCAGCCGGGTGTCACGGCCCGAGGTGCCGGCCGCTATCCGGGCCGCCTCGCGCAGGTCGCCCGCCAGGGACCCGGTGTCCACCGCGACGAGGGTGCCCTGCCGATTGGCCCGCAGGGCTGCGGCGACGAGCTGGGGCTTGGTCTTCCACTGCCGGTAGAGCGTGGACTTGCCGCAGCTCGCCCGGGCGGCGATGCCCTCCATGGTCAGGGCCTCGTAGCCGTGCTCGCGCAGCTGCTCCAGGACGGCCTCGTAGAACTCCTGCTCCCGCTCCGGGGTGATCTTGGAGCGGCGCGCGGTGGTCGGCGTCGACGTCATGGGGGTGCGGCTCTCCTCGGGGGCGCCTCGGCGGCGTGTTCCAGTACGAGCAGTGTACGGGAACGCAAGCGTATCGGTACACCTGCGTATCGATACGCGAATGTATCGATACACTGGCGTGTCGATCTGTGCGAGCAGGAAGCGAGACCGGGGGATGACCAACCGGGGGATGACCTCCCACACCACACCCGCCGGGGCGGCGGCCGCGCGGCGAGCCGCGCGCCGCCGCCTCATACGCGAGCTGCTGCTCGTCGCGGGACTGTTCACCGTCTACAAGGCGGGCCGGACGCTCTCGACCGGACGCACCGAAGAGGCCTTCCGCAACGCCGGGCGGATCTGGGACGCCGAGCGCGCGCTGCACTTGCCCGGCGAGGGCGCGGTGCAGCGGCTGCTGCTGCACGGGGACGCCCTCGTGCACACCGCCAACACGTACTACGCGGCCGTGCACTTCCCGGCGACCGCGCTCTTCCTGGTCTGGCTCTACCTGCGCCGCCCCGCCCACTACCTGTGGGCGCGCCGCGTACTCACCGTGCTCACCGCAGCCGCCCTCGCGCTGCACCTCGGCTTCCCGCTCGCGCCACCGCGGATGCTGGGCGCCGCGGACCTCGTCGACACCGGACAGGCCTACGGCCCCACCGTCTACGGGGCCGAGCCGGCCACCGACACCATGGCCAACCAGTTCGCGGCGATGCCCTCCCTGCACTTCGGGTGGGCGTTGATGCTCGCGCTCGGCATGATCGCCGCGACTCGCCCCGCCAGGTGGCGCGCGCTGTGGCTGCTGCACCCCCTGCTGACCCTGCTGGTGGTCGTCGGCACGGCCAACCACTACTGGCTCGACGCGATCGTCGCGGCCCTCCTGCTCGGGGCCGCCCTGCTGCTGATCCCGCGGCCTAAGGCCGCCGGTGACGGAACCGGTGACGGAGCCGGTGACCGAGCCGGTGACCGTGCGGGCGGGGATCCGGACGCGGGCGCCGTACGCGGGCTGCCCGGTCCCCGGACCGCCGCCGGTCCGGCCGCCCCCGCCCCCGCCTCCGCAGGAGCCGAGCGGTGAACGCCACCGCTCTCGCCGTCGTCCTCTGCCTCGCCTCGGCCGTGACCTACGCGGCCGCCGCCGTCGCCCAGGAGCGGCTCGCCCGCGCCGCCGTCGCGCGCAGCGCCAGGGCCCTGCTCGGCTCGGGCGCCTGGTGGTGGTCGGCCGGGCTGAACGCCGGCGCCGCGCTGCTGCACGCGGCGGCCCTGCGCTACGGACCGCTCACGCTGGTGCAGCCGCTCGGCGCACTAACCCTCGTGGCCGCCGTCCCGCTGGGGGCGCGCGGAGCCGGCCGCCGGGTGGTGGCCAGTGAATGGCGGGGCACCCTGGCCACCGTCGCGGGGCTGGGCCTGCTGCTGCTCCCGGCGTCAGGGCCCGCCCCCGACGACACGCTCAGCCTGGCCGAGGCGCTCGCCGTCTCCGGGGCCACGGCCGCCGTGATCCTGCTGCTGACCGCCGTCAAGGACCCGCGCTCGGGGCTTCGTCACGCCACGGCATCCGGACTGGCGTCCGCGGTCGCCTCGGCCCTGACCCAGACCGTGGCCGTGGCGGGCGGACGAGGCGGATCCCTGCTCAGCGTCCGGGTCGTCGCCGTGGCCCTGCTCGTCGTGGTGTTCGCGGTCGGCGGGATGCTCCTGTCGCAGCGGGCCTACCGGGGCGGGCTCGGTGCCCCGCTCGCCGTGGTGAACCTGGCCAACCCGCTGGCCGCCGCGGCGATCGGCATGGTCCTGCTCGGCGAACGCCTCCAGGGCGGGGCGCTGGGGGTGCTGCTCGCGGTGGCGGGAGCGTTCGCCGCGGCGCGCGGCGTGCTCCTGCTGACCCGTACGCCCTCGGCGCCCGCCGCCCGGACGGCGGCCGCCGACCCCGACCTGCCCGCCGCGCCGACCCCGACCACGCCGACCACGCCGGTCAGCCGCGTGGCGGCGTGAGCCGACAGCCGGAGAACCGTTTCGGCCCCGGCCGCGTCCTCCCTGGTGAACAGCGGAACACCGAAACGGAGTGAATGGACATGGGGATCGTCGGCTGGATCATCCTGGGACTGCTGGCCGGAGGCATCGCCAAGGTCCTGCTGCCCGGCCGGGACCCCGGCGGCCTGATCGGCACCACCCTCATAGGCGTCGCCGGCGCCTTCATCGGCGGCTGGCTCTCGGCGAAGTTCCTGGACCGGCCGATCCAGACCCAGTTCTTCGACCCCGCCACCTGGGGCTCCGCCATCGCCGGCTCGCTGGTCCTGCTGATCGGCTACCGTCTCCTCTTCGGCAACTCGCGCGACTGAGATCACCGCACAGCTCAAGCGGTACCGTGCCTGAAACGACAGGCACTGCGCACCGGATCGAGCAGCGAGGAAGTCCCAGCGACATGAGCGTCACCCCCGTTCCCACGGCGGACATGTACGACGAGCACGGCGAGGACCTCGGCATCTGCGCCACGCAGTTCCGCCTTCTGGGCGGCCGCCGGCTGTTCGCCGGCCCGGTGCGGACCCTCTCCTGCCACGAGGACAACGCACTGCTGCGCGAGCTCGTGAACGCCCCGGGCGACGGTGCCGTCCTCGTCGTGGACGGCGGCGGCTCGCTGCGCACCGCCCTCGTCGGCGACCTCATCGCCGGCGCCGCCGAGCGCAACGGCTGGGCCGGCCTGATCATCAACGGCGCGGTCCGCGACAGCGTGGCCCTCGGCGGACTCGACCTCGGGGTCATGGCGCTGGGCACCGTGCCCCGCAAGAGCGGCAAGACCGGCGCGGGCACGGTGGACGAGCCCGTCACGATCGGCGGGACCACCTTCCGCCCGGGGGACACGGTCCACGCGGACGCCGACGGCATCGTCGTCCTTCCGGCCTGACCGGCGATTTCACGCCAGGGGCGGCGCACCGCCCCTGGCGCCGTCCGGGCGGGCCGGGTTTCACTGCGGGCCCATGAGACGACACAGGATCACGGGCGTGCTCGGCGCGATCGCGCTGGCCGCGGCCACCCTCGCCACCGCGGGACCCGCGCACGGCGCGACCACGGCGGCCACCGCGGAGGCGGCCACGCCGGCACCCGCGACCGGAGGCGAGACGCCGCCCGCCGAGTTCGGCACCGACTGGCACGACCCCCTCACCCCCGCCCCGCCCGTCGCCCGGCCCGGGACCCGCTCCTGCGAGGTGACCCTCGCCGAGGCGCAGTTCCGCGACTTCACCCCGTACCGCGGCAGCTACACCCCGCCCCGGGGCTGCGGCTCCGACCACTGGGCCAAGGTGGTCCTGCGACTCGACGGCAAGGTCAAGGGCCGCCAGTACGACCGCCTCGGCCACCTCTCCCTCGGCGGCGTCGAGATCCTGCGCACCTCCACGCCCCAGCCCTCGCCCGAAGGCATCACCTGGTCCGTCGAGAAGGACGTCACCCGCTACCGCGACACCCTCGCCCGCCCGCAGCCCGTCGAGATGCTCATCGGCAACGTCGTCAACGACACCTACACCGGCGTCATCGACGTCAAGGTCACCCTCACCTTCTACGCCGCCGAAGGCCGCCCCGGCTCCACAGATGCCACGGATTCGACAGATTCCGCCGATGCCGGCGGCTCCGGCGACCCCGCCGGGACCCCCGACCGCGTGCTGCCCCTCACCACCCCGGAGGTCACCACCCCGCGCAACACGGAGCGCCTCCTCGCCGAGGTGTACGCCACCGGCTCGGGCGGCGGCTGCGAGGAGTACTGGTACATGACCACCCCGGACGCGGCCCCGTACTCCTGCAAGGCGGCCGACGGCCCCTACCGCGAGGTCCGCGTCTCCCTGGACGGGCAGCTCGCCGGCATCGCCGCTCCCTTCCCCACCGTCTGGACCGGCGGCTGGTCCAACCCCTTCCTCTGGTACGTCACCCCGGGCCCCCGCGCCTTCGACGTCCAGCCGGTCGTATACGACCTGACACCCTTCGCCGCGCTCCTCAACGACGGCCGCCCGCACCGGATCGAGGTGTCCGTGGCCGGGGTGCCGGCCGGACAGAGCGGCTGGAGCACCCCGGCCAACCTGCTGCTGTGGCAGGACGAGGCCCGGGAGGTCGTCACCGGCGCCCTGACCCGGCACGAGCAGAGCGATCCGGCCAACTCCTCCCGCTGGACCCCCGCAGCTCCCACACCCGGCGCCGAGCACCGCCTCGACACCGAGGGCGGCCACCGGCTGACCGTCGCCGGGCACCTGGACACCTCCCACGGGAGGGTCACCACCACCGTCACCCGCGCCGTGAGCAACACGTCCGTCCACCGCTGGACCGACGGCGAGAACCGCGACGCCCTCACCGCCACCTGGACCGACGAGGAGACCGTGACCCGAGGAGCCACCACCACCCGCACCGCGCGCACGTACACGATGGACGGCGAGACCACCCTCGGCGCCGGCGACCGGCTGCGCACCGTCCTCTCGCTCGGCGACCGTGCCGACACCGTCATCCTGCGCGGCGGGCGGAAGGCCGACGTCTCCAGGATGGACAACCAGTACACGGGCGACGCCACTTACACCGCGAACGTCCCGCGCGACCAGCGGCACGCCGTCGCCACCACCACCGCCCGCTACCGGCTCCACGGTTCCCCGGCGTCCGGCGGCTGCTACGACCGTACGGTGACCACCGCGCAAGGCACGATCACCGCGGACCGCCGGCGCTGCTGACACCGCCGACACCGCTGTCGCACGGGACGCCTACGATGACGGCCCATGGACACGAGTGAGGCCGGCAGACAACTGATCGACGGCCGTTTTGAGCTGGTCGCGCCGCTGGGCAGCGGCGGCATGGGCACCGTCTGGCGCGCCCGCGACATCGCCCTGCACCGCGAGGTCGCACTCAAGGAGGTGCGGCCGCCGGACCCGGCGACCGCCGCCGCCCAGCCCGGTCTCGCCGACCAGCTGCGCGCACGGGCCGTCCGCGAGGCCCGGGCCCTGGCCCGGCTCGCCCACCCCCATGTGGTGACGATCCACCACATCGTGGAGCCTGCGGACGGCTCGGACGGGCACCCGTGGATCGTGATGGAGCTGGTCCGGGGCGGCTCGCTGCACGACCGGCTGGCCGGGGGCCCGCTGCCGCAGACCGAGGTGGTCCGGCTCGGACTCGACGTCCTGTCCGCGCTGCGCGCCGCTCACGCCGAGGGAGTCCTCCACCGCGATGTGAAACCCGCCAACGTACTGCTGCGCCCGGACGGGTCCGCGGTGCTCACCGACTTCGGCATCGCGGCCCTGCACGGGTCCACCGCGCTCACCTCGACCGGTGTGCTGATCGGCTCGCCGGAGTACATCGCGCCCGAGCGCGTCCGCGGCGAGGAGGGACTGGCCGCCTCCGACCTGTGGTCACTGGGCATGCTGCTGTACGTGGCCGCGGAAGGCGTCCATCCGCTGCGCCGCGCCACCAGCCTGGCCACGGTGGTCGCCGTGCTCGACGAGCCGATCCCGGCGCCCGTACGCTCCGGCCCGCTGGCGCCCGTACTGGAACGGCTCCTCGTACGCGACCCGGCAGCGCGGCCCGACGCGGCGCAGCTGGAACGGCTGCTCCGGGACGCGAGCACCGCTCTCGCCGCCGCCGGGGGCGGCGCGGTCCTGGGGCAGTACGGGCCGCCCACGCCACCGCCGTTCGGCCCGGTCCCCACCCCGTACGCGGCCACCGCGCCGCTGCCCGCGGCGTCCGCACCACGGCGCCGCCCCGTCCTGCTCGCCGCCGCCCTCGCGGCCGTACTGGCGGCCGGAGCCGTCGGGGTCGTCAAGTGGCTGCCGGACGGCGCCCAGACCGGCCCGGACGCGAAGGGCCGCCAGTCCGCCTCGGACCCGGCGGCCTCGGCCCCCGCCTCTGCGGCCCCGGCCTCCGCGACCCCCGCCGCCGCGACTCCGGGACCGAAGGCGAGTGCGCCCAAGGCGACGGCGCCGCAAGGCAGCCTGCTCACCCCCGACAACGTCCGGACCGCCCTGGCGGCCCTGAAGCAGCAGACGGGCACCACCACCTTCGTGGACATGCGGGTCTACGACGAGTACGTCATCGCCTCCGTCCCCACGGCCAGCGGAGCCAGGACCGTCGATTCCTGGCAGTACCGCGACGGCGGGGTCACCCGCACCGGCCCGGCCGGCACCGTCAAGGACCGCGCCCCGCTCATCGACATGGCCAAGGTCGAATGGGACACCCTGCCCGCCCTCCTCGAACAGGCCAAGCAGGACCTGGGCGTGGCGAACCCGACCTCCCGCTACGTGATCGTCGATCCCTGGATGATGGACCAGAGCCCGTCCATACGGACCTACCTCAGCGACGACTACGGCCAGGGCGGCTACGTCCTGGCCGGCACCGACGGCAAGGTCAGGAAGGTCTACCGCACGTAGGCCGTGACCGCGGGCCTGCGATCATGATCCCCGTACACACAGGGAGAAACGTTCCGAGGGGGCACGACCACCATGCCGAGCTGGCGCACCACACTCACGGCCGCCGGGATATCCGGCACCCGGCTGCGGGACGACTACACCCACGCCGCCCGCCGGGTGCTCCGCCGCGAACCCGCCCCGTACCTCGTGCTGCGCCTGCTCGCCGCGCCGCCCCTGGTGCCCTGGCTCGCCGCCGGCCTCGCCTTCATGAACATGGTCGACGACGTGGCAGAGACCGGCACCCCGTCTGAACGGGCCGCCAACCTGGCCGCGTTGACCGGGCGGGTCGAGTCGGCCCTCACGTCCGGGGACAGCCCCGACCCCCTGCTGCGCGCCTACGCCCACGCCGTGGACGCGCGCGCCCTGCCCGCGCACTGGGTCTCCCGGTTCCTCGAAGGCGCCGCCACCGCCGAGGCGGGCTTCGACGGCTTCGCCGCCGAGGAGGACTTCCAGGCCTACCTCGACGCCTACGCCTGGCCGGGGGTGCTGGTCTTCACCGGCCTCCAGTACCAGGGCGGACCCGACCCCGAACAGGCCGCGGGCTGGCGGCGGTTCGTCGACGCCGCCCAGCGGGTCGACTTCCTCGCGGACCTCGCCGGGGACCTCGCGGACGGCCGCCTGTGCATCCCGCGCGCCCGCCTCGACGAGCACTCCGTGACCCGCGCCGACCTCGAACAGGCCCGCGACACTCCCGCCGTACGCGCGCTCCTCGCCGCCGAGACCCGGCGCGCCCGGGCCGCCCTCGACGCCACCGACGGCATCCTCGAACTCGCCGAACCCGGGCTGCGACCCGTGACCGCGACGATGACGGAGCTGATGGCGCACCAGCTAACGGCCGTGGAACGGGCGGGCGTCGACGCCCTGCGCCGGGACATCGGCTACGGCGTGGCGGCCCCCCTGCGCACCCTCGCCCGAGCCCGCCGCGCGGCACGCGGCCGAACCCGCGCCGGCAGCCAGGCGCCGGCCGGTTCGCCCCGGCAGTGACGTGTGGCAGTGACATTTGTACTGCCGAGCCGCGTACATGCGGATCTGCCCGTGGCGCGCGCCCTTTCGTAGCGTGGTGGTCATGACGCAGACCCCGTATCCACCGCCCGCCGTCCGGTTCCGGCGCACCTTCAAGTCCTTCGGCCCCGTCCCCGCCGAGGCCGCCTTCGCCCTGATACCCGGCGGGTGCACGGTGCTCTCGTACCGTCGGTCCGCGAGGACGGTGTAGGCCGTGGGACGGGGAGTGCGCATGCGAGGCGACTGGACCGTCTACCGGGCGTGGAAGGCCGCACGGCCGGCCCGGGTGGAGCAGTGGCGCGAGAGCGAGGCCGCTCGCGGTGGTCATGGCAGCGGCGGGGACCGCGGTCCGCTGGGCCCGCCCAACGGATTCACCCTGCTGCCCTGGCTGCTGATGGGCATGGGGGCCATCTCGAACCTCATCAAGGGTGACACCCCCAACCCGCTGGTCGGCGGGCTCGGCCTGCTGGTCTTCAACTCCCTCTACATCAGCGTGGTGTTCCGCGCGTTCGATCCGCGCAAGCGCGAGGCCCTGAGCACCCGTTGGAGCCTGGCCGCGATGGGGGCGGTCACCGGCGCCCTCGCCGTCGCCTACGGAGGCAGCTGGCTGCTGTTCTTCCCCCTGCTCGGCCTCGCCACCGGAACCGTGGTCCGGGGCCGCCGGCTCGGCCCGGTGATGTTCGGGCTCAGTACCGTCGCCGGTGCGATCGCCGTATACCGGGACGGGTGGGGCGCACTGGGGATCTTCTACGGGACCTTGCTGTCCGGCATGGTCACCGCGGCCATCCTGGCCCTGTCCGAGACGGTGCGGGAGTTGCGCGAGACCCGGCAGGAGCTGGCGCGGGCGGCCGTGGAGCAGGAGCGGCTGCGCTTCTCCCGCGACCTGCACGACCTGCTCGGCCACACCCTCTCGGTGATCGTCGTGAAGTCGGAGGCGGCGCGCCGCATAGCGCCCCGGGACATGGACGCGGCCCTCGCCCAGGTCGCGGACATCGAATCGGTCGGCCGCCAGGCGCTCACCGAGATCCGCGAGGCCGTCACCGGCTACCGGGAGGCGAGCCTGGCAGGAGAACTGGACCGGGCCCGCGGCATCCTCACCGCCGCCGGGATCGAGCCCGTGGTCCGGCAGTCCGGGCCCCCGCTGCCCCCGCAGACGGCGGCCCTGCTGGGCTGGGTGGTCCGCGAGTCCGTCACCAACGTCATCCGGCACAGCGCCGCCGCGACCTGCGAGATCGAGGTACGCGGCGCCGCCGGGCGGGCCCGCCTGGTGATCACGGACGACGGCGACGGCGTAGGCTCGACGACGCCGGGCAGCGGCCTGACCGGCCTGACCGAACGCCTCGCCGCGGCGGGCGGCACGCTGCGCAGCGGCCCGGCTCCCGGCGGCGGATTCCGGGTGACCGCCGAACTCCCGGTGGAGGAAACGACGCAGGAGACGGCGCGGGAGACAGTGGACGACACCGGGGCCGAGTCCGGCGTGGCCGTGGGAACCCGGAGCGAGGACAGTCGATGATCAGGGTCCTGCTGGCCGAGGACCAGGGCATGATGCGGGGCGCCCTGGCCCTGCTGCTCGGGCTGGAGGAGGACATCGAGGTGGTGGCACAGGTCGCCGCCGGGGACGAGATCGTGCCCGCAGCCCTCGAAGCGCGGCCCGACGTGGCCCTCCTCGACATCGAACTCCCGGGCCGCAGCGGGCTCGACGCCGCCGCTGATCTGCGCACGCGGTGCCCCGGCTGCCGGGTGCTGATCCTGACCACCTTCGGCCGGCCCGGCTATCTGCGGCGGGCGATGGAGGCCGGGGCCGCCGGATTCCTCGTGAAGGACGGGCCGGTGGAGGAACTGGCCGCGGCCGTCCGCCGGGTGCTCGCCGGGGAGACGGTGATCGACCCCGCGCTCGCGGCCGCAGCACTGAGCGCGGGACCCAGCCCGCTGACGGCGCGGGAGGTCGACGTCCTGGGTGCGGCGGTGGACGGGGCGACCGTGGCCGACATCGCGGCGAGGGTGCACCTGTCCGAATCGACCGTACGGAACTACCTGTCCTCGGCAATCGGCAAGACCGGCACCCGCAACCGCATGGAGGCCGTCCGCGCCGCCCGCCGCCAGGGCTGGCTCTGAGCCCCGCTCCGCAGCGGGGCCCGTCTGCCGGTACCCGTTCTAGTAGGCCCCGTTGACGTTGTCGATCGAGCCGTAGCGGGCGGCCGCGTAGTTGCAGGCTGCCGTGATGTTGGCGACCGGGTCGTAGGAGTCCATCGAGGTGCCGGGCACGTGGTAGGCACGGAACGTCGGGTCGATGACCTGGAGCAGGCCCTTGGACGGGATCCCGTTCTGGGCGTTGATGTCCCAGTTGTTGATGGCGAGGGGATTGCCCGAGGACTCGCGCATCACATTGCGGTGAATTCCGTTGTAGCTGCCGGGAATGCCGTGCTTGGCCATCACGTCCAGCGACTCGCGGATCCAGCCGTCGAGATTGTTCGGGTAGGCGGTGGCGGGCTTGGCGGTCGCGGCGGGCTTGGCGGCCGCGCTCTTCGCCTGGGCGGCGAGGGTCAGCTTGAGGCCCGGCCGAATGATCGACGGGTCGGTGCCGACGGCGCCCTTGTTCGCCAGGTACAGCTGCTCCCAGCCACCGCTCAGGGAATGCTCCGCCGCGATCTTGGAAAGGGTGTCGCCCGCGACCACGGAATAGGTCATCGGGGCGGCCGCCTCCGCCGCCCCGGCGGTGGTCGTGCTGATCAGGGGGAGGGCGAGGGCCGCGCCACCCGTGCCGGCGATGGCCAGCCTGCGGGTGATCGGGTTGTTCTTCGGCCGGCGGTGCTTTCCCTTTGCGGGCATGGCGCATTTCCTCACGTGGGGGGACGGAGAGGCCCCGGGGGTGGCCGGATTAGGCAGCTGACCACCGGGAATGAGGGTGACCGTAGGCGAGCCCGCCGGGCCGGAACAAGGCCCGAATTCGCCCGGTAGATCGACTTCCTGCTTTCCGCCCCGAAAATGACCTTGGCGCCCCCTTCGTGCTCAAGACAACTTTCTTGCCGGGAAAAGGGAATCAGCCCCCTGGTGGAAATGATGTTGGCGGTTTCCGAGTGACTCACATCACGGGCCGCGGGCCCGGTCGGGGCGGGGTGTCGAACGGGGGCAAGTCCACCCCCGATAGGTCGGATTCGGGCGACACGCCTGTAGGTAGTGAATCGCCCATAGTGGATGCTTTCCGGCGTGTTTCCCCGCGTGGCGGCGCCCGCCCCCGGCCGTCAGAGCTCCGCCAGCCGCTCCAGGGTCGCCGCCACCGCCCCCTCCGAGGCCGGCAGCAGGGGGAGCCTTACGCCGGGCGCGGGGATCCGTCCCTGGGCGTGCAGCACGCCCTTGACGACCGCCGGATTGGGCTCGGCGAAGGCCGCCGCCGACATCCGGGCCAGGGCGTGCCCCAGGGGCCGTGCCCGCGCCACGTCGCCCGCCCGCCAGGCCGCGGCGAGCTCCGCGAACCGGGCCGTCGCCAAGTGCGCCGAGGCCAGGATCCCGCCCGCCGCGCCCAGTGCCAGCAGTGGCGAGAGGTACGCGTCGTCGCCGGCCAGCACCTCGAACCCGGCCGGCCGGTCGCCGAGGAGCGCCACCGTGTCCTGCCCGATGCCGCCGCCCGCGTACTTCACGCCCGCGACCCCCGCGAGCGAGCCGAGCGCCCGCAGTGCGGTGGCGTCCAGCGGCTGCCCCGTCCGGTACGGGATGTGATAGACGATCAGCGGTACGGGGCTCACCTCGGCCAGCCGCGCGAAATGCGCCAACACGCCCGCCGCCGAGGGCCGTACGAACGAGGGGACGGTCACCAGCGCCGCCCGCGCCTGCGGCCACCGCGCCAGCCGGGCCAGCGAAGCCTCCGCGGCCCGGGTCCCGCTCGCCCCGGCGCCCACGGTCAGCGGCGCGCCCCGCTCCGCGCAGACCCGGGCGCAGACGTCGGTGACGAGATCGCGCTCCGCCTCGTCGAGCGTGGCCGCCTCGGCGGTGGTGCCGAGGGCGACGATCCCGGTGGCGCCCGCGTCGAGCACCTCGTGGGCGAGCGCCTCCAGCGCCTCGGCGGCGACCTCCCCGGTGTGGGTGAACGGGGTGACGAGGGGTACGTGGATGCCGTGCAGGGAGAGGTCTTCGGTGATGCCGAGCGCCATGTTCCCCGCCCCGTCCCGTGTCCCGTCCTGTGCTGTGTCCTGCGCTGTGTGCCGTGCCTTGTCCTGTGCCATGCCGTCGAGCCTGGCCCGCCCCGAGCCTCGAATCCAGTTCGCGTTTCTTACGCGACCCGTAAGCTGAACCGATGCTCGACGTACGACGCCTGCGCCTGCTGCGCGAACTGGCCCGCCGCGGGACCATCGCCGCCGTCGCCGAGGCCCTCTCCTTCAGCCCTTCGGCGGTATCCCAGCAACTCGGCGTCCTCGAACGCGAAGCCGGGCTGCCCCTGCTGGAGCGGACCGGCCGCCGGGTCCGCCTCACCCCGGCCGGGCAGAACCTGGTGCACCACGCCGAAGCCGTACTCGAACGGCTGGAACAGGCCGAGGCCGATCTCGCCGAGGCGCGCAGCGGCCTCGCCGGGGTCCTGCGCATCGGGGCCTTCCCCACCGCCACCCGGGCCATCGTCCCGGCCGCCCTGACCGCCCTGGCCCGGCGCCACCCGGGGCTGGAGCCGATGGTCTGCGAGACGGACCCGGCGGCGGTCGCCCACGCCCTGCGGGCGGGGGACCTGGACGTGGCCCTGGTCCACGCCTACGACTTCGTGCCCCCCGCCGAGGAGCCCGGGCTGGCCACCGAGCCGCTGTACGGGGAGGCGATGTACCTGGCCGCACCGGTCGGGGAGACATCCGGACCGCCGCCCGGCACCGGCCAGGACGCCGCCTTGCGCACGTACGCGGACGCCCCCTGGATCACCGCCACCTCCGGCACCCTGTGCCACGCCATGACCGTACGGGCCTGCCAGGCGGCCGGGTTCACCCCGCGGGTCCGCCACCAGGTCGACGAGTTCGCCACCGTGCTCGCCCTGGTCGCGGCGGGCCAGGGCGTGGCCGTCGTACCGCAGCTCGGGGTCGCCGGCCCGGCCGGACCGGGCGTGCGCCTCACCCGCCTGGTGATGCAGCGCCGTACGAACCTCGCCTTCCGCAGCGGAGCCGGCGCCCACCCGGCCGTGGCCGCCTTCGGCGCGGCCCTGAGGGCGTCCGTACCGCCGGAACTGGCTGGGGGCGCCTCCCCGGAGGTTCCCCAGGACGGAGTCCGGGGGAGGTAGCCGCGGGAGATCCCACGCCGCGGAGTGGGGCAACTCCCGTACGGCGCGGAGCCCGTGTACGTTCTGACGGGAGCCAACGAGAGCAGAGCGGGGTAGACGTGACGCATCGCGTACGAGGGGTCATTGCCCGGAGCAAGGGCGCACCGGTGGAGACGACGACGATCCTCGTGCCCGACCCGGGACCGGGCGAGGCGCTCGTCCGGGTCCAGGCCTGCGGGGTCTGCCACACCGACCTGCACTACCGGGAGGGTGGCATCAACGACGAGTTCCCGTTCCTGCTCGGCCACGAGGCCGCCGGGATCGTGGAATCGGTCGGTCCGGACGTCACCTCCGTGGCCCCCGGCGACTTCGTCGTCCTCAACTGGCGTGCGGTGTGCGGGACCTGCCGGGCCTGTCGGCGCGGACGCCCCTGGTACTGCTTCGCCACGCACAACGCCACCCAGCCCATGACGCTGGAGGACGGCACCCCGCTCTCCCCGGCGCTGGGCATCGGCGCCTTCGCCGAGAAGACCCTGGTCGCCGCGGGCCAGTGCACCAAGGTGGACCCGGCCGCGGCGCCGGCGGCCGCCGGACTCCTCGGCTGCGGGGTGATGGCCGGCCTCGGCGCCGCCCTGAACACCGGCAACGTCGGGCGGGGCGACTCCGTCGCCGTCATCGGCTGCGGGGGAGTGGGCAACGCGGCCGTGGCCGGGGCCCGGCTGGCGGGTGCCTCCAGGATCATCGCGGTCGACCTCGACGACCGGAAGCTGGAATGGGCGCGCGGGCTGGGCGCCACGCACACCGTCAACGGCCGCACGGAGGACGTGGTCAAGGCCATCCAGGCCCTGACCGACGGGAACGGCGCCGACGTGGTGATCGAGGCGGTCGGCCGCCCCGAGACCTACCGGCAGGCCTTCTACGCCCGCGACCTGGCCGGGACCGTGGTCCTGGTCGGTGTGCCGACCCCGGAGATGAAGCTCGAACTCCCGCTGCTGGACGTCTTCGGCCGCGGCGGGGCGCTGAAGTCCTCCTGGTACGGGGACTGCCTGCCCGAGCGCGACTTCCCCATGCTCGTCGACCTCTACCTGCAGGGCCGGCTCGACCTGGACGCCTTCGTCTCCGAGACCATCCCCCTCGACGGGGTCGAAGACGCCTTCGCCCGGATGGAGCGTGGCGAGGTGCTCCGCTCGGTGGTCGAGTTCCCGTAAGCCCCGGGCCCGTGCTGGGCCCCGTACTAGAATCGGGCGGTACGCCACACCCCGCGCCCCCGCCGCACCCGGCCGGGGGCGCGGTCCCGCACCTCGTACCCCAGGGGCCGTCCGTGACGATCGAGCACAGCTACCGCCAGCCCGGAACGGTCCTCACCGACCACCGGTTCACCGTCCCCCTGGACCACGCGCGCCCGGACGGTGAGCAGATCGAGCTGTACGCCCGCGAGGTCGTCGCCACCGGCGAGGACCCGGCGGGCCTGCCGTGGCTGCTGTACCTGGAGGGCGGACCCGGCTTCGGGGCCCGGCGCTTCACCGGCCGGCAGGCATGGCTGGAGCGTGCCCTGGCCGACTACCGCGTACTCCTGCTCGACCAGCGCGGAACCGGACGCTCCACCCCGGTGAACCGGCAGACGCTGCCGCTGCGCGGCACCCCCGCGCAGCAGGCCGAGTACCTCGCCCACTTCCGCGCCGACTCCATCGTGCGCGACGCCGAGGCCATCCGCCCCGGGCTGACCGGCGGCGCGCCCTGGACCGTGCTCGGCCAGAGCTTCGGCGGATTCTGCACGACCCACTACCTCTCCACCGCCCCCGAGGGCCTCACCGCCGCCCTGATCACCGGCGGCCTCCCCTCCCTGACCGCCACCGCCGACCAGGTGTACGAGGCCGCGTACCCCCGCATCGAGCGCAAGAACCTGGCGCACTACGAGCGTTACCCGATGGATGTGGAGCGCGCCCGCCGCATCGCGGCCCACCTCGCGGAGCGCCCGGCCGAACTCCCCGGCGGCCACCGCCTCACCGTCGAGGCCTTCCAGTCCCTGGGCCTGATGCTCGGGTCCGGTGACGGCAGCCACCAGCTGCACTACCTCCTGGAGGACGCCTTCGTCCCGGCCGCCGCCGGACCGGCCCTGTCCGACGCCTTCCTGGAAGGCGCCCGGGCACACCTCTCCTTCGCCGGACACCCCCTCTACGCCCTGCTCCACGAGTCGATCTACGCCCAGGACCCGGCCGAGCCCACCGCCTGGGCCG
Source organism: Streptomyces sp. NPDC006463 (assembly GCF_042870715.1). Classification (NCBI taxonomy): domain Bacteria; kingdom Bacillati; phylum Actinomycetota; class Actinomycetes; order Kitasatosporales; family Streptomycetaceae; genus Streptomyces; species Streptomyces sp. NPDC006463. The sequence continues at coordinate 621,100 of NZ_JBIAHP010000001.1, read as the reverse complement.
CCGAACGGGTGCGCGCGGGCCACCCGCGATTCGACGCGGCCAAGACCCTCGCGGGCGACGAACCGCTCCTCTTCACCGGCGAGACCATCCACCCCTGGCACTTCACCGCAGACCCCTCGCTCGTCCCGCTGCGCGAGACCGCCGAACTGCTGGCCGCCCGTACCGGCTGGGGTCCCCTCTACGACCGGGCCCGGCTCGCCGCCAACGAGGTGCCGGTGGCCGCCGCCGTCTACCACGACGACATGTACGTCGACACCGCCCACTCCCTGGAGACCGGCCGTGCGATCAGGGGCCTGCGGACCTGGGTCACGGACGAGTTCGAGCACGACGGCGTCCGCGCGGGCGGCCCGCGCGTCCTGGACCGGCTGCTGGCCCTCGTGCATGGCGACGCCTGAGGAATCCGCGGACGGTGTCCGGCACGGCAACCACCGGTCAGGGTAGGCCCATTCGCCTATTGTGCGAGTCATGACCGAACACCATGATCAGCCCGCCCCCCTGCAGCCCATGCCCACCGACTGGCAGCGAGCCCTCGCCGTCGTCGCGCACCCGGACGACCTGGAGTACGGCTGCGCCGCCGCGATCGCGGACTGGACCGACGGCGGCCGCGAGGTCGTCTACCTCCTCGCCACGCGCGGCGAGGCGGGCATCGACACCATCGCCCCCGCCGACTGCGCGCCGCTGCGAGAGGCGGAGCAGCGGGCGAGCGCGGCCGTCGTCGGAGTGTCCGAGGTGGAGTTCCTCGACTACCGCGACGGCGTCGTCGAGTACGGGCTCGACCTGCGCCGGGACATCGCGGCGGCCATCCGGCGGCACCGCCCCGAGCTGGTCGTCACCCTGAACCACCGGGACACGTGGGGCAGCGCGGAGGGCGGCGGCTACTGGAACACCCCCGACCACAAGGCCGTCGGCCGGGCCGTCCTGGACGCGGCCGCGGACGCCGGCAACCGGTGGATCTTCCCCGAGCTCCTCGACGAGCAGGGCCTGGAGCCGTGGGGCGGGGTGCGCTGGGTCGCGGTGGCCGGAACCAGCACGCCGACCCACGCGGCCGACGCCGGCCCGGGACTGGAGCGTTCGATCAAGTCCCTGCTGGAGCACAAGGCGTACATCGAGGTGCTGACGGACCAGGACCCCGAGGAGTACGTGCGTACCTTCCTCACCGACAACGTCCAGCGGGCGGCTGCCCGGTTCGGCGGCCGTCCGGCGGTCCCGTTCGAGGTCTTCCCCCGCTGACCGGGACCCCCTTAAGCTGACGCTTCGTCAGGAATTAGCGGGGGGTGCAGGGCAGGTGATCGACACCGTCGCAACGGACATCGCGGAGGGTGAGGAGCGGATCCGGCTGGAGACGGCGGACGGGATCGCGGTCCTCACCCTGTGCCGGCCGGACAGGCTCAACGGCTGGAGCTGGGAGTCCACCCGCCAGCTGGGCCTGCTGGCGGACCGCGTCCGCTTCGACCACTCGGTGCGTGCGGTACTGCTGCGCGCCGAGGGCCGGGCCTTCTGCGCGGGCATCGACGTGACCGCCCCCGGCGGCGCGATCACGGGCGGGTCCGCCGCGGAGCGGACCCGAAACTACTACGAGGGCATCCGCTGGGTCCACGAGCGGTTCGCGGTCCTCTCCCGCCTCCCACAGCCGGTGGTGGCCGCCGTACAGGGCTACTGCCTCGGCTTCGGCTTCGAGCTGGCGCTGATGGCGGACATCCGGGTGGCGGCCGAGGACGCCGTCTTCGCCCTGCCGGAGGCGCAGCTGGGGGTGGCGGTGGACGCGGGAGGCGACTTGCGCATCGCCCGCGAGGCCGGCGCGGGCTGGGCGAAGTACCTGGCCCTGACCGGCCGGCGGATCGACGCGGCGACGGCGGAGCGCCTGAACCTGGTCCAACTGGTCGTCCCGGCCGAGGAACTGGATCCCGCCACGCGCACCCTGACGGCGGAGATCGCCGCGAACGCCCCGCTCGCGGTCCAGGGCATCAAACGCGCGGTCGACGCCTACGCGGACGCGGCCCTGCCCGCGGCCCTCGACCGCGTCGCGATGACGGCCGCCCTCACCCTCACCTCGGACGACTGCCGCGAGGGCTACGGGGCCAAGGCGGCCCGCCGCCCACCGCACTTCACCGGAGGCTAGGACCCGCCGCCGAACGGCCCGCGCCCCAGCTGCTCCCGCACCGGTACGACCTCGGGATTGACCAGCGCCCGGCGCTGCCAGTTCGCGCCGTCGACCACCAGCGTGTGGCCGGTGACGAACCGGGCGTACGGCGAGGCCAGGAAGGTCGCCGCCCAGCCCAGTTCGCGCGGTGCGCCCACCCGCAGGGCGGGCTGGCGCCCGTCCCCGGCGCCGGGCGCGGCTCGCTCCAGGCCGTCCCGGATGTCCCCGGTCATGTCGGCGTGCGGGAACAGCCCCGGGACGAGCCCGTTGATCTGGATGCCGTACGGGCCCCACTCGACGGCGAGGGTCTCCACCAGGTTCTTCACACCGGCCTTGGCGGCCGCACTGTGGGCGAATCCCGGCCCGCCCGTCCAGGCGTACGAGGCGCCGATGTTCACGATCGATCCGGGAGTGCCCGCCGCCAGGTGGCGGCGGCCGAACTCGCGCGTCATGAACCAGGTGCCGGTCAGCGTGATGTCCACCACCGCCCGCCAGGCGTTCGGGGACAGGTCCTCGGCCGGCGAGGGGAAGTTGGCGGCCGCGTTGTTGACCAGGACGTCCGGCAGCCCGAGCTCGGCCTGCGACGCGTCGAACACCTCCGCGACCCGCTCGGGGTCCCGGATGTCGCAGACGGCCGTCCTCACCCGGCCCGCGCCGGGTACGGCCGCCAGCTCTTCCCGCGCCGCCTCGAGCTGCTCGGCGCGGCGGCTCGCGATCACCAGATCGGCACCGAGCCGCGCGAACTCGGCTGCGATGGCCTTGCCCAGCCCGGTGCCGCCGCCGGTCACGAGGACCACCTGTCCCGCGTACGTACCGGGAGGCAGGGCGGCGGCGCCGAGCGGCGGTGGCGCGGGCAGGCCGCGCCGGGTCTCGTCCGTCATGGGGCATCGATAGCGCGCGGGCGCTCAGATCACCATGCCCGTGACAGTGCCTACCGCTGCGGCAGGTACGCCTGCTTGGTGGCACAGGTCCAGATCACCGGCTTCAGCTCGCCCTTGGCGTTGACGGCGGCTCCGCCGACCCGGCCGTCGTCGGCGACCGACTCGGCCGCGCTGGCCTGGTTCGCGGCGAGCCGCGGCAGGGCGAGTACCGGACCCGTGCCCGGCCAGAGCTGCGCCTGGTCGGGCAGGGTCTGCTCCTCGGGGTGGAACTTGGCGGTGCCGACGGTGACCTCGGTCGTGGGGCTGATCGCCTCGAACGTGCCGTACGGGTGGGTGTTCAGCACTCCGGGGGAGGTTCCGGCAGCGGTGTACGGCGGCGTCCAGGTCCACGGCTTGTACTGGTACCCGGGCCCGTACCAGTCGTATCCGACGACGTGGCCGCTCTCGTCGAGGTCCTGGACGTAGCTCTCCTGGCCGCTGGGGGCGAGGTACCTGGCGGGTCCGCCGTCACCCGGCCAGATCACCGGGTGGGACCCCGACAGGTGGCCGCCGGTCGCGGGGTCCTCGTAGTCCTGCTTGGCCAGGCCGAGGATGTCGCCCTTGTTGTTGACGGCGGTGACCAGCTCGACGGAGGTTCCCGGTCCGGCCTCCGCCGGCAGGGGCAGCTCGCGGACCTTCTGGCCGTCCTTCCAGACGATGCCGACGCCCGCCCGGTTGCGCGAGACCACGTAACCGGCGTCGTTGACGTCGGCTTCTCCGTACGCGTAGTCGCTCCCGGGCAGCGGGGTGATCGCCGTGGCCCCCGCCCGGTAGGTGAACACGTAGCCTTCGGCGCCGTGGATACGGCCGACCATCAGGCCGCTCTTGTTCACGGCGAGCAGCTCGCCGTGCAGGCCGGCCGCGGGCAGCGGAACCTTGTGGAGCGTGGTGCCGGTCCAGTACACGGGCTGCGCGCCGGAGACGCCGACCGACAGCTTGCCCGCGCCGAGGGCGAGGACGCCCTGGTTCTGCGGGTTGCCCGGGTTGTAGACGTCCTCCCCGAGGGAGCCCAGTACCTGGATCCTGGGAGTGCAGGCGGTGGCGGCCGCGGCCGGGCCGGCGGCGGTGACGATGCCTGCCAGGACGATCGCGGCGGCGGCGGCCGAGGCGCCTCGCCTCATGGGTGCGCTGTTCATTGCTCGAATCCCCCTGTGTGTGCGGTGGCGCAAACGCGCGCCCGCAGCCGTGCCGGCCCGGGCTCGCAAGGTCCCCTGTTGCGTCATATGCCGTGACAGCAGCCTGTTGATGTTATCCCCGGTGCGCCTGGATGTTCCTGTTCACCCGTGGTTCGCGTGTCCGATTTCCCGGAATGCCCGCCCGGTCACGGGGGCCGTCCGGTCCCGCACGCGCCGGCCCCGGATCCTGGCCGGTCCGAGGGTTCCCAACGGGGCAAGCGACCGCTTAGTATGCGCGCGGAGCGTGATCCCTCGACGGCGGCTGGAGGCCCCGGATGCAGGCATGGCGAGTACATACACCCGGCGAACCCCGTGAGGCCATGTGCCTCGAAGAGGTTCCCGAACCGGTCCCCGGCGAGGGCGAGGTGAAGCTCCGGGTGCTCGCCGCCAACGTCAACTTCCCCGACGCGCTGCTCGTCCGCGGGCAGTACCAGATCCGCCCTCCCCTGCCGTTCACCCCCGGCGTGGAGATCTGCGGCGAGACCGAGGACGGCCGCCGCGTCATCGCAAACCCGAGCCTGCCGCACGGCGGCTTCGCCGAGTACGTCACCGCGCCCGCGCGCGCCCTGCTCCCCGCCCCGGACACCCTCGACGACGCCGAGGCGGCCGCCCTGCACATCGGCTACCAGACCGGCTGGTTCGGCCTGCACCGCCGCGCCCGCCTCCAGGCCGGAGAGACCCTCCTCGTGCACGCCGCCGCCGGCGGGGTCGGCAGCGCCGCCGTCCAGCTCGGCAAGGCCGCGGGGGCCACCGTCATCGGGGTCGTCGGAGGCAAGGCCAAAGCGCGCACCGCCGAGGAGCTCGGCTGCGACCTGGTCATCGACCGCACGGCCGAGGACCTCGTCTCCCGGGTCAAGGAGTTCACCGGCGGGCGCGGCGCCGACGTCGTCTACGACCCCGTCGGCGGCGACTCCTACACCGCCTCCGCCAAATGCGTGGCCTTCGAGGGCCGGATCGTCGTCGTCGGATTCGCGAGCGGCACCATCCCCGCCCCCGCGCTCAACCACGCGCTGGTGAAGAACTACGCCATCCTCGGCCTGCACTGGGGGCTGTACGCCACCAAGGACCCCGCCGCCATCCTCGCCTGCCACGCCGAACTCACCCGGCTCGCCGCCGAGGGCGCCGTGAAACCGCTGGTCAGCGAACGGGTCCCGCTCGCACAGGCCGCCGACGCCGTGCAGCGCCTCGCCGACGGGAGCACCACCGGCCGCCTGGTCGTCGTACCGGCCCCGGACGGAGGTTCCCGATGACCGGCACGACCGCCACCGCGGACGAACTGCGCGTCCGGGTCCAGGGCCTGCTCGCCGCGCATCCGCCCGCGACCACCCCGCGCACCGAATTCCTGCGCGCCCGCTTCGACGCCGGACTCGCCTGGGTCCACTACCCCGAGGGCCTGGGCGGCCTCGGCGCGCCCCGCTCCCTGCAGACCGTCGTCGACGCCGAGCTGGAGGCCGCCGGAGCCCCCGACAACGACCCGCGCCGGATCGGCATCGGCCTCGGCATGGCCGCGCCGACGATCCTCGCGTACGGCACCGAGGAGCAGAAGCACCGCTTCCTGCGCCCCCTGTGGGCCGGCGAGGAGGTCTGGTGCCAGCTCTTCAGCGAACCCGGCGCGGGCTCCGACCTCGCCGCGCTCGGCACCCGCGCCGTCCTCGACGAGGACACCGGCGAGTGGGTGGTCGACGGTCAGAAGGTGTGGACCTCCAGCGCCCACACCGCCCGCTGGGCCATCCTGATCGCCCGCACCGACCCGGCGCTGCCCAAGCACCAGGGCATCACCTACTTCCTCTGCGACATGCACGCCCCCGGTGTCGAGGTCCGGCCGCTGCGCCAGATCACCGGCGAGGCCGAGTTCAACGAGGTCTTCCTCACGGGAGTCCGGATCCCCGACGGCCACCGCCTCGGGGCCGTCGGCGAGGGCTGGGCGGTCGCCCGCACCACGCTGATGAACGAGCGCGTCTCCATCGGCGGCATGCGCCTCCCGCGCGAGGGCGGCATGATCGCAACCGTGGCCGCCGCCTGGCGCGAACGCCCCGAGCTGCGCACCCACGCCCTCCACCAGCGGCTGCTGGAGCTGTGGGTCGAGGCGGAGGTCGCCCGACTCACCGGCGAACGGCTGCGCCAGCAGCTCGCCGTCGGCCAGCCCGGTCCCGAGGGATCCGGGATGAAGCTCACCTTCGCCCGCCTCAACCAGGAGATCAGCGGACTGGAGGTCGAACTCCTCGCCGAAGAGGGCCTGTCGTACGAGGACTGGACCATGCGCCGCCCCGAACTGGTCGACTTCACCGGCCGCGACGCCGGCTACCGCTACCTGCGCGCCAAGGGCAACAGCATCGAGGGCGGCACCAGCGAAATCCTCCTGAACATCGTCGCCGAACGCGTGCTCGGCCTGCCCCCCGAGCCGCGCGACGACAAGGACCTGGCCTGGAAGGACCTCGCTCGATGACTGCACCGATGGGTCTCCTCTACTCCGAGACCGAGGAAGAACTCCGCGCCGCCGTACGGTCGCTGCTCGCCGCCCGCTGCGACCCGAAGAGGGTCCTCGCCCGGATCGAGACCGACCGGCCCCACGACCCCGAGCTGTGGCAGACCCTCGCCTCCGGGATCGGCGCGGCCGGGCTCCTCGTACCCGAGAAGCTCGGCGGCCAGGGTGCGAGCCACCGCGAGGCGGCCGTGGTCCTGGAGGAGCTGGGCCGGGCCGTGGCTCCGCTCCCGTACCTGACGAGCGCGGTGCTCGCGACGGAGATCCTGCTCGGCTGCGACTCCGCGGACGTCGCCCCGCTGCTGCGGGAGCTGGCCTCCGGGCGGCAGGTCTGCGTACCCGCCGTGCCGCTGACCCTCGCCCCCGGCGGCCCCCTGCCGGCCGCCGTCCGGGACGTCGGCGACGGGACCCTCACCGGTACCGTCACCTCCGTCGCGGACGCCGTGGCGGCCGACGTGCTGCTGGTCCTCGCCGACACCGGGCTGTACGCCGTCCCGGCCGCCTCGGCGGTGCTGACCCCGCAGGTCCCGCTGGACCTGACGCGCCCGCTGGCCACCGTCACCCTCGACGCGGCGGCCGGCACCCGGCTCGCCGACCCCGCCACGGCCCGGGCGGCCGTCGCCGGAGCCCTGCTCTCCGGGGCCGGGCTGCTCGCCTCCGAGCAGCTGGGGATCGCCGAGTGGTGCCTGACCGAGACCGTCGGACACGCCAGGGTCCGCCACCAGTTCAACCGTCCCGTCGGCTCCTTCCAGGCCCTCAAACACCGTCTCGCGCGGCTCTGGCTCGACGTCGCCTCGGCCCGCGCGGCGGCCAGGGCCGCGGCCGACGCCCTCGCCACCGCGTCCCCCGACGCGCCCCTCACGGTCGCCGTCGCCCAGGCCTACTGCGCGGGCGTGGCCGTCCGGGCCGCCGAGGAGTGCGTCCAGCTCCACGGCGGCATCGGCATGACCTGGGAACACCCGGCCCACCTCTACCTCAAGCGGGCCAAGGCCGACTCGCTCGCGCTCGGTACGGCGGGCCACCACCGCGGCCTGGTCGCGGACTTCGCGGAACTCCCGGCGCCTTAGGGGGCGTCCGGGGTACTCGGGCCGGCCGGGTGGGTCGCGCGGGTACCCGCCCCCATCTCCCGGTACGCCGGGATGCTCCGCATGGGGCCGGCCGACAGGATCGTCTCGCGCCGGGCGAGCTTTCCGTCGTGCCGGCCGCCGAGGTAGTGGGTGGTCGTCTCCAGCAGCCCGCCCTTCTTGGGGTCGATCACCAACCGGATCCTTGAGTTCCGGGTGTCCACCTCGACGGCGGTCCCGGCCCGGCCCGTGCTGTCCGTCGCCGGTCCGACCAGCCGCAACCCCGGCATGTCCGCGAGGACCTCGTACACCGCGGCCCGCTGCCGTGGTTCGAGGGGCGCGTACGAGAGCAGGTTGCCCATGCTGAACACGTAGTCCGCGCCCGGTTCGGCCTGGCTGCTGGACCAGGGGCCTCCGGGGAAGAACTCCTCCAGGACCACCTTCAGCGCCGTGGAGTCCGACGGAAGCCGTTTCACCTCTTCCCAGCTGAGGCCGGCACCCCCGGCGCGGGCGACGGACATCATCCACTGGTACTGCTTCGCGGGGGTCTTGACGATCTCCCCGTCGACTCCGTCCTGGAAGAACAGGGAGTCGGGCCCCACCCACGTGCTGGAGTCGCTGACCGTCGGCGTCTCGGAGTATCCGAGCTGGGGGATATCAGGATGTCCCCATACGGTCCGCACGGCGTGGGTCCGCCAGTACGGCGCGTCCGTGGCGGCACCCTTGGCCTCCGTCGCGGCGACCTGCCGCAGGAAGTCGGCGGCGGTGGCGGTGGCCGCAGGCGGGGAACCCCGCAGGCTGCTGACCGGGTAGACGCTCACGCCCGCCGCGATCGCGGCTATCGCCGCGGCCGAGACCAGAAGCCTGCGGGTGCGCAGCCGGCGCGGCGCCGCGCCGGGCACGGGTCCGCCCTTCTCGGAGGCGGCGGCCGCCCGCACGGCCAGCAGGGCGGCCTCCACGATCGCGGGGCCCGGCGCGACCACCTCGCCGGCCGCGCGCAGCCGGTCGGCGTCGGGGAAGTCCAGGAAGTCCGTCGTACGGTCGGTCATGCCATCTCTCCAGACAGCTGAAGGGGCTTCGGGGAATCGAGGGCGGCCCTCAGGCGGCCGCGGGCGCGGTGGAGCCGCGAACGGGCCGTTCCGGCCGGGATGCCGACCACGTCCGCCGCCTCTGTGGGCGTCAGCTGCTCCCACGCGACGAGCAGCAGCAGATCGCGCTCCACCGCCGGGAGTCCGGCGAGCGTCTCGCGCAGTTGCGGTGCCAGGGCCGCGGCGTCCAGCCGCTGGTCCACCGCGTGCCAGGGATCGCTGCTGTCCGGCTCGTGCCGCTGCGCGTCGGGCCGGTCCTGCGCGAGACGCCGCCAGTGGCCCGACAGGACGTTCCGTGCCACGCCGAACAGCCAGGCCCTGGCCGTACCGCGGCCGGCGTCGAATCCGCCGCGCCCGGCGAAGGCCTGCAGCCACACCTCGGCGAGCAGGTCGTCCGCCGCGTCCGGCGCTCTGCGCGCCAGGTAGCCGTGCAGGCTCGCCGACTGCCGTACGACCAGGGTCTCGAAGGCCTCCGGCTCCCGGGCCGATCTGGTCAGCAGTTCCTCTTCGTCCGCGTTCACACGCGCTCCCCTCCCCGGCCACGTGTCGTAGCGGCCTCACCCTGTACTTGTCGCCGCGCGCGCGAGCGTTCGCGTCCCCGTCCGCCACCTCGGCCGGCCTGCCCCGCCTGCGGCGCGCCGCCGCCTGATCCCTATGCTCGGCCGCATGACGGCCGCCATCACCCCGCTCACAGCCGCGCAACTGCGCGCCCACCGCGACGAACTCGCCGCCCTGCTCCTCGACGTGGTCGCCGACGGCTCCTCGCTCGGCTTCCTCGCCGGCCTCGACCACGCGGGCGCCGCCGCCTGGTGGGACTCGCTGCTGCCCGTCGTAGAGGAGGGCTCCCTGGCCCTGTGGGTCTCCCGCACCGGCGGCGACGGCCGCATCGACGGCACCGTCAGCTGGTACCGGGAGTCCAAGCCCAACGGCCGCCACCGTGCCGAGCTGCGCAAACTCATGGTCCACCCGGCCGCCCGCGGCCGCGGCACCGCCCGCGCCCTGCTCGCCGAGGCCGAGGCGGCCGCAGCCCGCGCCGGCGTGGTGCTGCTGTTCCTGGACACCGAGACGGGCAGCGGCGCAGAGAACGTCTACAGGCGAGCGGGCTGGACGGAGGTCGGCACCATCCCCGACTACGCCACTGACCCGGCCGGCCGCCTGCACCCCACCACGCTCTTCTAGAGGCACCCTCAAGGGTGACCTCGCCCGCCGCGCGACGTTAGACCCGTAGTCGCCGGCCACCTAGCGAGGGAGACCGAATGTCCGCAGCACCCGCCGCCCTTCCCACCCGCCGCGCGTTGCTCCGTACGGCCTTCACAGCGGCCGTGCTCGCCGGTACGGCCGCGGCCCTGGCTCCCGTGGTGCGCGCCCGCCGCCCCCGGCAGACCCTGACGCCGGCCCCGCTCGCGGAGGAGACGTACCGGGGCCGGCACATCGCCGTCGACCGGGCGGGGGTCCGCATCGACGGGCGCCCGCTGCACGTCATGCGGCGGGCCGACGGCAGTTACCTCAGCGGGGTCAACCACTTCGAGTCCTTCGGGACGCCGCTGGAACTGGCCCGCGCGGCCGTCGACGAACTGGGTACGGCCCAGCTGGCGGCGGCCGCCCCGCACCACGGCTGACGGGAGGAGCCCCGCGTTGTACACCCGGCAGAACCAGAAGAACCTGACCAGCGCCCAGAAGAAGCGGTTCACGGCAGCCGTGCTGGAGCTCAAGCGCAACGGCGTCTACGACGCCTTCGTGCGCACCCATGACAAGTACTTCGTGCCCGACCGCGACCGCAAGCTTCGCGTCGGGCACATGTCCCCGTCCTTCTTCCCGTGGCACCGGCGCTACCTGCTGGAGTTCGAGAAGCAGCTGCGGGAGGTCGACCCGGGTGTGTCCATCCCGTACTGGGACTGGACCACCGACACGAGCCCGGTCTCCTCCCTGTGGGCCGACGATTTCCTCGGCGGCACCGGCCGGATGAGCGACCGCAAGGTGATGACCGGACCGTTCGCCTACGACAAGGGCAACTGGAGCGTGACGGTGGGCATCACGGAGTCCGCCTTCCTCACCCGCAACCTCGGCCGGCCGCAGAACCCGATCGCCCTGCCCACCCCTGCCGAACTCCAGTGGGCGATCGACGACCCGGTCTACGACGTCTCGCCCTGGAACTCCACCGTCGAGGGCTTCCGCAACAAGCTGGAGGGCTGGGCCGCCCCCAAGAGCGAGCGATGGCGCAACCACAACAAGGTCCACCAGTGGATCGGAGGCCACATGACGGGCGGCACGGCGCCCAACGACCCGGCCTTCTGGCTGCACCACGCCTTCGTGGACCTGATCTGGGACCGCTGGCAGCAGAAGCACCCGAGTTCCGGCTACCTGCCCGCCGTACCGCCCGCCCACGGAGACCTCCAGCGCGGCCGGGTGATCGCCCTCGACGAGCCGATGCCGCCGTGGAACATCACCCCCCGCGAGATGCTGGGCCACCAAGGCCTCTACCGCTACGAATGACAAGGGAAAGGGCCCCCGCCCACAGGCGGGGGCCCTTCGGCCGATCACACGATCAGGCGATCCGGGGATCAGTGACCGTAGTCGCCGCCCTCGGTGTGGTGCTTGTCGTGGCCCGACGCGTTGACGCAGGTGTTGCCGAACGCCGGGTTCAGCAGGGCGATCACGTTGACGGTGTTGCCGCAGACGTTGACCGGGACGTGCACCGGAACCTGGAGCAGGTTGCCCGACAGGACACCGGGGGAGCCGACCGCCGCACCGTGCGCTCCGGCATCGGCGACGGCCAGACCCGCACCGGTGGCCAGGGCGCTACCGGCGACAGCGGTGATGGCGAATGCCTTCGCGATACGCGACATCAAGATCTCCTCGTGAGATATGGGCGCCGCAGAGTCTGCGGCATTTGACATGGCATACAACGCCGCGACGGCCGAGGGGTCACGGCCGCTGCGCCTACCTGGTGATCGAGAAACGCGCGGAGGCGAAATACTGCCGCACCTGGGTGACCGTGCCGGGCAGCAGGACCGCGACCGCCGGGCCCTTGCACCCGGGCTCGCGGTAGAGGGTCACCGTCCGTCGGGTCCCGTTGGTGACCGCCCGGGCGCCGCCGCCCTCCGCCTCGACGCAGCCCTCGGGGGCGCCGAGCCCGTGGACCCGGTCGTCCTGGCCGACGTACTGGAAATCCGGTCCGCCGGCCGCGTGGGCCGGGGCGCCCACGGTGAGCGTGGCGGCCGCCAGCAGCAGGGCGGGCATGGTGTGGTGGATACGCAGGGATCGCATGTCCGTTCAACCGGGTCGGCCGCGGGCACGGTCACGCCTTGTCACCCGCTGGACGGCTGTGCGACCGTGCGCCCGAGTACCGGACCCAGGAGGACGAGATGAGCGCAGCGGGCGGCGGCAGCGGTACGGGCGGCCGGCCCCGGGCCAGGACCGCGTACGGCGTGGTCGAGGGCCGGACCGGGCCGGGCGGGACCGCCGTCTTCCGGGGCATCCCCTACGCCGCCCCTCCCGTCGGCGCCCTGCGCTTCGCGGCGCCCGCGCCCCCGGAGGCATGGGACGGCGTCCGCGACGCCGGCGCGTTCGGGCCCACCGCGCCCAAGGTGCCCTACCCGCCGAAGTTCGCGGCCCTGCTGCCCGACCCGGAGATCGCCGGGGACGACTGCCTGAACGTCAACGTGTGGACCCCCGACCCGGCTCCCGGGGCCGGGCTGCCCGTCATGGTGTGGGTCCACGGCGGGGCGCTCACCCGGGGCTCCTCGGCCGTCCCCGTCTACGACGGCTCCGCCTTCGCCCGCGACGGGGTCGTGCTCGTCTCCTTCAACTACCGCCTCGGCGTCCTCGGCTACGGGCTCTTCCCCGACGCGCCCGCCAACCGGGGCCTGCTGGACCAGATCGCCGCGCTGGAGTGGGTCCGGGACAACATCGGGGCCTTCGGCGGCGATCCCTCCCGCGTCACCGTGTTCGGCGAGTCCGCGGGAGCCATCAGCATCGGCTCCCTGCTCGCCGCCCCCCGGGCCGCCGGGCTCTTCGGCCGGGCGGTCCTGCAGAGCGGGGCCCCCGAGGCGCTGTCCCGCGACCGGGTGCGGGCCATGGTCCGGCGGATGGCCTCGCTGCTGAAGACGGCCGCCACCGCCGAGGCCTTCGGCGCCACCCCCCTGCCCACCCTGCTGGCCGCCCAGGGGGCCGTCCTGCGCAGATCGAGCCCCCTGGCCGGCGGCCCCGCCTTCGGCCTGGTCACCGACCCGGACACGCTCCCGGGCGACCCGCTCGACGCCGCGTGCCGGTCCGGCGTAACGCTGCTGATGGGGTGGACCACCGAGGAGTACCGGCTCTGGCTCGCCCCGACCGGCGGGATGCGGCTGCTGGACCGGCTGGGCCCGCTCGCGGTGGAGCTGGCCCGGTTCCGCAGCGGCAAGGACCGGGCCGCCGTAAGTACGCTGCGCGCCGCCCTGCCCGGTGCCGGACCCGCCGATCTCGCGGGCCAGTTGCTCACCGAGCGGTTGCTGCGCGACCCGCTGCGCAGGCTCGCCGGGACGCGACGGACGGCGCCGAGCTTCTTGTACGAGTTCGCCTGGCCCTCGGGCGTCCCGGGCCTCGGTGCCTGCCACGCCCTGGAGCTGGGCTTCGTGTTCGACACGCTCGACGTGTCGGAGGCGTCCTGGCTGGCCGGGCCCGACACCCCGCAGGCCCTGGCCGACGAGATGCACGCGGCCTGGGTGAGCTTCGCGGTGCACGGGGAACCGGGCTGGGCACCCTGGGACGGCAACGGCCCGCCGAGGGTGTTCGGCGGGCCGTTGCCCGGGCAGTCCGAGCTCAAGGAAGCGGAGGTGTCGCCCGTTACTCGACAGGTCCTTCCATGACCTTGCTGATGAACTGGATCGGCCCCTCACCCATGTTCGGGACATAGGTCTTGGCGTTGTGCTGGCCGCCCTTGATGACCCTCAGCTCGGTGTGGACGGGCCCCTTGTTCCCGAAGGTGGCGATGAACTTCTGCACGTCCGGCAGGGTCTTCTTGTTGTTCTCGCTGTCTCCGACCTGGAAGGCGAGGTAGACGTCCGGCCCCTTGCGGTCGATGAGCTGCTTCGCCAGGATCTCGGGGTTGTTCTCTGCCTTCTCCTTGTCGTGGCCCTTCCACAGCGAGGAGTCCGGGACGATGTCGGGGCCGGAGGCGATCACGGCCTTGAACTTGTCCGGGTGCTTCAGGACGGCCTTCAGACCGGCGAAGCCGCCGGTCGAGGAGCCCATGAAGGCCCATCCGTCACGGGACTTGACCGTGCGGAAGTTCGCCTTCATCAGGTCGGGGACGTCCTCGGTCAGCCAGGTGCCCATCTTGGGCTGGTCGGGGATGTCGGAGCCGTCCCAGTAGATGCCCTTGTCGTCCGGCGCCGGGTTGAGCACGGGCATGGCCAGGATGAAGGGCTTGCTCTTCCCCTCGGTGTACCACTTGGCGATGCTGGTCTGGAGGCCCAGGTCGGTGCCCATCCAGTAGTTGCTCGGGTATCCGGCGCCGCCCGGCAGGGCGATCATGACCGGGAAGCCGCTCTTGGCGAACTTCGGGTCGTTGTACTCCTTGGGGGCCCAGACCCATACCTTGCCCTTGAAGCCGGACTTCTTGCCGTCCAGCGTCGTGACGGCGACGTGGGTCCCGTCGGGCAGGGTCATCGAGTTCTTGAACTCGGCCTGGGGTCCGGTGGGCATGAGCATCTTGGAGTTCGCCGGCTGTTGCGCGGCGTCCTTCTTCTTGCCGTCACCGCCGCCGGGCGTCTGCCCGAAGGACACCGCGGAGCCCTTGTCGGTGAACGGGGGTATCTCGAAGTGGTACATCACGCCCGCCGCTATGCCCGCGAGCGCGAGAACGGATATGCCCGCGATCACCCAGCGCCGTGCCCGGGACCCCCGCCGGGGCTCGTACGGCGGCTCCTGCCCGTAGGGCTCCTGCGGCTCGAACGGCTCCTGCCCGTACGGCTGCTGGGGCCGGCCGTAGGGCTGCCCGCCACGGGGCTCCTGCGGTTCGTGCGACTGCTGTCCGTACGGCCGCCGTCCGTACTGGTCGCCGTAGGGCTGCTGCGGGTTCTGCCCTTCCGGCCGGTACGGCGGCTGGTACTGCTGCCCTTCGGGTGCGTACGACATGTGCGGTGGCTCTCCGGCTGGTGCTGCCCCGAGGGGCGGTGGTCTGGCGGCTTGGTTCTTCCGTTCGAAAGATGAACGAAAGCATGCCAGGGTTCCGGATTTTTCCTTCTCTTGGGGTGCTCTAGGGAAGGCCCTTGCCCGACGCCGGAACGGCCCGCCGAGTTCCGGTTCTGTTCGCCGAACGTCCCTGGCCCATGCACATGCCCCTGGATATGGTGCCTGCGCGCCGCCCCCAGAACCCCCACACCTGCCCGGAGGTACTCGTGTTTGGCATGACCCCGCCAAAGTCCCGTCGTGGGACCGCCCTCGCCACCGCATTCGGCATCACCGCCGCAGCCGCGGCCCTGTGGGCGGGCATCGGCGCCGCCCAGCCCGCGCACGCGGCCGCGCTGCCCGCCCCCGACCACGTCGTCGTCGTGGTCTTCGAGAACCACGCCTACAGCCAGGTCATCGGCAGCTCCAGCGCCCCGTACATCAACTCCCTGAAGGCCGGGGGTGCCAACCTCACCCAGTCCTACGGCATCACCCACCCGAGCCAGCCCAACTACCTGCAGCTGTTCTCGGGCTCGAACCAGGGCGTCACCGGCGACAGCTGCTACACCCCCGGCTTCAGCTCCGCGCCCAACCTCGCCTCCGAGCTGATAGCGGCGGGCAAGAGCTGGGCCAGCTACAACGAGACCCTCCCCAGCCAGGGCTCCACCACCTGCTCCAGCGGCAATTACGCCCGCAAGCACAACCCCTGGTTCGCCTTCTCCAACGTGCCCACCAGCACCGCGAAGACGATGACCCAGTTCCCGACGGACTTCACCACCCTGCCCAAGGTGTCCTTCGTCGTCCCGAACCTGTGCAACGACATGCACGACTGCTCCGTCGGCACCGGCGACACCTGGCTCAAGAACAACCTCAAGGCGTACGCGGACTGGGCCAAGACCCACAACAGCCTCCTCGTCGTCACCTTCGACGAGGACAACCGGCTCGCCGGGAACAAGATCCCGACCGTGCTCTACGGCCAGCCCGTGACCCCGGGCAGCACGTCGGGCACCACCTACAACCACTACGACATGCTGCGCACCCTGGAGGGCCTGGCCGGCCTGACCACCCACGCCGGGAACGCGGCCGGCGCCAAGGACATCACGGGGATCTGGGCTTCCTGACCATGTACGTTGCGGACAGTCGCGGCACCCCCGCGCCCGCCGTGACCCCCGAGCCGCAGGCCGTCGCCCCGGGCACCAGCCCGGGGCGGCGCGCCGCGCTCGCGCCCACGGTGCTCGCCCTCGGCACGGTCAGCCTGATCACCGACATCTCCTCCGAGATGGTCGCCGCCGTGCTCCCGCTCTACCTCGTCGCCGGACTCGGGCTCTCCCCGCTCGGATTCGGCCTGCTCGACGGCCTCTACAACGGGGTCGGCGCGCTGGTCCGGCTCGCCGGCGGCCACCTCGGCGACCGCTTCGGCCGCCACAAGGCCCTCGCCGGAATCGGCTACGCCCTCTCCGCCCTGTGCAAGCCGCTGCTGCTGCTCGCGCACACCCTGCCCGCCATCGGGGCCGTCCTCGCCCTCGACCGCACCGGCAAGGGACTGCGCACCGCGCCGCGCGACGCGCTGATCTCCCTCGCCGCCGCCCCCGAGCACCGCGGCCGCGCCTTCGGCGTGCACCGGGCGATGGACACCGCAGGCGCCCTGATCGGCCCGGTCCTCGCATTCCTCATCCTGCGCGGGGCCGCCGACGGCTATGACGCCGTCTTCACCGTCAGCGCCTGCGTCGCCGCCCTCGGGGTCCTCGTCCTCGTGCTCTTCGTCCCCGGCCGCCCCGCCCGGGCCCGGCCCGCCGCGGGCGCCGAAGGCACCGGCGGCGCCGCCGACGCCGGCACCGACGACCGCGTCTCGCTCAGCGCCTCGCTCGGGCTGCTGCGCGGCCGCGACCTGCGCCGGACCGGCCTCTGCGCGCTGCTGCTCGGCCTGTGCACGGTCAGCGACGGCTTCGTCTTCCTGCTGCTCCAGCGCGCCACCGGGATCGCCGACCGCTGGTTCGCCCTGCTGCCGCTGGGCACCGCCGCCGCCTTCTTCCTCCTCGCCCTGCCACTCGGGCGGCTCGCCGACCGGATCGGCCGACGGCGCGTCTTCCTCGGCGGCCACCTCGCGCTGCTGCTCGCGTACGGGCTGCTCCTCACCGGCGGCCACCTCTGGCTGCCCTACGCGGTGCTCGTGCTGCACGGTGGTTTCTACGCCGCCACCGACGGGGTGCTGATGGCCGCGGCCGCCGCGGCCGTGCCCGAGGAGCACCGCGGTGGCGGCCTCGCCCTCGTCCAGACCGGCCAGGCCCTAGCCCGCTTCGCCGCCGCCCTCGGCTTCGGCGCCGCCTGGACCTTCTGGGGTCCGCGCCCCGCGCTCGCCGTCGCCGCCCTCCTGCTCGCCGCCGCCGTCGGCGTGTGCGTCCGGCTGCGCCCCGCCGCCGACTGATCCCCACCGTGTGAGAGATACGAGAGAAAGGCCCCCATGACCCTCCAGCGCCGGATCCTGATCCTCGCAGCCTTCGTCGTCCTGCTCGCCGCCGTGGCCGTGCAGTCTTATCTGCGGGCCTCCTCCCGGGCCGACGAGAAGAACCAGCCGCAGGCGGGCGGCCCGCAGATCACCCGGGGCGCCGTCTCCCTGGCCCCGGCCGGGGGAGGCCCGCGGATCGTGTTCCGGAACATGGCCTGGGGCCCGCACCGCGACGAACTCGCCACCGTCCCGGCCGCCGCGCCCGAGGGGGCCCGTACCGCGTCCGGCGTGAGCTGCCTGCGCTTCCACGCCGCCGCCGGCACCGGAATCTGCCTCCAGGCCGACAAGAGCGGGGTCCAGGAGGGCTACCGGGCCGTCGTCCTCGACTCGGGCCTGAAGGAGGTCTCCGCGCACGCCCTGGCCGGCATCCCCACCCGCGCCCGGGTCTCGCCCGGCGGCCACCTCGCCGCCTGGACGGTCTTCGTCGGCGGTGACAGCTACGCCGGTACGAACTTCTCCACGCGGACCTCGGTGCTCGACCTGCGTACCGGCAGGCTCGACGCGTCGCTGGAGGACTTCACGATCCTCAAGGACGGCAAGCCCTACCGCAGCGCCGACGTGAACTTCTGGGGGGTCACCTTCGCCGCCGACGAGCGGACCTTCTACGCGACCCTGGCCACGGGAGGCCGCACCCACCTGGTCCGCGGGGACCTGGCCGGGCGGACCGTGACCACGCTGCGCGAGAACGTCGAGTGTCCGTCCCTGTCGCCCGACGGGACCCGGGTGGTGTTCAAGAAGCGGGTGCCGGACCTGCCGGCCGAGGCGCCGTGGCGGCTTTACGCGCTGGACCTGGCCTCCGGGGCGGAAACCCCCCTCGCGGAGGAGCGCAGCGTGGACGACCAGGTGGTGTGGACGGACGACCGGACCGTCGTCTATTCCTTGCCGGGCGACTTCGGCGCCGACCTGTACTCCGTACCTGCCGACGGGAGCGGAGCCCCCGCCCGGCTCATGGCGTCGGCCCTCGCCCCGGCCCTCCTCGGATGAGGAAGGCCGGGGGGAGGGCGTCGAAGGACCGTTACGCGGGGATCAGCGTCTTGCGGCGCCTCTTGCGCTGCGCGCCGGCCGACAGCCTCAGCTCGATGATCGACCGCACGGCCGGCCACTCCTCGTCGAGGATCGAGTAGAAGGCAGTACTGCGGACCGCACCGTCGAGCCCCCGCGAATGGGCCCGGCGGACCCCCTCGCAGGTGAAGCCGAGACGTTCCATCGCGGCCCGCGAGCGTCCGTTGCGGGCGTCCGCGCGCAGCGAGATGCGCCGGACGCCCCAGGTCTCGAAGGCGTGGCGGAGCAGCAGCAGCTTCGCCTCGGTGTTGATGCCGGTTCCCTGGGCGCTCGGGGACAGCCAGGTATTGCCGATCTCGGCGGCATCGGGGATCGCGGTGGCCGGATCGCCGAACGGGACGCCGGGCACGGCGGGCCACACGAGGGGCCCCTGCCAGTAGTCGAGTTCCAGGAACCGGGTCGAACCGACGACCCGCCCGTCGGTGGCTCTGACCACCGCGAACGGGACCGATCGACCCGCCGCCTGATCGGCGAGGGCACGGTCGATGTACTCGTGGGACGCCTGCACGCCGTGGGGTACGGGAGTGAAGGCGTAAGTCGTACGATCCTCGGCCCCGGCCAGGGCCAGAGCCTCGGTGTGGTGGGGGGCGAGGGGCTCGAGCCGCACGGAGCGGCCGGCGAGGAGTACGGGTACGGGCACGGAGCCTTCGGTCCTTCTGGGCGGTGGGGTGGTTGCACAGTCTGCGTCCCTGACGTCGCCCCCCGTGCAAAACACGGGTGAAAGGCAACGGGCTGTCAGGTGAACGCGAGTGGCTCAATGTAGCTCCTTAAAGTGCTCTCATGAACCCCCAATTTGGCAATGGCGCGAACCTCTTTTTCGACGACTTGGGTCCCCGCACCGGAACGCCCGTAATCCTGATCCACGGACATCCGTTCAACCGCACGATGTGGGCCCCCCAGACGGCCGCCCTGACGGCCGCCGGGTACCGCGTGATCGCCCCTGACCTGCGGGGATACGGGGAAAGCCCGGCGCGGGCCGGTAAGGCCCTGCTCGCTGATCTCGCCGACGACATCGCCGATCTTCTCGCCCGACTGGAAATCGAACAAGCGGTCGTCGGCGGTGTGTCCATGGGCGGGCAGATCGCCATGGAGATGCGACTGCGCCACCCGGGTGTGGTACGGGCCCTCGTACTCTCCGACACCACCCCCCTGCCGGAGACGGAGGAGGGCGCGAAGCACCGCCGCGAGCTCGCCGACAGGCTGCTCGCCGAAGGCATGGGGCCGTACGCCGAAGAGGTCATCGACAAGATGCTGGCGCCCTACAACGTGACCGGCATGCCCGAGGCAGCCGAGCGGGTGAGCGCCATGATGCGCGCCACCGACCCCGAGGGCGCGGCCGCCGCCCTGCGCGGCCGGGCCGAGCGGCCCGACTACCGGCCCGTCCTCGCCGGGGCCGCGGAGCCCTGCCTCGTGGTCGTCGGCGCGGACGACGTCTACACCCCGGTGGCGCAGGCCGAGGCGCTGCACGCGATGATGCCGCACTCGGTGCTCGCCGTCATCGAGCGGGCCGGGCACCTGCCCGGTGTGGAACAGCCCGAGGCCTTCAACCGGGCGCTCCTGGAGTTCCTCGCCGGGCTCTGACCCGCGGGGGCCGTCGTACAGTCGGGGGGGGGGGGCCCCCGCGGGGGGGGGGGGCCCCGGGGGGGGCGGGGGGGGGCGGGGGGGGCCCCCCCCGCCCCCCCCCCCGCCCGGGGGGGGCGTGCTGGGGGGGCACG